>JBJDXT010000109.1:0-36516 GCA_051866795.1 Candidatus Onthomonas sp. | reverse complement strand
ACTCTGCGAGGCTCTTGCATCCTAAAAGCTGGTTTTGGACTTTTTTGACAGTCTGTTGAGAAAAGACTTTTGTGATTCCGCGAGGTTCTGTCATGAAATTTCTGCATCTCTCTGACCTCCACCTGGGCAAGCGGCTGCTGGGCTGCTCCCTGCTGGAGGATCAGCGTTCTATTTTAGAGCAGCTGCTCCCCATCGCCAAGGAGGCGGACGCCGTGCTCATCGCCGGGGACGTCTATGACAAGGCTGTCCCCTCCGCCGAGGCGGTGGCCCTGTGCGACTGGTTTCTCACCAGTCTGGCCAGTCAGGGGACACCGGTGCTGCTCATCAGCGGCAACCACGACTCCGCCCAGCGGCTGTCCTTCGGCGCCCGGCTGATGGAGGGCGGCGGCATCCACATCGCCCCGGTATTCTCCGGCGCCCCGGAGCCGGTGCTCTTTCGCGACCGGTGGGGGGAGGTCGCCGTCTACCTGCTCCCCTTCCTCAAGCCGGTGTCCGTCCGGCAGGTCTATCCTGAGGAGGAGATTAGCTCTTATCAGGACGCCCTGGCCTGCGTTCTGAGCCATATGCCGTTGGACCCCAACCGCCGCAATCTGCTGGTAGCCCACCAGTATGTGGCCGGGGCCAGACAGTGCCAGTCGGAGGAGGTCAGCATCGGCGGTCTGGACCAGGTGGACGCCGGTCTCTTCGACGCCTTTGACTATGTGGCTCTGGGCCATCTCCACACCCCCCAGTGGGTGGGCCGGGAGACGGTGCGCTACTGCGGCACGCCGCTGAAATACTCCTTCTCTGAAGCAGGGCAGGACAAGTCCGCCCTGCTGGTGACCTTGGAGGAAAAGGGCGCCGTCTGGCTGGAACAGCGTCCCCTCACCCCCCTGCGGGAGCTCTCCACCCTCCGGGGCACCTATCTGGAGCTAACCGACCGGCGGTTTTATCAGGACCGGAACACCCAGGACTATCTGCACATCGTCCTCACCGACGAGGAGGACATTCCCCAGGCTCTGGGCCGGCTGCGGACCGTCTATCCCAACCTGCTCAGTCTGGAGTACGACAACCGGCGCACCCGGAGCAGTCAGACCGTAACTCCTGACGGCGAGACCCACCGGCGCAGCCCTCTGGAGCTGCTGGCCGACTTCTATGAGACACAGAACAATCAGCCCATGGGCCGGGAGCAGCTGGATTACGCCGCCCGGCTCATGACCCGAATCTGGGAGGAGGAGCTATGAGACCGCTGCGCCTGACCCTGTCCGCCTTCGGCCCCTACGCCGGCGTCCAGGAGCTGGATTTCCGTCCGTTGGGGGAAGAGGGCCTCTACCTGATCACCGGAGACACCGGCGCGGGCAAGACCACCATCTTTGACGCCATCACCTTCGCCCTCTACGGAGAGGCCAGCGGCCAGAACCGGGAGGCGGCCATGCTCCGCAGCAAATACGCCGCCCCGGAGACGCTGACCTATGTGGAGCTGGAATTTCTCTACCGGGGCCAGGTCTACACCGTCCGCCGCAACCCGGAATACCTCCGGCCCAAGGCCCGGGGCACCGGGGAGACCCGGCAAAAGGGAGACGCCTCTCTGATCTATCCCGACGGCCGCCCCCCGGTGACCAAAAGCCGGGAGGTGACCCGGGCGGTCACTGAGCTGCTGGGGCTGGACCGGAACCGGTTCACTCAAATCGCCATGATCGCCCAGGGGGACTTTCTCAAGCTGCTGCTGGCCAGGACGGAGGAGCGCAGCGCCATCTTCCGGGAGCTGTTTCACACCGGCCGGTACCAGCAGTTTCAGGAGCAGGTGAAGCGGGACGCCACCCAACTGGAGCAGCAGTCCAGAGAGACGGGCCGCACCCTGCTTCAGGCGCTGGCCCGGCTTCAGGCACCGGAGGGTTCCGAGGCGCAGGAACGGCTTGCCGATCTCCAGGCCAGCGAATCTCTGCCGCCGCTGGAAGAGGTGCTGGCATTGGCGGACACTCTCTGCCAACAGGATGAAGCCGACTTTCAGGCCCTGCAGGCGGAGCTGACCCAAGCGGAGGCCGGGCTCACCCGGGCAGACCGGGCGCTGACCCAAGCCCAGCAGACAGCCGAGCTGAACCGTCAGCTCACCGCCGCCCGGGCGCAGTTGGCACAGAATCAGCAGGCGCTGACCGCCGCACAGACAGCGTTGGAATCCGCCCAGGCCAATCAGCCCCGGCAGGAGGCCCTCAGCCGCCAGATTGCCGGGGAGGAGACGCTGCTGCCCCAGTACGCCCGGCTGGAACAGCTGGAAAAAGGCATCCGCCAGACCCGGCAGGAGCAGGATGCCCTGTCCCGGCAGTCGGAGGTGGACCGCTCCACAGCAGAGGAGCTGAAAACGCAGCAGTCCGCTCTTCAGGCCCAGACGGAAACGCTGGAGCAGCGCCGTCAGGCCTTCTCCTCCCTGGACAGCCGGGCGGAGCGGCTGGAAGAGCGGTCCGCCCAGCTGGGCCGTCTCCAGACCCAGCATCAGGACTGGACCCGCACTGCCGGGCAGCTCGCCCGGGTGCAGCGGGACTATCAGTCCGCCGCCAACCGGCTGAGCGCCCTGCGGGAGCAGTACGCCCGGCAGGAGCGGGCCTTTCTGGACAGTCAGGCGGGCCTGCTGGCAGGCACTCTGGAGGAAGGCAAGCCCTGTCCTGTCTGCGGCGCTCTGCACCATCCCGCCCCTGCCCGGCCCCGGGCAGACGCTCCCAGTCAGCAGCAGCTGGAAGGGCAGAAGGCCCAGCTCCAGACCGCTGAACAGCAGGCCGGAGATCTGAGCAGTCAGGCCGCCGCCCTCCGGGGAAAAGCGGAGAACCTGCGCAGCCAGCTTTTGTCTCAGCTGGAGATGCCCGATTCGGAGCAGATCTCCGCCGCCCTGCATCAGCGGCAGCAGGCACTGGAACAGGATCGGGCCGGGCTGAGACGGGATCTTGCGCTGGCCCGGGAGGTGGAGACCGCTCTGGAGCACAACAGGCAGGCGCTGCCCCTGCTGGAACAACGGCTGGAGCAGCTCACTGTCCGCCGTCAGGAGGGTGAAAAGCGGCGCGCCGCCCTGCAGGCGCAGGCGGACACGCTGACAAAGGAGCGGGAATCCCTGGCCAAAACCCTTGCCTACCCCAGCCAGCGGGAGGCCAGGGCCCACATCGCCGCCCTGTCGGCGGAGGAACAGGCGCTGAAATCCGCCCTGCTCCGGGCACAGCGGCAGGCACAGACGGCGTCTGCCGCAGTGGACAGCCTCACCGGAACGATGACCGCGCTGGAAAGCCAGCTTCCCCGGGAACCGGTACCCTCTGTGGAGGAGGCCGCTCAGGTCCGGGAGGCAAAAGCCGGAGCACGGCGGCAGCTGCAGGCCCGGCGGGACGCCCTTCACCTCCGGCTGGACCGGAACCAAAGCGCCCGGGAAATTCTCCAAACCCAGAGCAAGGCGCTGGAGGCGCTGGAGGAGCAGCTACGCTGGCTCAAAGCCCTGTCCGACACGGTAAGCGGCCAGCTCCGGGGCAAGGACAAGGTGACGTTGGAGACCTATATCCAGATGACCTGGCTGGACCGGATTCTCGCCCGGGCGAATCTGCGGCTGATGGTCATGACCTCCGGCCAGTACGAGCTGCTGCGTCAGGCCACGGCGGACAATCAGCGCAGCCAGACCGGTCTGGAGCTGGAGGTGCTGGACCACTACAACGGCACCCGCCGCAGCGTCCGCACCCTCTCCGGCGGCGAGGCTTTTCAGGCCTCCCTCTCCCTGGCCCTGGGGCTGTCCGACGAGATTCAGTCCGGGGCGGGCGGCATCCAGCTGGACACCATGTTTGTGGACGAGGGCTTTGGCTCTCTGGACGAGGAGGCGCTGAATCAGGCGGTCTCCGCCCTGAGCGATCTGAGCCAGGGACACCGGCTGGTGGGCATCATCTCCCACGTCTCTGAGCTGAAGGAGCGGATCGACCGGCAGGTCGTGGTTACCAAGGCCCCCGCCGGCGGCAGCCGGGCGGAGATTCGAACCTAGTTTTTTGCATTCCAGCCTCGATATTCTTGCAGAAATATAACGAATTTTGCCAGCATTTTTCTGTGCATGCAACTATAGTCGGAAAAGCTGCAAAACTTTTGAAGGAAGCTGAGAAAAGCGCCCCGCCGCCTTGCACTTTCCTAAAAATTGTTGTATCATGTACAAAACTTATCAGGCTCCATTCCAACTCCGCCTTTTCCCTGAAAGGAGGCAGCCTGCAATGGCCAACTTTATCGTCAATGGAACCTCCGTCCATGTCTCTGAAAATCAAAAGCTGCTCCCCTATCTGCGGGACGTGCTGCACCTGACCTCGGTCAAGGACGGCTGTAGTGAGGGTGCCTGCGGCACCTGCACGGTTCTGGTGGACGGCAAGGCCCAGAAGGCCTGCGTGCTCACCACCGACAAGCTGGAGGGCAAGACAGTGCTGACTGTGGAGGGCCTCTCCCCCTTTGAGCAGGAGGTCTATGTGGAGGCCTTCGGTCAGGCGGGAGCGGTACAGTGCGGCTTCTGCATCCCCGGCATGGTGATTGCCGCCAAGGCGCTGCTGGATCAGAATCCGGACCCCACCGAGGAGGAGATCGCCTTCGCCCTGCGGGGCAATCTCTGCCGCTGCACCGGCTATGTGAAGATCAAGGCCGCCGTCAGGCTGGCCGCCCGGATGCTCCGGGAGGGGCGCATCATCGAGGGCGAAAATCAGTGGACCCTGGGCAGCCGGGTCTCCCGGGTGGACGTGCGGGAGAAGGTGCTGGGCTACGGCAAATACCCGGACGACGTCTATATGGACAATATGCTCCATGTGGTCGCCCTCCGCTCCGCCTATCCCCGCGCCCGGGTGGACGCCATCGACACCGCCGCCGCCAAAGCCATGCCCGGCGTGGCCGGGGTCTTTACCGCAGAGGACATCCCCGGCCAGCATCTGGTGGGACATATCTTCCTCGATTGGCCTGCCATGATCGGCGTGGGCGAGATCACCCATTTTCTGGGAGACGTCATTGCCATTGTGGCCGCCGAGACGGTGGAACAGGCCCGGGCCGCCGCCGACGCCATCCGGGTGGATTACACCCCCCTCAAGCCGGTCCGCAGCCCGGAGGAGGCCATGGCGCCGGACGCCCCCCAGCTCCACGAGAATCACCCCGGCAACATTCTCTCAGAAAAGTTTATTCACCGGGGCAACGCGGACGCCGCCATTGCCCGGAGCAAATATGTGATCTCCAAGCACTTTTCCACCCCCTACACCGAGCACGCCTTTTTGGAGCCGGAGTGCGCCGTCAGCTATCCCGAGGGCAAGGGGGTTCATATTCTCTCCACCGACCAGAGCGCCTACTCCACCCAGCATGAGACGGCGCCCATGCTGGGCCTGCTGCGCAGTCAGGTCCGTGTGGAGAACATGCTGGTGGGCGGCGGCTTTGGCGGCAAGGAAGATGTGACCGTTCAGCACCTGTCCGCTCTGGCCGCCCTGCTCACCGGACGGCCCTGCAAGATGAAGCTGACCCGGGCGGAAAGCCTGCTGGTTCATCCCAAGCGGCACCCCATGGAGATGGATTTTACCATCGGCTGCGACGAGAACGGGAACATTCAGGGCGTCAAGGCCAGGGTGATCTCGGACACCGGCGCCTATGCCTCTCTGGGCAGTCCGGTGCTGGAGCGGGCCTGCACCCATGCCGCCGGACCCTATCACTATGAGAATCTGGAGATTGACGGCATCGCCTACTACACCAACAATCCCCCTGCCGGAGCCTTCCGGGGCTTTGGCGTCACCCAGACCTGCTTCGCCATGGAGAGTCTCTTAAACGAGATGGCAGACCTTGTGGGCATCTCCCCCTGGGAGATCCGGTACCGCAACGCCATCCGCCCCGGTGAGGTGCTGCCCAACGGCCAGATCGTGGGGCTGGAGACCGGACTGGTGGAGACGCTGGAGGCGGTCAAGCCCTATTACGATCAGGCAAAGTATGTGGGCATCGCCTGTGCTATGAAAAACGCCGGCGTGGGCGTGGGCCTGCCCGACTACGGCCGCTGCAAGCTCCGGGTGGAAAACGGCCAGGTGGTGGTCTATACCGGCGCCTCCTGCATTGGCCAGGGGCTGCACACCGTCCTGATGCAGTTTTGCTGCACCCTTCTGGACCTGGCCCCGGAGCAGGTGCGGGTGGTCCGCTCCAACACCTTCCAGGCCCCGGACTCCGGCGTCACCTCCGGCTCCCGGCAGACGCTGGTCACCGGCGAGGCCTGCCGCCGGGCCTGTGAGCAGCTCAAAGCCGAGCTCACAGGCAAAACCCTGGCCGACCTGGAGGGCAAAGAGTACTTCGGCGAATATCTTGCCAAGACAGATCCCCTGGGGGCCCAGGTGCCCAACCCGGTAAGCCATGTGGCCTACGGCTACGCTACCCAGATCTGTATTCTGGATGATCAGGGCAAGCTCAAGCAGGTGGTGGCCGCCCACGATGTGGGCAAGGCGGTGAATCCCCTCTCCTGCGAGGGGCAGATTGAGGGCGGCGTGGTCATGAGCCTGGGCTTTGCCCTCACCGAGCAGTACCCGTTGGTGGACTGCAAGCCCACCGCCAAATTCGGCACGCTGGGCCTCTTCCGGGCCAATCAGGTGCCGGAGATCAAGGCCATTGTGGTAGAGAAGCCGGGGCTGGACGTAGCCTGCGGGGCCATCGGCATCGGAGAGATCACCTCCATCCCCACCGCCCCCGCCGTGGCGGACGCCTATTTCCGCTACGACGGCCTGCGCCGCACCTCCCTCCCCCTGGAGCAGACCCCCTACGCCAGGAAAAAGCCTAAGAAATGAGTTTCGTGCAGTCATCTGATAGAAAAGGAGGTCCTCTTTTATGAGCAAAAGCGTGGGGCAAAGCAAGCTCCGGGTGGACGCCTATGACAAGGTCACCGGCCGTGCGGAATACACCGATGACCTCTGCGCCCCGGACGCGCTGATTGCCCGTATTGTCCACTCCACCATCGCTCACGGCCTGGTGACCGGTGTGGACACCGCCCAGGCGGAGGCCGTCCCCGGGGTAGTCAAGGTACTCACCTGCTTTGACGTGCCGGATAATCCCTTCCCCACGGCGGGCCATCCCTGGTCCACCGACCCCCATCACCAGGACGTGGCGGACCGGCTGCTTCTGAACCGCCATGTCCGCTACTACGGAGACGATGTGGCAGTGGTCATCGCCGAAAACGAGGTGGCCGCCACCCAGGCCGCCCGGCTGGTCAAGGTGACCTATGAGGAATATCCCTTTGTGCTGGACGTCCAGGAGGCCATGGGCTTTGACGGCCCTCCCATCCACGAGGAGCGGCCGGACAACATTCTGGCCCACACCCAGATCCGCAAGGGAGACTACGAGACCGCCCGTCAGGAGCCGGGTCTGATTCGGGTGGAGGGCTGGTACGACACCCCCACCGTCCAGCACTGCCACATTGAAAACCACATCTGCTACGCCTCTATGGAGAAGGGGCGGATCACGGTGGTCAGCTCCACCCAGATCCCCCACATCATCCGCCGGGTCTGCGGTCAGGCTCTGGGCATCCCCTGGGGCAAGGTGCGCATTGTCAAGCCCTACATCGGCGGCGGCTTCGGCAACAAGCAGGACGCCCTCTATGAACCCCTGTGCGCCTGGCTCACCACCCAGGTGGGGGGCCGTATGGTCAAGATCGACTGCGCCCGGGAGGAGACCTTTGTCAATAACCGGGTCCGCCACGCCATTCGCACCCATATCATTTCCTACGTCCGTCCCGACGGTACTCTGGCCGCCCGGAAGTTCGAGTGCTTCTCCAACCAAGGAGCCTACGCCTCCCACGGCCACAGCATCGCCGCCAAGGGCATGGGCGCCTTCCCCCAGCTCTACCCCTGCGACAACATTGAGGCGGACGCCTACACCGTCTACACCAACCGGCCGGTGGCCGGCGCCATGCGGGGCTACGGCATTCCCCAGGCCATGTGGGCGGGCGAGTGCCACCTGGACGACATCGCCCGGGCGCTGCACCGGGACCCGGTGGAGTACCGGCGGCAGATTGTCATGCCCCAGGGCTACACCGACGCCTTCTCCAAAAACTGCAACTACTACGACACCTTCAATCAGGTCATGGACAAGGGCATGGCGGCCATCGGCTACGAGGAAAAGCGGAAGGCCTATGCCAATCAGACCGGCCCCATCCGCCGGGGGGTGGGCATGGCCCTCTTCTGGTACAACACCGCCGTCTGGCCCATCAGCCTGGAGTCCTCCTCCTGCCGGATGGTGCTCAACCAGGACGGCTCGGTGCAGGTGCAGACCGGCGAGACTGAGATCGGCCAGGGCTGCGACACCGCCTATGCCCAGATGGCGGCGGACGCCATCGGCATCCCCTTCGAGGACGTCCACATCGTCTCCACCCAGGACACCGACGTCACCCCCTTCGGCACCGGCGCCTATGCCTCCCGGCAGACCTACATCGGCGGCTTCTCCATTCAGCAGACCGGCGCCATGCTGAAGGACCGCATTCTCACCTACGCCGTGGAGCTGACCCGGCAGACCCGGGCCAACCTGGATCTGGTGGACGGGCAGATTATCCGCACCAGCGACGGCCAGGTGCTCATGAGCCTGGGGGAGCTGGCCACCGAGGCCCTGTACAGCCTGAGCCACAGCCAGCATCTCACGGCGGAGAGCACCTATCAGATCAAGAACAACGCCTACTCCTTCGGCTGCACCTTTGCCGAGGTGGAGGTGGATATCCCCCTGTGCAAGGTGAAGCTGCTCAACATCGTCAACGTCCACGACTGCGGCAAGCTGATCAATCCCGCCCTGGCGGAGGCCCAGGTCCACGGCGGCATGAGCATGGGCATTGGCTACGGTCTCAGCGAGCAGCTGCTCTTTGACCCCAAAACCGGCCGGGCGCTGAACAACAACCTGCTGGACTATAAGCTGTCCACCTTTATGGATCACCCCCATCTTCAGGCCCTGTTTGTGGAAAATCCGGAGCCCACCAGCCCCTACGGCACCAAGGCTCTGGGCGAGCCCCCCGCCTGCTCCCCCGCTCCTGCCATCCGCAGCGCCATTGCCAACGCCACCGGAGTGGCGGTCAACCAGACGCCCATGACCCCTCACGTCCTCTTCCGGGCCTTCCGGGAGGCCGGGCTGTTCCAGGAAGGAGAGACTGCCCATGTATGACATCAAAGCCCTCTATGAGGCCCACAGCGTGGAGGAGGCCGTCCGGCTCCGGGTGGAGCACCCGGAGGCCCAGATCATCGCCGGCGGCTCCGACGTGCTGGTGCAGATTCGGGAGGGAAGGCGGGCCGGAGTGGAGCTGATCTCCATCTATCTGATGGACGAGCTGCGGGGCGTCTCCCTGGATGAGGAGGAGAACATCCGCATCGGCTCTCTCACCTGCTTCACCTCCATCACCAACGACCCCATCATTCAGAAGTACATCAACGTGCTGGGGGAGGCGGTGGATCAGGTGGGCGGCCCCCAGATCCGCAACATCGGTACTATCGGCGGAAACACCTGCAACGGCGTCACCTCTGCCGACTCCGCCTCCACCCTCTTTGCCTGGGACGCCATTATTGAGCTCACCGGCCCCGAGGGGGTACGGCGCGTCCCCATTCAGCAGTTCTATCTCCGGGCAGGCAAGGTGGATATCCGCCCCGGGGAAATCCAGACCGCCATTCTCATCCCCAAAGAAAGCTACGAAAACTGCCACGGCCACTATATCAAGTACGCCATGCGCAACGCCATGGACATCGCCACCCTGGGCTGCTCGGTCAACGTCCGGCTCTCACCAGACAAAAAGACGGTGGAGCGGGCCCGGATCGCCTACGGCGTGGCAGGCCCTGTCCCCCTGCGGGCGTCCACCGCCGAGGCGGCGGCACAGGGGCAGGCCCCCACCCGGGCCCTGGCAGACCGGTTTGCCAAGGCGGTGCTGGAGGACATCCATCCCCGGGACTCCTGGCGGGCTGCCAAGGACTTCCGGGAGCATATCGCGGTGGAGACCGCCCGGCGGGCCTTCGCGGAATCCGTCCGTCTGGCAGGAGGTGAGCTGGCATGAGCATTCAGTACAAGCACATCCAATGCACCATCAACGGCAAACCGGTGGACAAGATGGTGGACGTCCGGGCCTCCCTCACCGATCTGCTGCGCAACGACTTCCGGCTCCACTCCGTAAAAAAGGGCTGCGAGGTGGGCGAGTGCGGCGCCTGCAACGTCATCATTGACGGCCGGTGCTACAACTCCTGCATCTACCTGGCCGTCTGGGCGGACGGGAAGAACATCCGCACCCTGGAGAGCCTGCTGGGCCCCAACGGGGAGCTGTCCGACATCCAGCAGGCCTTTGTGGACGAGGCCGCCGTCCAGTGCGGCTTTTGCACCCCCGGCTTTATCATGACCGCCGTGGAGATTCTGGAGAGTGGAAAAGAGTACACCGACGACCAGCTGCGCAAGGCCCTCTCCGGCCACCTGTGCCGCTGCACCGGCTACGAGAATATCCTCCGGGCGGTGAAAAAGACCATGTACAAAAGGCTGGGCAAGCCCATGCCGGAGGCGTAGTCAAGTCGATACAAGCAAAAAACGGGAGACAGAGCGTACTGTTCTGTCTCCCGTCTGCTCTATTTTCATGCAGTCACTGCGGACACGCTTCCATTACGATCTCCGCTGTAAAAACACCATTCTCCACACTGGTGCGCAGCTCACCACAGTATTTCTGGGCAATGCTGCGCAGGATGCTCAGCCCCAGGCCATGGCCCTGCTTGTCCTGTTTGCTGGTGCTCCCCGTCTGGACATCCTCTTCACAGGTGTTGGTCACTCTGACCAGATAAAAGCCCTTCCGTTCCGCCGCCTTTACCTGAATGGAGGGATGCTTCGCCCCGCTGCGCCGGCAGCCCTCAATGGCGTTGTCCAGCAGATTGGAAAACAGGCTGGACAGGTCAATCTCCTCCAGGCTCCAGTCATCCACCGCCGCCTGCGCGGTGAAGCCAATTCCCTGCTCCTCCGCCTGGGCGGCCTTCACGGTCAGCACAGTGTTGACAATGGGATTGGCGCAGTACCGCAGCGGGCGGATGGCGTTCAGCCGCTCCTCCAGCTCGCCCAACAGGCTGGCCGCCTGCTCCGGCTCCCGCTTGGCCAGGGCATAGGCCACCTGGAGCTGATTTTTAAAGTCATGGCGGAAGGTGGACAGCTCTGCCGCACTCTCCTGGGCCAGACGGTAGTACCGGTAATCCAGATCCCGCTGGAGCTTCAGCTGCTCCAGCTCCATCTGGCTCTGCACCGCCCGGACTGAGCTCTGAATCGTTTGGTAGACATAATATTGGCTCAGCGTGGCCACAGCCTCGCATACGATGACATAGAGTACCATACTATCCTGCACGCCATCCCAGTTGTAAATACCAATGCCGATGAGCAGCATGGTCTGCGACACCGCCAGCAGCATGGAAAGCAGCAGCACCTTGCGCCGGACCGGCCGTTCCAGATGATTCAGATAGACCATCGCCGCAGTCGCAAAGGGCATAAAATAGCTCGGGAAGCTGGCGCTGCATAAAATCTGCTGATAATAGCTCCCAACCCGGTAATACAGTTCTGTAAAGGTTAAGCCCCAGCAGACCATGCAGAGAATGGTTCCCAACGTATCCGTAAGCAGTATAATGATAAAAAAGACAGCGAAAATGAAAAGCCTGCGTTTCGGCGGTTCATCCAGCATGATCCAGATGCTCAAAAACAGGAAGAGATAATAGCAGACGGTGCGCAGCTGCTGCAGCTCCACCCATTTGCTCCAGAACAAGCATTGAATCAGAAGCATACCCAGCACATACAGACACAATACGACTGTCTTATGATATTTCAGTTTCCCTGCGTTGATCAGGAACAGACCAAAACAAAACGCCTGAAGGCAGTAGGTTAAGTAAGCCAGGTTCTCGCCGCTCACATCCACTCTCCTCCTCCGAACTTACGCCGCCTCCATGACAATCTCTGCCAGAAAGACGCCGTTCTCCGTCCGGGTACGAAATTCGCCCCCGTATTTTCGGGCAATCTCCTGCAGAATGCTCAGCCCCAGGCCATGGCCCTGTTTGTCCTCCTTACTGGTGCCATTGAGCTGGATATCCGGCCCGCAGGTGTTGGTCACCCGGACGATATAATAGCCCTGCCGCGTTCCTGCCTTGACCTCAAGCGTCGGTTGCTTCGCCCCGCTGCGCCGGCAGCCCTCGATGGCGTTGTCCAGCAGGTTGGAAAACAGGCTGGAGAGATCGATCTCCTCCATGCTCCAGTCCTCTACCGCCGCCTGCGCGGTGAAGCCAATTCCCTGCTCCTCCGCCTGGGCGGCCTTCACGGTCAGCACAGTGTTGACAATGGGATTGGCGCAGTACCGCAGCGGGCGGATGGCGTTCAGCCGCTCCTCCAGCTCGCCCAACAGGCTGGCCGCCTGCTCCGGCTCCCGCTTGGCCAGGGCATAGGCCACCTGGAGCTGATTTTTAAAGTCATGGCGGAAGGTGGACAGCTCTGCCGCACTCTCCTGGGCCAGACGGTAGTACCGGTAATCCAGATCCCGCTGGAGCTTCAGCTGCTCCAGCTCCATCTGGCTCTGCACCGCCCGGACTGAGCTCTGAATCGTTTGGTAAACATAATATTGGCTCAAAATGGAGACTGCGCCGCAGATCAGGACGTACCAGATAATACTATCCCCGGCTTGCTCCAGGTTGAACCGTCCAATCCCGATGAGCAGCAGATTCTGGGAGGCTGCCAGCAGCACCAGCAGAAAAATCATTTTGCGCCGCAGGGAGCGCTCCATAGACTGATAGAAGGCCAGGCAGACGGCGGAAATGGCCGTAAAGTTGATGGGATACATGCTGCACCCAATGATACGCCCCGTGCTCTCTCCTGCCGAAAGCAGTTCAGACGCCGGTCTTCCCATGCCATAGATGCCCAAAACCCCGCTCAGCAGATCCGCCAGCATAGACGCCAAAAGCAAAATGGCAAAATAGCCCCATTTCCGGCGAAGGGTTTCCTCTGAAGCGAGCCAAAGGGTCAGAAAATGAACGGAATAATAGAGCAGCGGCCGGAGCCAGACCAGCTGGTTATAATTCGGCAGACACAGCGACATAATCAGTGTCTGAAAGAACATAGAGCCCAGAAACACTGCCCAGCGTGGATATCTCAGCCGGCCGATTTGTACAAGATACAGGCTGTAACCCACCTCCTGCAGGAGGTATACAAACCATTGGATGCCAAAGAGCTTCATAGACGCTCCCGCGCAAACGCCACCAGGTGCTCCCGCGTCTCCTTCATACGGGTGCGGCTGACTGGAATTGCCACACCGTTCTGCATCTGCAGCTTGCCCTTCTCCATCTTTTGCACAAATGCCAGATTGACCAAATAACTCTGATGGCAGCGGACAAACTGGCTGGGGAGCTGCAGCTGCAGCTCATCCAGCCGGAGCGCGCACTCCACCGTCTGATCGCCTGCCCAGATGCGCACCATTCGCCCTGTACTCTCTGCATATTCCAGCTGCCGGAGGGGGATATGTACGCCGCCGCGCGTCCGGTCCAGCAGCACCACAGATTGTTCTTCCCCTTCCTCCAGCTCCCTGGTAGCCTTTTCCAGCGCGAAGCGCAGCTTGTCTGGCTTCACCGGCTTGATCAGGAAAGCGGTGGGACTGCCCTGAAAAATCTCCTCACAGTATTCGATATGGCCGGTGATATAGATCACCCTGATCCGGGGCCACCGCTCCTGCAGCTGTTGGGCCAGCTTGATTCCATTGCGCCCATCCAGCTCAATATCCAGCAGCAGAATATCCACCTGGCCCGGGGCTTCCACAGTGAGGTACCGCTCCAGCGCCTCCCAGCTGAACAGGCCGGTGGTCCGGTGCTCTTTCGTCCATAACCCGTCCACCATTCTGGTTATGGAGAGCAGCACCTCCGGATTATCGTCACAAATCACAATTTGTTGCACAGTATTCCCCCCTGTCAGCCAAATTCCCCATCTTTTATCCGTCATTCTTTTCCTATTTTATCAGATAAAGTGTATTTGTCAACCGTTTCCAGCCTCCGCTCCTGAGCTGAAAAAAGTGGGAGAGCCAGCCCTCTCTGCCCCTCCCACACACGGAAAAACTGCTTATGCCGGCTCTATGGTTCCGGCCAGCCGTCCCTGCTCTGCACCGGTAATCCGCACCGGAACCAACACATTGTGCCAACAGCCCTCCGCCCGGACCCGCACCTCCACATAGTTGGGGGCGTGCCCCCGCCAGAGGCCTTCCTTCTCCTCCTCCAGCAGGACGGGCAGCGTCTCTCCCACCCAAGAGGCGAGATAGGCCTGCTCCATCTGCCGGGCCACCTCAGCCGCTCGGTGAGCCCGTTCCTCCTTGAGGGCGTTGGGCACCTGATCCGGCATCTTGGCCGCCGGAGTGCCGGGACGCCTGGAGTAGGGGAAAATGTGCATGGAGGAGAAATTGGCCTGTTCCAGAAAGGCCAGTGTCGCCTCGAACTCCGCCTCCGTCTCCCCGGGGAAGCCCACAATCAGGTCGGTGGTGATGGCCGGCCGGTCAAAATACTGCCGCAGCAGCCGGCAGGACTCCAGGAAGCGGGCAGTGTCGTACCGCCGGTGCATCCGCTTCAGCGTCTCGTCGCAGCCGGACTGGAGAGACAGGTGGAAATGGGGGCAGAGGTTGGGCAGCAAGCTGGCCCGGCGGCAGAAGTCCTCCGTAATTGTCCGGGGCTCCAGACTGCCCAGCCGGATGCGCAGCTCCGGCACCGCCCGGCACAGCGCCTCAATGAGATCGATGAGGCCGGAGCCATCTTTCCACTCCACGCCCCAGGAGGAGATCTCGATTCCGGTGAGCACAATCTCCCGGTATCCCTGCTCCGCCAGCGCCCTGGCCTGCTCCACCGCCGTCTCCAGGGGTTCGGAGCGCAGGGCGCCCCGGGTATAGGGAATAATACAGTAGGTGCAGAAGTTGCGGCAGCCGTCCTGCACCTTGAGCATGGCCCGGGTCCGGCCCTCCAGCCCGCCGGCAGGCAGCACCTCAAAGCCGGTTCTGCGCAGGGCGTCATCCACCTCCACCAGGGGTTGATGGCGGCGCACCTCCTGTTGAACCCGTTCCAGAAAGGCCAGCCGGTCGCCGGTACCGGATACCAGGTCCACCCCCAGGGCGGCTACCTGCTCCGGCTCCGCCTGGGCGTAGCAGCCGCAGACGGCGATCACCGCCTCCGGATTGCTCCGCCGGGCCCGGCGGATCACCTGACGGGACTTTTTGTCGCTGACTGCGGTGACCGAACAGGTGTTGATCAGATAGAGGTCCGCCTGCTCCTCAAAGGGAACCAGGGTATGTCCCTGGCCCTCCAGGATGGACTGCATGGCCTGACTTTCGTATTGATTGACTTTACAGCCAAGGGTATAGATGGCAAAGCGCATAATTTTGGTACTCTCTCCCTTGCGTTCCTGCCGCTGGGCACGCTATAATTGTCTGAGATAGTATTATAATGCGTATTGAACAAAGCCATGGGCATTGTTCATGTGCAAAGATTTGGAGCTTAATGGCCCAAATTCTTTGCACATTCCACGGAAGCATTGAAATGCTTCCGTGGAAATACGCAGTATAACAATGGCTGAATGCTATGCAAGCGGCTGAAAACAGCCACTTGCATAGCATTGCGCGGCATTTGCCGCGCGAATCAACCGCTTTGCGGTTGATTCGGCAGACATTATTATATCGAATTTCAGGGGTTCTGTACACCCCAGAGAGGAATTTATGCTATGAGAAAACAACTTTGGGCCAATCTGAATTCCATTGACAAGGCCAAGGATTTTGCCAGTCTGGCCAGCCTGATGCCCTGTGAAATCGACGTCTGTTCCGGACGCTATGTCGTGGACGCCAAGTCCATTCTGGGCCTGTTCTCCATCGATCTCTCCGTCCCGGTGGAGATCGTCATCCACGGCACCCCTGAAGAGGTGGAGGAGTTCACCCAGAAGTGCCAGAAATTCCTGGTGGCGGAGGAAGCCTGAGCCATGGCCAACGACCACGCCTTTTTCGCCCTCATCGCCCGGATGCGGTACATCGACCGTTGGGCGCTGATGCGAAACACCGACCCGGAGAATATCCAGGAGCACTCCCATATGGTGGCCGTGCTGGCCCACGCCCTGGCAGTGATCCACAACCACTATTTTGACGGCCATGTGGACCCGGGCCAGGTGGCGCTGGCCGCCCTCTATCACGACGCCACCGAGATCATCACCGGCGATATGCCCACCCCCATCAAGTATTACAATTCCACCCTTCGCGCCTCTTATCAGGAAGTGGAGGACATGGCGGCGGAGCGTCTGCTTCATATGCTGCCGGAGGAGCTGCGGGGGGAGTATGCCGCCCTGCTCCAGCCGGAGGACCCGGAGGTGGCCGCCCTGGTCAAGGCGGCGGACAAGCTCTCCGCCTATCTGAAATGCGTGGAGGAGCTGAAGGCGGGCAACAACGAGTTCAAGCTGGCCAAGGAGCAGACCTATGCCGCTCTGACCAAAAATCCCCTGCCCGCCCTGCAATATTTTATTATCCACTATCTCCCCAGCTTCCAGCTGACACTGGATGAGCTGCAGGGATAGGCACAAAACGGCATCAGGACATTCCGTAGGGGCGCACATTGTGTGCCCACCGAATATCGCTGCACTCCCATAATCCAAAAGAGAAAGGTTTGAATCTCATGCGCGCTATCGTCACCGTCGTCGGTCAGGACCGGGTGGGCATCATCGCTGATGTCTGCGCCCTGCTGGCCAAGAATCAGATCAATGTGCTGGATATCAGCCAGACCGTCATGCAGGACTACTTCACCATGATTATGATGGTGGACACCACCGCCGCTGAGCAGCCCTTTGCCCAGCTGGCCCAGTTCCTCCAGGAGGAGGGCAAAGGCCTGGGCCTCTCCATCCACGTCCAGCGGGAAGATATCTTCAACGCCATGCACAGAATCTGAGGTTTGCCATGCTGAGCAGAAACGAAATCATGCAGACCATCCAGATGATTGACCAGCAGCATCTGGACATTCGGACAATTACCATGGGCATCTCCCTCCTCTCCTGCGCCGACCCGGACCCGGAGGCCTGCTGCCGAAAAATCTACGACAAGATCTGCCGGAAGGCGGAGCGGCTGGTGCCCACCGGCGAGGCCATTGAGGCGGAGTTCGGCATTCCCATTGTCAACAAGCGGATCTCGGTGACCCCCATCGCCCTGGTGGCGGCGGGGTGCGAGACCTCTGACTACGTCCCCTTCGCCAAGGCGCTGGACCGGGCGGCCAAGACCTGCGGCGTCAACTTTATCGGCGGCTACTCCGCCCTGGTGCAAAAGGGCCTGACTGACGCGGACAAAAAGCTGATGAACGCCATCCCTGAGGCTCTGGCCACCACCGACTTCGTCTGTTCCTCGGTGAACGTGGGCTCCACCCGGGCGGGCATCAATATGGACGCCGTCCGGTACATGGGCGAGGTGGTGAAAAAGACCGCTCAGCGCACCGCCGATCAGGCCGGCTTTGGCTGCGCCAAGCTGGTGGTGTTCTGCAACGCGGTGGAGGACAACCCCTTTATGGCCGGCGCCTTCCACGGCGTGGGCGAGGCGGAGAGCGTCATCAACGTGGGCGTCTCCGGCCCCGGCGTGGTCTATCACGCCCTCCAGTCGGTGAAAGGCCAGCCCTTTGACGTAGTGGCCGAGACGGTGAAAAGGACCGCCTTCCGCATCACCCGCATGGGCCAGCTGGTGGCCCGGGAGGCCAGCCAGCGGCTGGACACCCCCTTCGGCATTGTGGACCTGTCCCTGGCTCCCACCCCCGCCGTGGGCGACTCCGTGGCCCGGATTCTGGAGGAGATGGGTCTGGAGGTCTGCGGCACCCACGGCACCACCGCCGCGCTGGCCCTCTTAAACGACGCGGTCAAGAAGGGCGGCGTCATGGCGTCCAGCCATGTGGGCGGCCTCTCCGGCGCCTTTATCCCGGTCTCTGAGGACGAGGGCATGATCGCCGCCGCAAAATCCGGAGCGCTCACCCTGGACAAGCTGGAGGCCATGACCTGCGTCTGCTCGGTGGGCCTGGACATGATCGCCGTCCCCGGAGACACCACTGCCGCCACCATCTCGGCCATCATCGCCGACGAGGCGGCCATCGGCATGGTGAACAACAAGACCACCGCCGTGCGCATCATCCCCGCCCCCGGCAAGCAGGTGGGGGACATGGTGGAGATGGGCGGCCTGCTGGGCTCCGCGCCGGTGATGCCGGTACATACCGGCTCCGCCGAGGACTTCATCGCCCGGGGCGGGCGGATTCCCGCGCCGCTGCACAGCCTGAAAAACTGAATCGGACTGACACGCAAAAGGCCGCTGCAAACCGCAGCGGCCTTTTTGCTAAAGATCAAGTCCTTTTGTGCCATTGCGGCCTAAAAGGATTTACCATTGGATTGCCGGCGGATTACTTTTCCACCCTACAGCGTTCAATGGCATAGTCCAGAAATATTCCGATCAATTCATTACGGCTCCTGCCTGTTTGTACCGAAATCTCATCCAGTCTGCTTACCGTTTCCTCTTTAATGCGAACTGAAAAAATCTTATAGCCGTCCTCGCCCTTTGGCCGCTTCGGTCTAATAATCAGATGATCCTCTTCCATATGAGCCGCCCCCTTTTAGCCTATTTTGTGCTAAAAGTGAAACCGTAAATATGTTATAATTTATGTTATAACATAAGTTGAGGTTTAGGAGGGCACTCTTATGGCTGGAATCTGTTTCTTTATCGGGCACCGTGATACTGCCGAGTCAATTAAACCAGCTCTATACCAAGCCATAGAGCATCTTATTGCCGCACACGGTGTAACTGAATTTATGGTAGGCCGCTATGGAAGCTTTGACCGTCTGGCTGCCCGGGCTGTGATAGACGCAAAAGCGCGGTACCAAGGTATCTCGTTGACTCTGCTGCTGCCCTACTATCCGACAAAACATCAGGTTGTTTTACCAGATGGGTTTGACGACAGTTTCTATCCTCCCGGAATGGAGTCTGTTCCGAAGCGGCTGGCTATTGTGCGTGCAAATCACTCTGCGGTAGACTGTGCTCAATATCTGATCGCTTGTGTCTGGCATCCGGCCAGCAATGCCTATGAACTGCTGCAATATGCGGAGAAACGAGCACTTCGTGGCCTAATTCAGGTGGAAAACCTGGGGATTCGCTTTATGGAGCAGCCGGAGAAATGACGACATCCCCACCGACCAGCGTCGATGGGGATGTTCGCTCCATATGTACTATCAGTCCAGTTTCAGATCTCCGTCTTTGATCCACCCCGCCTTCCGGCAGGCAAGGCCGATGGCCCAGGAGAGGACGCCGGGGAGGACAAAGCAGATGAGGATGAGCCCCACCCAGTCCATGGCGGTGATGGCCGCTTTGGCGCCGGAGGCCACATCGTTGACCCAGCCGGTATAGACGCCGATCTGGCCCACCAGGCCGCAGGTGCCCATGCCGGAGGAGACGGCAGGGCCGTTCATCTGCAGCTTGAAGATGCAGGTGGCGATGGGGCCGGTGATGGCAGAGGCCAGCGTGGGGGGAATCCAGATCCGGGGATTGCGGACAATGTTGCCCATCTGCAGCATGGAGGTGCCCAGGCCCTGGCTCACCAGTCCGCCCCAGCGGTTCTCCCGGAAGCTCAGGACGGCAAAGCCCACCATCTGGGCGCAGCAGCCCGCCACGGCGGCGCCGCCGGCCAGACCGGTCAGGCCCAGGGCGGCGCAGATGGCAGCGGAGGAGATGGGCAGGGTCAGCGCCACGCCTACCAGTACCGAGACCACAATGCCCATAAAGAAGGGCTGGAGATCGGTGGCCCACATGATCACAGAGCCCAGCCAGGAGGCGGCGGCGCCGATGGCCGGGGCGCACAGAGAGGAGAGCATCACGCCCACAGCGATGGTGACAGCAGGAGTCACCAGAATATCCACCTTGGTCTCCTTGGAGACTGCCTTGCCGCATTCCGTGGCGATAATTGCAATAATAAGGACTGCCAGAGGGCCGCCTGCGCCGCCCAGGGTGTTGGCGGCGTTGCCCACAGCGATCAGGGAAAACAGCACCAGGGGAGGCGCCCCCAGAGCAAAGCCGATGGCCACCGCCATGGCGGGGCCGGCCATCGCTGTGGCATAGCCGCCCATCTCACAGAGATAGTCCAGGCCGGTCTGCTGGCCGATGGTATTGATAATCGTGCCGATGAGCAGGGAGGCAAACAGGCCCTGGGCCATGGCGGACAGGGCGTCGATGCCGTAACGCTTGGCGGAAATCTCGATATTTTTCCGCTGAAGGAATGCTTTCAATGCGCTCATACACTCTTCTCCTTCTGTCTGATAATGTGTCTTGACAGTTGTCCTGATTATTATACCTGTCAGGGCTTTTTTGTCAATGGCTCTCAGGACGCCGGTCTGGACAATTCTGACCGGAACCGGGAGAAGAATTTGGCCTTTTTCACAAAAACCGCCCTGCCGGCCTCAGAAGCAGGGCAGGCAGGGCGGTCAAAGGGCAGCATTTGGTCATCGGACAGGAATCGTCAACTCCACTGGCTCCCCGCTCTCCCAGAGCTGGGAAAAACGGGGCTCCAGAATGATCTGGTCATAGGGATAGTCCTCAATGGTCAGCGTCTCAAAGGCGCCGGGGGCGTGGTCATCCCCCTCGTAATAATAGTAAGTGGTAAAGCCGTAAATCACCGTCTGCTCCCCCTCCGGCGTCCAGAAGCAGCTGCCAAACAGGGCGCGGTTATCCACTGGCTTGGTGAACTCCAGGGTGATCTGATCTCCCTGCCGCCGCACATCGGTCAGCTCCGCCCCCAGGGGCAGCTCCGGCTCAACCGTCTGCTCTGTCAGGTCAATGGTGACCCGCTCCTGGCTCTTGTCCAGAAATTCCGCCCCGGTGATGACGATGTGCAGCTCCTCCGTGTCATAGAAATAGCTGCTCTCGGCGTAGTAGGTGTCCATCATGGGATTGTCGGGATTGCCGGAGGCGGAGATGCCGTTGCTCCCGGCGTCCAGCCGCTCCCCCTCCGCCGTCTCCAGGTAATAGTCCAGCCCCACCAGCCAGGCGGTGTTCTCCGGGTCGTCGGTCAGGTGGAATCGGATGGAGGTGGGGTAGATCTCAATCCGGTCCAGGGTGAAGGACTGGCCGTCCAGCTCCAGAGGCTGATTCAGGGTGAGCAGCCTGCCCTGGACGGTGTCGTTGGGGTCAAACTGCAATTCAAAGGCAAAGGAGGCCAGCAGAGGGCCCTCCTCCTCTTCCGCCCCATCGCCCACACTGGCCACCAGGGGCTCGTCCTCCGCCGGGTCTGTGCGCTCCCGCACCTCCAGCAGCAGCCGGAACTGGTCCGGGACAGTACCCTCCATAAAGTTCACCGTGGCGCATTTCAGCTCCCAGCTGTCGGTACTGGGATAAGAGCCCAGAAAGTAGCCGTGCAGCTCCTCCCCGATTCCCTCAATCTCCGGGATGACCTGGAAGGCGTCCCCCTCCTGACCGGTCACAGAGTAGAACACATTCACCTGTTTTTGATCCACAATGAGGTACTCCACCCGGGCGGTAATGCCGTTTTCCGTCTGCTCCTGGCCGATCATCTGCCCGTAGTCGTGTTCCAGAGCGGCGGACAGAGACTGGTTGAACCGCAGCAGCTCCGCCAGCTCCCGCAGAATGGGCACCTGTGCGCAGGCATAGGCCACCGGGGCGCAGCAGTTCACCAACAGCACAAAGGCGGCCGCCGCTGTGGCCAGCCCGGCCAGAGGTCTGAGGATCGCTCCCCTTCTGCGCCGGGCTTTCGCCCGGTCCAAAGTATGCTCCAGCTGGGGCACTGGCCGCTCCAGCTCATTCAGCAGTGCCTGATACTCTTCCATACGGTTCATGGGGATACCTCCTCTCCCAGCTCCAGCCGCAGCAGGGCCAGCGCCCGCCGCTGATAGGACAGCACCGTGGTTCGGGGCAGGTTCAGGATTTTCGCCGTCTCCTCCTGGGTATATCCTGCAAAATACCGGAGAATGACCACCTCTTTCAGTTGTTCCGGCAGCTTGCCCACCGCCTCCTTGAGGGGCAGGTTGTCATAATACTCCACCGGCTGCTCGGGCAGCTCCTCCAGGGGCCGGAAGCGGCTCTGCCGCCGCTGCTCGTCATGGCATACATTGATCAGGATGCGGGTGAGCCAACTTTCAAAGGCGGCGGGCGCCCGGAGCTGCTTTCGCCTGCACCAGGCCCGGTACACCGCCTCGTCTACCACGTCCACCGCCTTGCTCTCGCTGCCGAAATAGAGCAGGGCGGTCCGATACAGCCGGGGCTTGAGCAGCTCCAGCCGGGCGGTAAATTCGTCCTCTCTCACGGGGCAGGCCCCCTTTCTCTCTGGTTTCTATTGATAAGACCGGGCAGAGGCGAGATTTGATACGGGAGGGGAGAAAAAATTTTCCCGCAGGAGCGGAGGTCTCCTGCGGGCATTGGATTATGCTTTCGGCTGTTCCTGTGACGCGCGCAGCGCCGCCCGGAAGATGGCGTCATAGTCCGGCGCCGCCTTCTTCAGCACAATGGGCTTATAGTCCCGGTCGATAAAGCAGTGCTGGCTGGTGCCGGTGCAGCGCAGCTCGTCGGTGGCGTCATTATACACCCAGTAGCGCACTGAGAACCGGACGCCGTTATACTGCTCCAGCCGGAGCTCAATGCGCACCGTCTCCTTAAAGCGGGTCATGGTCTTATACTCCGCCGAGACGCCGATCACCGGGATAATCACTCCCCGGGCCTCCATGGCGTCGTAGGGGATGCCCACCTGCTCCAGCCAGTCGATCCGGGCTTCTTCAAACCAGCGGATATAGTTGGAGTGATGGACGATGGCCATCTGATCCGTCTCGTAGTATTTTGCGTGGTGAAAATAGGGTTTCCATTTCATGGCTTTGCTTACTCCTCAAATTTTCAGCGGATGGGGACAGCCTTTCTGGCCTCCCCGGTGACAACAGGCTGGACAGAGCCGGCGGTGATATCCACGATATGGGCGGCAAAATCCTCCGCCCCCTCCTCCGGCAGCAGCGCCCTGACCGTCACATCGGCGCCGTATTCCGTGTCGGTGACCACCCCCTGGGCGCTCTCCACCTCCTGCTGGATGCGGGCAAAGAGATTGTAGCCGCAGGGGATGGACAGCTCCACCCACCGGCGCACCACCGAGACTCCGGCGGCGTCCAATGCGTCCTTGGCGGAGCGGGTATAGGCTCGCACCAGCCCCCCGGCCCCCAGCAGGATGCCCCCGAAATACCGGGTGACCACGCAGACCATATCGGTGATCTGCTCCTTCTGGAATACGTTCAGCATGGGCTGCCCCGCCGTGCCCTGGGGCTCTCCGTCGTCGGAGTAGCGGACAACTCCCTCTTCTCGGATGACATAACACCAGCAATTATGTCTGGCATCGTGGTACCGCTTTTTCATCGCCTGGACAAAGGCCCGGGCCTGTTCTTCGGAGGTGACATGGGCCACATGGCCGATAAAGCGGGAGCGCTTTTCCACGAACTCGGTCTCGCTGTCCCGTGTGGGGATATAGTACTCCTCCACGGTCACACCTCCCAGTCCTCTTTCCGCTCCGGCAAAGGCGGGTAGACGTACTGCCGCACCTGGCCCAGCACCCGGGGCGTACAGAGGGCGGTGACCTGGATGGTGTCGGCGTACTCCACCTGCTCCACCTTGGCCTCCCGGTAGAGCTGATCCACCAGTCCGCCCTTGTCGTAGGGGATGCGCAGCTCCACCCGGCGGACGCCGTTGTCCAGCAGCTTGCCGATGGCCCGGAGCAGCTGATCCACCCCCTGGCCGGTCTTGGCGGAGATAGCCACAATGTCCTCCCCGTGGGGCAGAATCTCCTCCGGACAGAGGTCACACTTGTTAAACACCCGGATGCAGGGGGTCTGCTCCGCCCCCAGCTGGCGGATCAGGTCATCCACCACCTGGGCTTGGTCCCGCCAGTCCTCCCGGGAGGCGTCGATGACGTGGAGCAGCAGATCGGCGTACTGCAGCTCCTCCAATGTGGCCTTGAAGGCCTCCACCAGATGGTGGGGCAGCTTGTGGATAAAGCCCACCGTGTCGGAGAGCAGCACAGTCAGGGTGTCCGAGATCTCCAGCGTCCGGGTGGTGGTGTCCAGCGTGTCAAACAGCCGGTTGTTGGCGGGAATTCCCGCGTCGGTGAGCTGGTTGAGCAGAGTGGATTTGCCAGCATTCGTATAGCCCACGATGGCCACCACCGGCACCTCGTTCTTCTCCCGGCGCTCCCGCTGGACCGCCCGGATGCGGCGGACCTCTTTCAGGTCCTCCTCCAGCCGGGTGATCTTACGGCGGATATGCCGCCGGTCGGTCTCCAGCTGGGTCTCGCCGGGGCCACGGGTACCGATGGGGGACTTGCCGCCGGCAGCGGTCTGCCGCACCAGATGGCCCCACATGCCGGTGAGCCGGGGGAGGATATACTTGTACTGGGCCAGCTCCACCTGGAGGCGGCCCTCTTTCGTCTTGGCCCGCTTGGCGAAGATGTCCAGAATCAGGCCCGCCCGGTCCATGACCTGGACGCCGGTGAGCTCGGTGAGCACCCGCACCTGGGTGGGAGAGAGGGCGTTATCAAAGATCACCAGATCCGCCTCCAGGGTCTTGACCAGCTCTTTCAGCTCCAGGGCCTTGCCCTCACCGATAAAGCTGCCCGGGTCCGGCGTCTCCCGGTTCTGGATCATGCTGCCCACGCAGGTGCCCCCTGCTGTCTCCAGCAAGGCCTCCAGCTCCTGCATGCTGGCCTCGGTGACCGTCTCTCCCACGCTCTGGCGCTTTGCGTTGAGACCCACCAGGATGGCCCGGTTGATCTCTCCCTCTTTGATTGTATCAAATTCAGTCATTCGTACCTCCCGGAAGGCGGATCAGGAATTTTGATAGGCCTCCACGATTTTTCCAATATAAATGTAATGGTAGTCTTTGGCGGGATACCACTTTTCATCCACCTCAGGGTCCAGAATGCAGTCCGGGTCCATCCGCTGGCAGAACTGCTTTCTGCACACCAGCACCAGCTCCGCCTGGGCTACATAGGGAACGCCATTTTCGGTATAGGCGGTGGTCAGGCCGCTGGCCGCCCACTTATCCTCATCCCGGCCGGAGTGGCTGCCGCAGTAGCGCAGCGCCCCACGGTACTGCTCCGGCAGGAAGGAGAGGGTAAAATAGGGCTCCCGGTCCAGAAACTCCTTGGTATACCGCTGGGGGCGGATATAGGCGGTGGCCACAGGGGCGCCCCACAGGACCCCCAGACCGCCCCAGCTGGCGGTCATGGTGTTGCAGTCCTCCTGATTACCGGCGGTGACCAGCATCCACTGCTTGCCGATGGCATCGAAAACATTCCGGTTGAGAGACTGGACAGAGATTTGTTCCAACATGACAATTTCCTCCTGAACTGCGCCGCCGTTCTCGCCGGTGTGCGCCTGAATTTGGCAAAAATGCAAAAAACCCGCACCGGAATCCGATGCGGGTGATTTTGCAGCTTACTTGAGACCGAACTTCTTGTTGAAGCGGCTCACGCGACCGCCAGTATCCACCATTTTCTGCTTGCCGGTGAAAAAGGGGTGACACTTGGCGCAAACTTCCACACGGATGTCCTTCTTGGTGGAGCCGGTAGGATAGACTGCACCACAAGCGCAGCGGATGGTGGTCTGCTGATAATCAGGATGGATTCCTGCCTTCATGATGTTCACCTCTTTCGATGCTTCGAATATAGTTGGGAATGTCCTGATTCCCATAGAGCAGTTGTTATGATACCACACCCCCGCTCAAATTGCAACTCCTTTTTCTGCAGTTTTTTCACTTTTTTCCGGGCATCGTATAGCCCTCCCCTAGCCGGAAGTACCAGAGCACCCGCTGCTGCACCCGCTGGCCGAAGATCTGCTCCACCGCCCAGGTGTAGCTGTCCAGCTGATTTTGATATTGGCGGCTGTGCGCCTCCAGCTCCGACCGCCCGAGGCGATCCGTCTTGAAGTCCACAATGGTGAGGCCCTGAGACCCGGTAAAAAGGCAGTCCACCACGCCCTGGAGCAGTAGCTGCTCCCCCTCGTCCGCTTGGGGATAGACCCGCTCTGCCGGAGCCAGCAGGGAAAATTTAAACTCCCGCCGGAGATCAGGGGCCTTGGCCGCCTCCCGGCCCAGCTCTGAGGCGTAGAAACCGGCCACCAGTCGCGGATCCACGCTGTCCGCCTGAACCTGGGTGAGCCACTGCCCCGCCACCAGCCGGGAAAGCTCCGCCCGAACCCCCTCCACCGTGTCCGCTTTGGAGAGGTCCACCAGCTCCATCACTGAATGGAGCACGGTGCCCTTCTGAGCGGGTGTGATGCCCTGGGTCTCCTGCCGGAACCGGGGCTTGGGGAAGGTGGGCACCGGATAGGGCTTCCGGCTGGTCTCCTCCTCCGCCTCCTCGTCCAGGGGCCGGCCCTTGAGCTGGGTGGCGGTCACCTTGGAGGGGAGCTGGGCCAGCTCCGGATGGGGATAGCGCCAGTCCAGCCAGTCCAGAGGCAGGTCCCGCTGCTCTGTCTGCGCTCCGGCCGCAGCATCAGGCTTGGTCTCCTCCCCCGCCTCCGGCAGGGTTCCGGACACCAGCCGGATGTCCCAGCCCGAGGCGGGGATGGGCTGGGGACTGTTCTCCCCAAAGCGGAGGGCCTGGGCGTCTGTCCGGGCCAGAACGGGCAGCAGCAGCCACTTGGCCACGCTGTCCTTCTCCTGGAGGGCCTGAGGCTCCGGGTGAGGCCCCGACTCCGGCAGCAGGGCTGAGAGCTCCTTCCAGGCGTCGGACATGGAGAGGGTCATGATCAGCTTCTCCCTTGCCCGGGTCATGGCCACATACAGCAGCCGCAGCTCCTCCGCCTTGGTCTCCTCCTCCAGCTTGAGCTGCACCGCCTTCCGGGCCAGGGTGGGATACTCCACCCGCAGCGCCGCATCCACCCCCTTGGGGCCAACGCCCAGCTTGGGGTGGAAGAGGACGGGGGCCCGCTCGTCGGTGCGGTTGATCTGCCGGTTGAGGCCGGCCAGCACCACCACCGGAAACTCCAGTCCCTTGGAGCGGTGGATGGACATGATCTGCACGCCATCTCCCGCCCCCCGGCCCAGAGTGGGCAGCCGCTCTCCCTGCCGCTCCAGCCGGCGGAGGTAGCTGACAAAGTCGAAGAGGCTCTGCCGTCCCGCGCCGCCGAAGCTCCTGGCCCAGTCGTAGAGGGCCAGCAGGTGCTCCCGCCGGCGCTGGCCGCCGTCCATGGCTCCGAAGAGGGCCAGCATTCCCGTCTGGTCGTAAAGCTGCCACAGCAGACGGTGGCAGTTGGTGTCCGCCGCCCGGAGGCGCAGGGCGGACAGCTCCTCCAGGAACCGGGCAGAGGCCGGATCTCCGTCCTTTGCCCCCTGCTCCAGACAGGTGTAGAGATCCCCCTGAGGGCAGTTCGCCCGGAGCTTGGCCAATTGATCAGGCGTAAAAGCGTAGACCGGAGAGCGCAGCACCGACAGCAGCGGGATATCCTGCCGGGGGTTGTCGATGATCTCCAGAAAGGACAGCGCGCAGCTGACCTCGGTGGTGTGGAAGTAGTCCTCCGCCCCCTCGGTCTGCCAGGGGATGTTGCGGCGATCCAGGGCCTGGGTGAGATAGCCCATCACCGCCCCGGGGGAGCGGTAGAGGATGGCGATATCCCCGGGCCGGACCGGCCGGAAGGCTCCGTCCTCCCCGGTGACCGAAAAGCCCTCCCGGAGCAGGTTCTCCACCCGTTTGGCCACAAACTCCGCCTCCACCCGGTCCTTGGGAATGCTGGGCTGGCCCTCCTGCCGCTCCAGCGGGGAGAGATCCACCACGTCCAGCTCCACCCGGTCGTCCGGGTGGTCCGGATAGGGAAAGCCGGAATACAGCCGCTGGTCCTCGGTGTAGTCCAGCTCGCCGAAGGCCTGGGACATAATGTGGTCAAAGACAAAGTTGACCCCCTCCAGCACGCTGGCCCGGGAGCGGAAATTGCGGCTGAGCACCAGCGTCCGGGGCTGGCCCTCCTTCTCCTGACCGGCAGGACGGAAGGTGTGGTATTTATTCAGGAAAATAGTAGGGTCTGCCAGCCGGAAGCGGTAGATGGACTGCTTCACGTCGCCTACCTGGAAAAGGTTTTGTCCGTCCCGGGTGAGGGCGTCAAAGATGGCGTTCTGGACGGCGTTGGTGTCCTGATATTCGTCCACCATCACCTCGGCATACCGCTCCCGCAGCAGCTGGGCGGTGGGTGTGGGCGCTCCGTTCTGGTCCCGCAGCAGCCGGAGGGTCAGGTGCTCCAAATCGTTGAAGTCCACCAGACGGCGGCGGCGCTTGGCCGCCCCATAGGCCTCGTCCAGCTCCCCCACCAGCGCCAGCAGGGCCTGAACGCTGGGCCGCACCTGTTCCAGATCCTCCAGGATGGTGTCGTTGGAGGCAAAGAGCAGGTCAGACAGGCCCTTCAGCCGCTTTTTGCACTGCTCCCGCACTCCCTTCACCCGGTTTTGGAGGGCCTTGTCCTGAATCTTCCGGCTGGACTTCAGCCGGGGAAACTCGATCTCGCACAATGCCCGGGCGCTGTCCCAGCCCCGGTCCAGGGCGCCTAAAAACGCCTCAATGCTGTCCATGGTATCGCAGAAGCTGGGGGCATAGGCGGCCTCCAGCTCCTTGTCCTCCATCATCTCATTGAGGGCCTGGAGCATCCGGCCATCCCAATAGCTGGCCAGGGCCCGGGCCCGGGTGAAAATCTGCTCTCCCCAGACCGTCCTGCCCACGTCCCGGCAGCCCCGGAGGTCGAAGGCCTCCCCCTGGCGGCGGAGCCACTCCCCTGGGTCCGGATGGGCCTGAATGCGGCCGTGGATGTCCAGCACGATGCCCTTGAGCTTCCGGTCGTCCCGGCCCGCCGACATGGTGTCCAGCAGCTGGCCGAAGGGGGAGTCCGGGGTCACATCCTCATATTTTTCCTCCATCACCCGCTCCAGCGTCTCCAGACGGAGCAGGGCGGCGTCTCCCTCCTCGGCTACGCGGAAATCCGGGTCTAAATCCAGCAGATGGCCGAACTCCCGGAGCAGGGCGGTACAAAGGGCGTGGATGGTGGAGATCTGGGCCCGGTAGACCAGGGTGAGCTGACGGCGCAGGTGCCGGTTTTCCGGCCGCTCTGCCAGGCGCTGGTTGAGCCCCTGCAAAATCTTGCCCCGCAGCTCGGCGGCGGCGGCCTTGGTGAAGGTGATGATGAGGAACTGGTCTACATCCAGCCCCTCCTGCTCCACCCGGTCCAGCAGCCGCTCCACCAGCACCCGAGTCTTGCCGGAGCCGGCGGCGGCAGAGACCAGCAGCTCGCCGCCCCGGTTGTCCACGGCGGCCTGCTGCTGGCTGGTCAACTGTACGCTCATTGCTCTCCCTCCTTTCGCTCCCAGAAGGCCTTGCCCCGGACAGAGTAGAGATACCGGCGGCAATCGCCGCCTCTCCCCTCCTCAAAGTGGCAAGCCTGGGCAAAATCGCAGAAATCGCAGGCGGTCTGTCCGCCCCCCTTGAGATAGGGGTCGGCGTCGATGTCGCCCCGGCGGATCTCCCGGCCCATGTCCCGGAGCAGGTTTTCCAGCCGTTTTTCCAACCTGCCCCACTGCTCGGCGGTGGCCAGGCTGTCTCCGGAGAGGGCGCCCCCCTTCCCCACCCGGAGGGGCAGGAACCGGGGACCGTCTGCCCCCCACTGCTCCATGGCCCAGAGCACCTCCTCGTCCCGGAGGAGCAGGCCGGAGCGGCGCAGGGCCTTATCCGCCTCCCGGCGGCGCTGGTTCTCCCCCATCTCCCGGCTGCCGGGGAGCAGCATATCCCGGGCGGGGAGATAGAGCACTCCTGCGGGCAGGGTGCGCTTTCCGTAGTAGTCCTTCCCCCGCTCCTGGAGGGTGAAGAGATAGAGCAGCATTTGTAAAGACAGGCCGTGCCACACGTCGGTGAGGCTGAAGGACTTTTTCCCCGTCTTGTAGTCCACCACCCGGAGATAGAGCCGTCCGTCCTTCTCCCAGCCGTCCACCCGATCCACAAAGCCGGAGATGGAGAGGGTGATGTCCTCCACCTGAATCTGCACCGGGGGCAGCTCCTGGCCCTTGCCAAAGCCCAGCTCAAAGGACAGGGGGACAAACTGACTGCTCTGCAGCTCCTCCACCACATTGTCCACAATCAGCTCCACCGATTTCAGCATCCGCTGGAAGAGGTAGCGGAACCGGGGCGTCTGGTCCTCCATTCCTCCCAACTGGGTGGCGATATACTCCTGAATCGCCTGAGCGGTCAGCGCCCGGCGGGTATCCTCGTCCAGCGCCTGGATACCTCCTCGGGCCTGTCCCTCCCGCAGCACCTGCTCCAGCACATAGTGGACAAAGGTGCCGGTCTCCGGGGCGTCAAAGCCTGCGGGCTTCCGGGGCTGGGCCCTGAGGCCGTACTGGAGGAAGTAGGCGAAGTGGCAGGACTTCAGCTTGTCCATCTTGGAGGCGGAGAGGGGCACCTCTCTGCCATAGAGGGCCTCCACCCCTCTGGGACTGAGGCTGCCCCGGACGCTGTCCCGGGCCTGGGCCACCCGGTCGGGCACTTGGGCCCAGCCGGGCCGCTCTGCCAATCGGGCGAGAATCTCTTCCTCCCGGCGCTCCGCCCCCAGCTCCAACGCGGGGAGCGGGGCCAGCAGACGGTTCTCCGGCCGCTCCCGGCCCTGGGGACAGGCGGGGAACATGCTCCCCAGCCGGTTCCACACCACCGCGGGCCGCCGGGCACTCCCTCCCGCCGTCCGGGGACAGGTGATGGCCAGCAGACGGCTGGGGCGGGTGAGAATATCATAGGCGATGGTCTGCTCCCGGTCCAGCCGGTGGTCGGCGGAGGGGGCCAACTCCAGCCCCCGTCCGGTGAGAAAGGCCCGGTCCTCATCGGTGAGCAGGCCAGGGGATTGGGAGATCAGGGGGAACTGCTCGTCGTCCACCCCCAGCAGGAACAGGGCCTTGCAGCCAGTGTGGGCCAATCGCGGCGCCTCTCCTCCGGCGACCTGATCCAGCGCCGCCGGGATGGAGCCCACCGAGTACTGGCTGAGTACCAGCCGGAAGAGGTCAGAGAACTCCTCCAGCTCCATCTGCTGGGCAGCGAGCAGGTCGTTGCACTGCTCCAGCGCCTGAAGGAGAATCTGCCACAGCTGGCGGTATTCCTCCGCCTGCTGCAGCTCCCCCTGCTCCCGCAGGGCCTGAGCCCGCTGGGTGAGCCGGTCGGGGAGCTGAATGTCCTCCAAAAACTGATAGAGCGCCTGGGCCAGCTCCGCCCCGGTGCCCCGCTTCACCTGCTCCAGGTTCCGGAGAGGGGCAATCACCTGCCGGCGCAGGCCGTCCAGCCGGGCCACCAGGGCCTTGTCCTCCTCCCGCCAGGGCAGGGCGAAGCCCTGGGGATGCCAGCTCCAGTCCTCTGCCCGGGTCCAGCGGCTGCCCCGGATGTCCCAGCGGAGGACGTAGTTTTCCAGCAGATCCACATCCTCCCAGTCCAGACCGGCAAGACCGGTCTTGAGGTAGCGGAAGATGTCCTCATATTCGTAGTGATTGCGCACCGTGTCCAGTGCGGCGGTGAGCAGGGTCAGCACCGGCTTTTCCAGAATCGGCTCCACCCGGCCCAGGAAGAGGGGGATCTGATACCGGCGGAACACCGTCTCCAGCACCGCCTCGTACCGGTCCATGGTCCGGGCGGAGACGGCGATGTCCCGGAAGTGCCAGCCCACCTCCTTCACCAGCCGGAGAATCTCCCCCGCCGTCCACTCCGCCTCGGCGTAGGGGCTCTCCCCCACATAGCGCACCAGGCCACGGCCCTCTTCCCAGCAGGGAGCCCCGTCGGAGAAGAGATGCTCCTCCAGATGGCAGAGCCAGGGCTCCGCCCCGTCTTTGCGTCCGGTCAACGTCTCGTATTCCGCAGAGACCCCCGCCGCTTTTCCCTGCTCCAGCAGGCTGAGGGCGGTCCTCCGGGCGGGAAGAAACACCGCCTCTCCTCCCTCCAGCCGGTCGCAGGTGAGCGCCACCGTCACCGAATGGGCCTGCTCCAGGGCTTTGTCAATCACCAGCCGCTGCTGGGGGGTGAAGTCAATGAAGGAGTCCAGATAGACGTCCTTTCCCCGGAACCAGGGGCAGTCCCCCAACTTTTCCGCCAGCCGGGTGAGCCGGTCCCGGGGGTCCGCCGCCCGCTCCCGGGTCAGGGCCTGATAGGTACCCAGAATCAGCCCCAGGTCGTGGAGCCGGTCTCCCGGCTCGCCGCCCTGCTCCTCTCCGGCGGCGAGCAGCTCCTCCGGCCGGACGCAGTAGCTCTTCAGCTCGTCCGCCGTGGCCAGCAGCTGTTCCAGAAAGGCCGCCTTTCGGGAGGGGCGGGCGTAGATTTTCAGACTGCCGCCCACGGCGGAGACCGCCTGGCTCATGAGCAGCAGCCGGCCTCCGGCGTCCAGCTGGGGCACCGCCAGTCCGCCCCCCTGGGTAAAGACCCGCTGGGCCAGACGGGTGAAGGAGAGAATCTCCCCATAGCGGGAGGCCTCCGGACCGCACCGGGCGCACAGCCGCCGCTCCATATCGTGGGAGACCTGTTCCGGCACCAGGATCACCTGGGGGCGGCGTTTGCCCTCCCTGGCCACCCGGCGGAGCAGCTCGGTTGTCTTGCCGGTTCTGGCCCGGCCGAGAATGAGCTTGAGCATCTCCTCTTCCTCCCTTTCTGCAGCGTTTTCAGATGGGTTCTATTATAACAAAAGAAAGTCCCAAAATCATCTCTTGGCGGAAAAAGAGACCGGTTCCTTTTCTAAAGCGTCTGCTCTTCGGAAACACGGGGTGAAAACCCAGGTGAAAAATGTTATAATAGCCCCAGTCCCGCCAAACGCAAAAGCCGAAGCCCCGCACAGTGGCAGAGCTTCGGCCAAATCAGCAAGCTGTGATTGATATTCCGTTCAAATCAGTGGATTCCACAGAGCAGAGCCGCCTCATAGACACGGACCATTTCGTCCACACAGTCCTTCAGCATTTTCTTCAGTGTATTCATCGCGTATCGTTCTCCTTTATCGTAAAAATGGGGCGGGAATCGCCTCGGCGCCTGCAAGGGCCCGGAGCTCAAAAACGATTTCCCCAGTATTCAATCCGCCAGGCTGCCTCGCAGTTTTTCGCATAGCCATCCAGGCAGTCTTTCCAAAACTTTTTCAGTCGATTCATGGTTATATACCTCCTTATTTGCGCGCTCTTCCCGACCTGTGCGCAGGGCGCAGAATACATGGCTCGGGGGCACGCGGCAGCGCGGCGTCTGATACGCCGCTTCTCGCGTAAGGGCGGTTCTCACTGTCCTTGCTCCGGACATACAGTACAACTTGCTTGTCCCGGTCGGGAATCGCTCTCCTGCGGGACGGCTATATGCTAACCCATTTTTTGACGTTCAAAAAGTCATGAAATTGACTTATTGTGCGTCAATATTGACTTTAAAATTAAAATTGTTTCATTCTTTATCTTTTTGAGGATGTGTTTTTGTGCAATATTACTACCACCAGCAGCTCTCCGATCTGGACGAAAATGGCTTTGGACTGCTCTATCTCACCCTTTCCAACGACCACATGCCGCCCCATTGGCACCGGGCCATCGAGCTGCTGTATCTGCTTTCAGGGACCTTATCCGTGACGCGGGGCGGGCAGATGGACTCCTTTCAGGCCGGCGATCTGTGTCTGATCGACAGCTACGACATTCACGAGTCCTGGTGCGGACCCGACGTCTCCTATCTCTGCGTCCACATTTTACCTGCCCAGATGTGCAAGTACATCTCCAACTTTGACCAGCTCCGCTTTTCTCTGCAATACAGCCCGGAGGATGAGGAAAAAGCGACGGCGTTTTCGGCACTAAAGGCCAATATGGATGAGCTGACTGCAATCTATGCGGAAAAGGTGGAGGGATATCTGCTGCGCATTCAGTCCCTGCTCTACGAAATTGTACTGCTGCTGTTCCGGTACTTCTCCCAGCCCCTGGTTGCGGAGGCGGATTCCCGGCAGCGCAGCGACATCACCCGGCTGGAGCCCATCCTGGATTATATGGAGCTGCATCACGGCGAGGACCTGAGTCTGGAGGATGCCGCCTCCGCCATGGGGCTGAACAAGGAGTATTTCTGCCGGCTGTTTAAAAAGAACATGGGCACCAGCTATCTGCGCTATCTGAACCAGATCCGGGCCGCCGCCGTCTGCCGGGAGCTGGGCACTTCCGACACCCCCATCAGCGAGCTGGCTGAGCGGCACGGCTTTCGCAATATGAAGCTGTTCAATCAGCTTTTCCGGGAGACCTACGGCTGTACACCATCGGAAAAGCGCAAGCAGCTCCAGCAGAGCGCCGGAAAATAGCGGAGCACGCAAAAGGAGGCTGCCCCGCACAGGCAGCCTCCTTCGTCTGATGTATTTTTTACTCCTCCCGGCGCTGATAAAACCGCCCGGTGAGCTGATCGGTCCGGATGGCGTTGACAAAGGCCTCCGGATCTACCTTTTTCACCAGCTTGGTCACCCGCTTGCACTCGGCGCTGGAGACCACTGAGTAGATCAGGCTCCTGGGCTGTCGGGCATAAGCGCCCTCGCCGTTGAGAATGGTGGCCCCGTGGTGGGAAACCAGGGCGATGGCCTCACAGACGTCGTTTGGCTTATTGGTCACGATGAACAGGGTCTGCCGCTGATACTTTTTATAGAGCATATGCAGCACCTGGGTGGAGGCGTACTGGAAGATGATGGAGTACAGCGCCTTGTCCCAGCCGAACAGCAGGCCGGCCACAGACAGAATCACCGCATTGACGCCCAGCATCAGGTTAAAGGAGTCCGTCCCCTTCCGTTCGGAGAGGAAGATGGAGATAAAGTCGGTGCCGCCGGAGGTGGCGTTCATCATCAGGCACAGGCTGATCACCAGGCCATTGATCATGCCGCCGAAAATGCTGATGAGCAGCGTATCATAGGTGATGACCCCCGCCGGAATCAGGTCGGTGAGCACGCTGCTGGTCACGATCATCAGCAGCGAATAGAGGGTGAACTTCTTTCCGATAAACCGGAAACCGATGTACACCGGGATGGCGTTGAGCAGCAGATTGATAGGGGTGTAGGGCAGCTCCAGCTGAAAGAACATGGCCGCGCTCCGCTGGATCAGAAGGGTCAGTCCGTTGACGCCGCCGGGGAACAGGTCGCCCGTGCGCACAAAGGTCTTGATATTGACTGCGTTCAGAAGCGCCGCCAGGCAGATGACAGCGATCCGTTTGCCGTCTTTTTGCAGGTCAAACTTCATTTTCTCCTCCGTTTCTTTTTGTCTCCGTTCTCTTTTTTGTCGATGCAGTAATTCCTGCATTTTCAAATGATAGCACAGACCTGCAGGGTTGTACACCGGGTTTTACCTGATTTTTCCGGCTGCAAATGAAAATTTTGCACTTTTTACACGGCTGAGCAAAGCTTTTTCTGTCCAGTGCCGCCGCTCCCTGTTCTCTTTCTGTCCGTCTGCCGCCGCTGCTCTTGCCCTTGGACAGAAAAAGTGGTATCCTGACGGAAAGCCCTCGCTGTCAAGGGCAGAAATGAGGTGATCCTCCTGCGCCAACCCAAAACGATCTATGACCTGATCACCCACCCAAAGGACAAACCTGGTTTCCGGCAGCTGTACGGCCCGGCGGCGCTGGCCGTTGTCTTTCCTCTGGCATTCATCGACCTGTTCTGGCTGCTGCGGGACAACCGCACGCTGATGAATGGGCTCATTCAGAAAGTTACCACGCCGTTCAAGCACACCATTGCCCGGCTCTGCTCGTATCTCCCCTTCTCTCTGGCAGAGGTGATCTGGACCGCCGTCGTGCTGGCCCTGCTGATCTTTGTCATTCGCTCCCTGTGGGTGGTAGGCAGAAGTCTGCTCTACCAGCTCCAGGGTCGGAGGGCCCACCCGCTCCGCCGGCTGCTGCGCCGGGCCCTGGCCCTGCTCTCCGCCCTGCTCATCATCTATTCCGGCTACACCGTCACCTGGGGTATCAACTATTATGGGGACACCTTTTCCCAGATGAGCGGCCTGGAGGGCCGGGAGACCACCCCTCAGGAGCTGTACGCCCTCACCGCCGCCTTTGCCGGCAAGTGCAATGAGCTCTCCGGCCAGGTAGCCCGGGACGAGACCGGCCTCTTTGTGGGCAGCCCCGACGACCTCTTTGACCGCAGCTCCGGCCTGTACCAGTGTCTGTATGAGCAGTTTCCCTTTCTGGATCTGGACGAAGCCCAGGCAAAGCCCATGTTTTACTCCCGGCTGATGAGCCGGCTGGGCTTTACCGGCTTTTACTTCCCCTTCACCGGAGAATCTATGGTCAATGTAGACGCCCCCGCCTCTCTGGTGCCCGCCACCATTCTCCATGAGCTGGCCCATCAGCGCAACATCGCTCAGGAGGACGAGTGCAACTTTTTGGCCATCATCGCCGGACTGCAATGCGACGATGTGGAGTTTCAGTACTCCTCCGCCCTCATGGGCTACATCCACCTGGGCAACGCTCTCTACTCCGCCGACCGGGAGCTGTGGCGGACGGTCTACGGCAGCCTCAACGAGGAGGTCCGGACTGATCT
>JBJDXT010000108.1:0-37114 GCA_051866795.1 Candidatus Onthomonas sp. | reverse complement strand
CATTCAGTTTTTGGGCTACACCCTGGTCCGCCTCTTCTCCTTCCGCAAGGAGCGCTTTGAGGACCGGAAGGACTACTTTACCTACTGCACAGAAAAACAGGCAAAGCAGAAGGAGACCGGAAGCTCCGCTGCAAAGTGGATGCTGCTGCACATCGGGCTGGGTTGTCTGGCCCTCTCCGGCCTCTTTGCCGTCCTCTTTTACCAAATGGCATAGACAGATCAAAACGCCGAAATCGGATGCAGTCCTCCGGGACTGACCGGTTTCGGCGTTTTTTCACAGAATCACAACGCGCACAGCAGCGCCAGAACGGCAGCCACGGCGGAAGGGACAGTGACGGTATCATTTCCGCGATGGGAATACAGCTCTGCCGCCGCGGAGACAGGGGCGGACAGGAGAGCAAACAGCAGACACTTCCACACAGGCAGCGGGCTGGTCACCAGCAGGACTGCCGCTCCTGTCACAAAGGAGGTAACAGCCATGGCGGCGGTGCCCTCCCAGGTCTTGCGCGGGTCCGCATGGGCAAGCCGGATCCGGTGCTTCCCAAACCGCTTTCCCCACAGGGCGGCGGCCGTGTCCGCAACGCCCCAGACCAGAATCGCCGTGACCGCCACATAGGGCCGTTCCAGCAGGCCCCAGCACAGGGCCGCCAGCAGGGTGTGGGTGCCGAAGAGGAGAAACAGGCTCTTCTTTACCTCCCCCGGCCTGCGCTCGATAAACAGATTGGCATAGCCCTCCCAGCGCTCCAGCAGACAGAGGACGGGGAATACCGCCAGACAGAATATGACGGCACAGATCACCCCGGCAACCCATGTCTCCGCCACATACAGCATAAAAATGACCGAGGTCATGGCGGGAAACTGCAGCAGCTTCCGGGACACCTCACTGGGGAGATGAAAGCACAGCCGGAGCGCCAGAATGACGATGACAATTCCGGCGATAAACAGCAGATACCAGCCCATGCAGCGGAGGACCTGCATCAGCAGGGTACAGGAGGCAATCTGTTCCCGGAAGTTGATTCCCAGCATGGCGATACCCAGGACGGTCAGCACCCCGCCGGTCACCAGCCCCACCGTCCGGTTATTGACCTTGTTTGCAAACTGCGCCGAGATAACAGAGGCGGCTGTCTCAGTGACAATGCAGAGAATCAGAATCGGCCAGTCCTGCAAAAGAATCGTCGGGTCAATGAGCGAGTGGCTGACAAAGGCGATCAGCGCCGTAAAGGTCATTATAAAGGTGCTCGTGCCCACCGCCGGCTTCCGGTCCATGCCGAGAAAGGCGGTAAAGACGACCAGCATCATCATGCCGCCCCCCGAGCCCACAAAGCCGGTGCCAAAGCCGATGGTCAGGCCGAAAAACAGAGAGACCAGAACGCCCTTCCAGTCCAGCTTTGCGCCCCTGGCCACTGTCTCCTCCCGCTGAGTGTCCGGCTTGAGGAGGAACCGGATGCCGATACCCACGCAGAGAAACAGCGAAAAGCCGCCCAGCACCACATTTCCCACCTGAAACGCGGCGAAGCTGCCGGCAATGCACATGGCAATGATGCAGGTCATCATAATCCATCCCCGTCTCAGGTCAATATTCCTGTGCCGGATGTAGATGCCCGTGGTGAACGCCGAACCGAGGATATCCGAGGCGAGGGCAATGGCCGTGGCGTGATAGGCCCCCGTCTCCCCGGCAAAGGTGGGACACAATACAATCAAAATCGGCACCATCACCGTCGCTGCGGACAATCCCGCAAGCCCGGTGCCGACGCCGGCGCCCAGAGCAGCCAGAAAACACCAGATATATTCCATTCCGTCCTCCTTGACAAGGTCTGTTTTCTTCTTTACAATTACCTTACAATCATACTCAACACATGTTGAACTTGCAACCGACAGATATGCGAAAACTGTTGAGCGCCGTATTCCGGTCAGTGAAGAGGGATTCAGAGGATGAAAGCAAATCAGCGTGTCGCCTTAACCAAGCAGTCGGTCCACAGGGCTTTTCTGGGACTGCTGAAAAAGAAAAGCATTCACCAGATCTCCATCCGGGAGCTGTGCCAGGACGCCGGAATCAACCGGACCACCTTTTACAACCACTACGGCAGCCAGTATGACGTTCTGGCAGAGATTGCGGACAATTACCTCGGCGAGATCGCAAGGACGATTGAAAACGCGGACGTGCGGGACCGGGAGAGCGTCCACAGCCGGGTTACGCTGGTCCTGCAGTTTATCCAGGACAATCTGGAGCTCTCCTCCATGCTGATGAGCAACAATCTTGATGAGACCTTTGCAGAGCGTCTTTTTTCCCTGCCCAAAATCGAAGAGATGCTGGACACCGCGCTGTCTGGCATTCAGGACGAACGGGAAAAGGCCGCCACGGTCGCCTTTGCCATCTATGGCAGCTATAAAGTGCTGCAGGACTGGATGGGCGACCTGGAGCGCATCTGTCCCGCCCAGGAGACAGAGGTCATCCTGGGGCTGGCCGGCAGGGTGTGCGGCTGGGGAAATTAGCTGTTCCAGCCGGTGAAAAACAGAATCCGCATTTACAACGCCGCTGCGGCCCGTCCATGTCCGGACAGGCCGCAGCGGTGCTTTCCGCCCTATTTACACAATGTTCAAATTGTCCTGCCGGGATCTTCAGGGCCGTTTCAGCATTGGGACGTATAGTATGTTCTATCCAGGCAGGCGCCGTCTGGGGCGGCGCCGCTGAAACACAAGGAGGCCAATCTATGATATCGGTTGAACACCTGACCAAATGCTACGGCGATTTCATGGCGGTCAACGACCTGTCCTTTGAGATCGACGAGGGGCATGTCTACGGTTTTCTGGGGCCGAACGGCGCGGGAAAATCCACTACCATGAACATTATGACCGGATGCCTGTCCGCCACCTCCGGCCATGTCCGTATTGACGGCTATGACATTCTGGAGCAGCCCGACCAGGCGAAGAAGCGGATCGGTTATCTCCCGGAGCAGCCCCCGCTGTACATGAACGAGTCCCCGGTAGAGTACCTGCGTTTTGTAGGCGAGGCCAAGGGTCTGCGGGGGACGGAGCTGGATCTGCAGATCGAAGAAGTAATCCGCCAGACAAAGATCCAGGATGTGCGTAACCGCCGGATCTCTGCCCTCTCCAAGGGCTATAAGCAGCGGGTCGGCATCGCCCAGGCGCTGCTGGGCAATCCCCAGGTCATCATCCTGGACGAGCCCACAGTCGGCCTGGACCCCATTCAGATCATCGAAATCCGCGACCTGATCAAGGAACTGGGCCAGACCCACACCGTCATCTTCAGCTCCCATATCCTCTCCGAGGTGCAGACCATCTGCGACCAGATTCTGATGATCGACCACGTCAGGCTGGTGGCCTTTGACGAGCCGGGCAATCTGGAAAAGCGGCTGCTGTCTCCCAACGAGATTGTGCTCACCACGGATGCCCCGGCGGAGGAGGCTGAGCAGCTTCTGAGCAGCCTCAGTCATATCACCGAGGTCAGCGCAGCGGAGAATAGCTCCGGCTTTACGACCGTCCAGGTCAAGACAGACCATGACAATATCTATGACGTCTCCCGGGCCATCTTCCTGGCGTTTTCCGCCCAGGGGAAGGTTCTGCTGGAGATGACGCTGAAAAAGGCCAATCTGGAGGACGTCTTTATCGAGCTGACCGACTCCAGTGCGGAGCCCACCCAACAGGGGCAGGGATCAAACGCCATGGAAGATGAGGTGACTGACCAATGACCGCAGTACTCAAGCATGAATTGAGGAGCTATTTTCACTCCCTGACCGCCTATATTTTCGGCGCATTTCTACTGGCCTTTGTGGGCATCGGCAGTATGCTCTATAACCTTCAGGCCGCAGTCAGCAACTTCGAGTATGTGCTCAGCTTCGGCTGCCTGATCTTCGTGGTGATCGTGCCGATTCTGACTATGCGGGTGATTGCGGAAGAGCGCAAGCAGAAAACCGATCAGCTGCTGTATTCCCTGCCCATCACGACCACCCAGGTGGTCCTGGGGAAATATCTGGCGCTGCTGATCGTCTACCTGATTCCGCTGTGCATTATCTCCCTGTATCCGCTCATCTTCTCCCAGTTCGGCGACGTCTATCTGCTGACCTCTTACGGCTCCATCCTCGCCTTCTTTGTCCTGGGCGCAGCGCTGATCGCCGTAGGCGTCTTTATCTCCTCCCTGACGGACAACCAGGGCTTCGCAGCCGGCATCGGCATCGCCGCCATCCTGCTCAACTACTACAGCGTCAGCCTGTCGGAATATGTGTCCTCCACCGCCTTCGGCTCTCTGGTGGCCCTGTGCGTGCTCATCCTGATCCTGGGCGCTGTCATCCGGCATCTGACCAAAAATGAGAACCTGGCCTATGGGCTCTCTCTGGTCCTGATTGCCGCCGTGGGCGTCTGGTACTATCTGGACTCGTCTGCATTTGAGGGACTTCTGCCGGACATTATGAACAAGCTCTCTCTGTTTGAGCGTTTCTACGTCTTCGTCAACGGCGTTTTTGACCTGACTGGCATCGCGTATTATCTTTCCGTGATTGCTTTCTTCCTGTTCCTGTCTGTTCAGTCTCTGGAGAAGCGGAGGTATAACTGATGAAAAAGCCAAACTTATGGAAGCCTGCGGACGGGAGACCCAAAAACCAGATCGCCTTCCAGGGCGGCTCCTATTCTCTGTTCATAACCGCCATCGTTCTGGCCATTCTGATTGTCCTAAACATTCTGGTCTCCGCCCTGCCCTCTACGGTGACAAAATTCGACATCAGCTCCTCCCAGCTCTATTCCATCACCAGCAACACCAAAGTGGTGGTCAACGCGCTGGAGAAGGATGTGACCATCTACTGGGTGGTCCAGTCCGGTGAAGAGGATGACGTCATTGAAAATCTGCTGGACAAGTACGAAAGTCTCTCCGACCACATTGAGGTTGTGAAAAAGAACCCAGATGTGTTCCCCACCTTTGCCGAGCAGTATACCGACGAGACGGTGCAGAACAACAGCCTGATCGTGGAGTGCGGCGACAAGAGCCGTTTCATCGGCTATAACGATATCTATATCACCGAGACCAATATGTACTCCTACTCCTACAACACCTCCTTCGACGGCGAAGGCGCCATCACCTCGGCCATCGACTATGTGGTCAGCGACGAGCTGCCTCAGCTCTATGTGCTGGAAGGCCATGGCGAGGAGGAGCTGCCCTCCACCTTCTCTGAGCAGATTGAGAAGGAAAATATGGAAGTGAGTTCCCTCTCTCTGCTGACGGTGGATGAGATTCCGGAGGATGCCAGCTGTATCCTGATCTATGCCCCCTCCAGCGACCTCTCGGAGGAGGAGGCGGACATGCTGGCAGAGTATGTGGCCGCCGGCGGCAAGCTCTGGGTCGCTGCCGGGCCGGTGGAGGGAAGCAATCTTGACAACCTGTACTCCCTGCTCACGGATTACGGCGTTGAGGCCAGCGAGGGCATCGTCGTGGAGGAGGAGCGGACGCACTATGCCTTCCAGATGCCCTATGTGCTGATGCCGGATATGACCAGCCACGCCATCACCGACTCTCTGATTGACGCCAACTATTATCCCATTATGCCCATCTCCCAGGGCCTGACCGTGTCCGGCAATTCCGCTTATGGGACTGTGACAACGCTGCTGTCCACCTCCGACACCGCCTTCAGCAAGATCGACGGCTACAGCCTCTCCAGCTACGAAAAGGAGGAGGGCGATATTGACGGCCCCTTTGCGGTTGCAGTCTCCATTGAGGACTACAGCGGCGGCCAGATCGTCTGGTTCTCCTCCTCCTACTTCCTGAACGATATGTACAACGCCTATTCCTCCGGCGCCAACTGCGACATGGCAATGAACGCCCTGTCCTCCCTGGTGGGCGAGCGCGAGGCCATAGCCATCCGCAGCAAGTCTCTGAACTACAACTATCTGACCATCAGCGCATCCACTTCCTCCCTGCTCAAGACGTTGATGATCGGCGTTTTCCCGCTGGTGTATTTCGGCATCGGTGTCTGCGTAATTCTGAAGAGGAGGCACACGCAAAATGAAACGGTCTAAAAAGATCTATCTGCTGCTTGGCATTCTGGTCGTCGTGAGCGCTGCCGCTTTCGCTGTGACCAAGCTGGAGGAGCGGAAGGAGCAGATCAAAAACAGCGACGAGATCATTCTGGAGCTGGACAGCGATTCCGTTCAGTCCCTCTCCTGGGAATACGAGGATGTCTCCCTGGCCTTCCACCGGGATGAGATCTGGCTCTATGACGAGGATGAGGCATTTCCTGTGGATGAGGAGAAAATAAACTCCCTTCTGGAGCTGTTTCAGTCCTTCGGCGTGTCCTTTATCATTGAGGACGTGGAGGATTACAGCCAGTACGGTCTGGACGATCCCGTCTGCACCATTCACCTGACCACAGAGGAGCAGTCCTATGACATCCAGCTGGGCGATTTCAGCAAGATGGATTCCCAGCGGTACGTCTCTGTGGGCGACGGCAACGCCTATCTGGTGAGCACCGACCCCATGGATTCCTTTGAGATCACGCTGAGCGATATGATCGACAACGATGAGATCCCCGGCTTCACCCGCGTCACCTCCCTCCAGTTCTCCGGCGAGGAGGCATACACCATCACCTATGAGGAGGAGAGCCCCAACACCTATTGCGCGGATGACGTCTACTTTACCGCCCTGGAGGAGACCTCCGCGCCGCTGGACAGCTCCCGGGTGACCAGCTATCTGCGCAATCTCCGCTATCTGGATCTGTCCGACTACGCAAGCTACAATGTCACCGAAGAAGAGCTTGCGGACTTTGGTCTGGACGACCCCGATCTGACAATCACCATGGACTACACCTATGAGGACGAGGAGGGTGAGGAGGCCTCTGACACCTTTATCCTCTCCGTCAGCCGGGACCCGGAGGAGAAGGCTGCCGCGGAAGAAGCGGCAGCCGACGCGGAATCGGAAGAGTCGGCTGAGGACGGGGAGATCACCGCCTATGCCCGGGTGGGAGCGTCCCAGATCGTATACCGGATCTCCGCTGACGACTACCGGAATCTGATGGCCGCATCCTACAACGACCTGCGCCATCAGGAGGTGCTCTCCGCCGACTTTGCAGATATCACTCAGATTGATATCACGCTGGAGGAGCAGGATTACACCGTCACGCTGGAGGGCGACGAGGACGACCGTTCCCTGGTGTATGGGGAAGAGACGCTGGAGAGCGCCGACCTTCAGAGCGCGCTGGAAAATCTGACCGCGGACAGCTTTACCGATGAGCAGCCCACCGGCAAAGAGGAAATCAGTCTCACCGTCCACCTGGATAACGAAAACTTCCCGGAGGTACAGATCCAGCTGTACCGGTATGATGGAACCAACTGCATTGCCGTGGTGGATGGCGAGCCGGTATCGCTGGTCAGCCGCTCCAAGGTAGTGGATCTGATCGAGGCGGTCAACGCCATTGTGCTGAACTGAGACGCCCATAAATAACATCACACCCCTTGCCATTGTTTGCAAGGGGTGTGATACATATTTGCACAAAGGACTCCGAGACGCTTCTTCCGGGGCAAGCCGCCCCTGCCGGCAGAGTATATTGCAGGAATTTACTTGATCTCCTGTTCCAGTGCGTCAAACTCCGGCGTGGAGAAAAATTCGCCCAGCGTAATCCCCAGCCCGTCACAGATCAGCTTGATGGTCAGCAGCTTTGGATTCTGGCTTTTTCCATACAGAATATTCTTCACGCTGGAGGGCGGCAGGGCACTGATGGTCGCCAGCCTGTTGATACTGATGTTCCGCTCCGCACAGAGCTGTAAAATCCGGTTCCTGACCACAGTGACAGTATCCATTCCGATCCTCCCAGACTTTTTTCTTCAGCATATCGGAAAAAGCTTGCCGCTGTAGGCTATGCGTGCTACTATATAGGCTATACATAGACTTTTCGCAGGAGGAAGGCTGTATGGCTGACTACAAAAGAATGTACGCCGTGCTCTGCGGTGCTGTAGATGATGTGATCGATCCGCTGGAGCGTATACCGCTGGCACGTCCGTCTGTCTGCATACTCCGTACCGCATTGCGAAAAGCAGAGGACATCTACATCAACACAACCCCTTACGGGGAAGCGGCAGATCAACCTCAGGTGATCTTTTTACGGACTGACCCGTTTCCAGAGCAGGAGTAAAACATGAGCCCGGCGTTGCGCCTGCCTGTGCAGCGCCGGGGCCCTCTTTCCCAAAAAGCCGCGCCAATTTTCAGTTTCCTTTCAGGATAGACCTATATTATAATAGAGAGAACATTTACGCTCTGCCTGACAGGAGGAATGGGTATGAAAATTCTGATCATTGAGGATGAAAAGCTGCTGGCAGACTCCCTGAAGAAGCTCCTGGAGGCAAAGGGCTTTACCGTGGAATGCGTCTATGACGGAGAGGCAGGGGCGGAATACGCCGAGCTGGGCATTTATGACCTGCTGATTCTGGATGTGATGATGCCCAGGATGGACGGCTACCAGGTCGCCCGATCGGTGCGGGCCAGACGCTGCGGCACGCCGATTCTGATGCTGACCGCCCGGTCCGGGCTGGAGGATCGGATTCAGGGTCTGAACTCCGGAGCAGATTACTACCTGACCAAGCCCTTTGACATCCGGGAGCTTCTGGCCTGCATCAACGCCCTGCTGCGCAGGCAGGGGGCCCAGGTGGACGAGCTGGTGATGGGCAACACCGCCCTGGATCTCAGCTCCTGCATGCTGGTCTGCGGCGGACAGAGCATCCGGCTCTCCGCTAAGGAATTCGACGTCATGCGCTTTCTGCTCCAGTCCGGAGGAAGCATCCTCTCCAAGGAGGTCATTCTGGCCAAGGTTTGGGGCTATGACTCCAACGCGGTGGAGAACCATGTGGAGGTCTATGTGGGCTTCCTGCGCAAAAAGCTGCAGAGCATCGGCTCCAATATTCGCATTGAGGCCATCCGGCGGTTGGGCTATCATCTGGAGGTGGTGGAGTCATGCTGAGAAAGCTTCGCATCCAGTTTGTGGCCGTCATCATGGTGATTGTCACCGTCATGCTCTGCGGCATTTTCGGCATTCTCTATTTTTTCACTGCTGAAAACATGCAGAGCGAGAGCGTCGCTTTGATGCAGTCCATCGCGTCAGAGCCCTTTCAGCCCAGCCGTCCGGGAGACAGCTCCGTCAGCCTCCGGTTCCCCTGCTTTGTCCTGCAGCTGGGTACCCGGGGGGAAGTGATCGCCACCGGAAACGGGTATTACGACCTCTCCGACGAGGTCTTTTTGAAGGAGCTGATGGACTCCGCCTTTGCGTCGCAGGAGCAGACCGGGATCATTGAGGAATACAACCTGCGCTTCTGCCGGGTAGCGACCCCTCTGGGCCAGCGCCTGGTATTTTCGGATATTACCACAGAGAAGTCCATGCTGCAAAACCTGGCCAAAAACTGTCTGATCATCGGCTGTCTGTGCTTTCTCGCCTTTCTCGGCATCAGCATTCTGTTGGCAAACTGGATGGTCAAGCCGGTGGAGAAGGCTTGGAATCAGCAGCGGCAGTTTGTGGCCGACGCCTCCCATGAGCTGAAAACGCCGCTGACCGTCATCATGTCCAACGCGGAGCTGCTCCAATCTCCGGACTATGACGTGGAGAGCAAAGGGCAGTTTTCCGGCAGCATCCTCACCATGTCCCGGCAGATGCGGGTTCTGCTGGAACGGCTGCTGGATCTGGCCCGGGCAGACAGCGGACAGAACAAGGCCTCCTACCGCACACTGGATCTGAGCAGCCTGGCAGAAAAGACGCTGCTCCCCTTTGAGCCACTGTTTTTTGAGCAGGGACTCAGCCTGTCCAGCCAGATTCAGCCGGGCATCACCGTCTACGGCAGCGATCAGCAGCTGGCTCAGGTGCTGGACATTCTGTTGGACAACGCCCAGAAATATGCAGACCCCAGCGGAGTCGTGATTCTCCGGCTGGAGAGAACCGGTAAGCGCCACTGCCGTCTTTCCGTCTCCAACCCGGGCCAGCCGCTTTCCTCTGCAGAGCTGAAAAACATCTTTAAGCGCTTTTACCGGGCGGACAAAGCCCGGAGCCGGGGCGGCGGCTTTGGCCTGGGGCTTTCCATCGCAGAGAGCATCGTGACGGAGCACCACGGCCGCATCTGGGCGGAGAGCAGGGATGGAATTAACACCTTCTTTGTGGAGCTTCCGATGAAATAAGCGGACCCGCTCCCAACCTTCAGACAGCAATACAGCCCGAAACGCCTTTTCCAGCGTCTCGGGCTGCATTTTTCATTCCAGGCTCAATCCAGATAGCCGCCCACCGGGTAGGTGTTATACTGCCGCCGGATGACCAGGATGGGGGTGCCGTCCTCCAGCTGCTCTTTCCGATCCACGCGGTAGAGCGTTCCGGTCTGATCCAGCCGCTTCAGATATCGTTCCCGCTCCTCCAGCGCCAGGGCAATACCCTCCTCGAGCTCCAGTTTCTCATTGCGCTCAAATCGAATTGTCTGAGACAGACAGGCAAACTGAATCCGTTTCATGCTAAGCTCCTCCTTTGCCATTGAGAGATTTTTTTCCCTTTCCTGCCTCCCATTTTATCAGATTTCATCTGGCAAATGTAAGAACTTTTTGTGTGTCTGAGACCGATTTGTTCCTTCTGCACAGCATAGTTTGGTCTTTTTTTGTTTAAAAAGCGCAGGAATTTTTTCTTATGCCGGGGCAAAAAATCTGGTATCATATAAGATAGAATTGGTAGAAATCGGCTCTTCGGAAGGAGGATACAATCATGATGGAAATCGGGTCGCTGGTCATGCATGAGACGGCGGGCGTCTGCCGGATTGAGGGGGAAACCAGGCTGGAAGGGCTGCCGGGCAGCTATTATATACTCTGCCCGCTCTATCTCAGCGACGCCACCTTTTATACCCCCAAGGACAGTCAGAGGGTCAAGATCCGGCCGGTGATGACTGCGCAGCAGGCGCATGCGCTGATCGACCAGCTGCCGCAGGTACCCCCGGCGGTCTTTGAGAATCTGAATGACCAGAAGCTGCGAAGCACCGCTATTTTAAAATCCGGAGACAGCTATCAGCTGGCAAGCCTGACCAAAGCGCTCTATCAGGAGCAGCAGCGCAGAAGCCGCCAGGGTAAGCGGGCAGGCGTCAGCGACACCACCGTACTGAAAAAAGCAGAAAACCTGCTCTTTGGAGAGCTGGCCACTGCCCTGGATATGCCTTTGCAGGAGATCCCCGGATATATCGAGCAGCATCTGAAGAAAGCCTGAGCTTCCGTCGTATCAAAATCCCCTCTGCCAGCTTCGTTCTGGCAGAGGGGATTTGCTTTAATCTGTATGTTCCTCAGCAGAGGATTCCTCATCCTGATCAATGACCCACTCAAAGCTGAACAGGGAGAACACCTTGGTCTCCACCACTCGGGAGGCCACAACCACCTCGTCCCCCTCCTGAACACCGCTGAGGATCTGAACGTAGTCTTCATTTCTCAGACCAGTCTCCACCTTGCAGACTCGGGTCAGTCCGTCGCCGTAGCTGATCTCCACTGCCTCGGAACCGTCCTCCTGGATCTGCACTGCGCGAACCGGCACCAGCAGCGCGTCACTGGCACTGGCCAGAATAATCGTGGCGTCAGCATTCATGGCCACCTTCAGCCCCTCCGCACCCTTGAGGGAGATGGTCACTGTGTAGGCGGTCAGTCCGCCCACCTGCTTGCCCAGGGAGGATATTTTCTCCACACGGCCCCAATAGGTTACGTCCTCAAAGGCGTCAAATTGAAGCTGTACACGTTGACCGGGCTGTACCCGGCCAATATCCGTCTCCACAATATCGACACTGAGCGTAAAGTTATCTGTGGAGATCAACCTGCACACCTTGTCTCCCGCCTCAACCTGATCTCCTGCTTCCAACGTCAGATCTGCCACGATTCCCCGGCTTTCCGAAAGCAGCAGCGGGTCTTTTGTAAACTCCTGGAGGGAGAACAGCTGACCAATCAGATCCATCCGCTGATCCAGCAGATCCAAATACTCAGCGTTGTACTCCGCCTCAATGCGGGTAAAGAGGATATCCCCTTCCTCCACGGCGTCCCCTATCTCCACATTGACCTTGGAAATAATGCCGTAATCGCCCCGCACCAGATAAGGACTGTTGGCCCCCACAATGCCGCTGCCCAGACTGTCTCCCGCTTCACTGGAGACCTGAACCGTCTCGCCCAGAGCATAATCCGGACTGTCATCAAAGGTGATCCGGGCAACAGTCCGGCTCTCCTGGGATTCCAGGTGAACGACGACTCCTTCTTCAGATTGCTCTCCGATCTGGACGGTAACCAGATCTCCCACCGCAAGGTCTGTGTCCTTCGGCAGTGTGACGGTCACCCGGAGCCGCCCGTCGGTGGAAATCTCCATCAGGCCGCCTTGGGTCTCTACCACATTGGTGACCACATCACCCCGTTTGGCATGGATAGATTTAACCAGTCCGGAGACCTCTGCAGTGATATAGGAGGAACCGCTCTTGTCCGCCTGGGCAATCTGCGCGTCCAGCTCATCCAGCTCGTCCAGCAGCTCGTTCATCTGCTCCTCCAGATTTTTTGTGTCATAGACCGCCAGAATGTCCCCCTGCTCCACCACGTCGCCCTCTTCCACCGTCACAGTGGCAAGCTTGCCGGCGTACTGGGCCTGAACCGGAGTACTCTCGGCGGAGTCAATCTGACCCCGGCCCTGAGCGGTCTCCTGAATTTCGCCCACAAAGGCGGTCTCTGTGTCCACCATGACAGTGGTGTCCACCCGGGCGCCGCCCTCCTGAATAAAGGGAATCAAAAAAATCAGGGCGAGCACAACAACGGCTGCCAGCACCAGCCACCGCTTCTGTAGCGGGCTGCGCTTCTGGCCTGGTTCTGTCATGTTATCCCCTCCTATTCCATTCCATATGGGGTTATCTTAGCGGATTCCCTCGTTAAAAATATGAATAAACTGTGAACAATATCTGTTCTGCGCAAATCAAGCCCGGTTTTCAGAAGGATTTCTCCTCACTGACGCTGGAATCCCAGGTAACGGGTTCCCTGAAAGCTGAGCTGTCCTTTGTCACCCTCAACCAGCATACCGTACTCCCCACCGGTAACAACAAACTCCATCCGGTCGCCGCTGGCCACCTGGAAGGTGACATAATAAGTGGTGCTTCTGGTGTTCTGAATTCCCATAGAAGCGTCCATATCACAGTTCCGGTGCTGATGGAGCGTCACATTGCTTCGGCGGGAGACCACTGTGGCCTCCACCGTCAGCCGGGGGGAATGGTTATTTTTGTTCCACTGGCTGATACCCCGGACAAAGGCGATGATAAACATAGCGAGAATCAGCAGGAACAACACCATAAAAAGGATCTCAAACCCGCCGCCGAAAAAGAATCCGTTCAAAATGCCCATCTCTGTCATCTCCCTTTCCAATTTTTCTCAGTATAACACAGCCGCCGGCATAAATCGACTGCCCCGGAGGATCCGGGGCAGGAAACGATTCTGAATTTTTCGCCGTATTACATCCGGTCCGGGGCGGAGAAACCCAACAGGTCGATGGCAGTCTCCAGCACATGGAGCACCAGCCTGATCAGGGCGATATACCCCGCCTGGCGGGCGGCATCCGGCTCCTTCATAATGTTGTGCTCCACATAGAATTGGTTCAGGGCGCCGGTCAGGTCGTAGATATAGCGGCAGAGGCGGTTGGGGGCCTTCTGGTCATAGGCCTCGTACACCGCCTCATTGAAGCGGCACAGGGTCAGGGCCAGATCGGTCTCACTCTTGCTGGTGGGCTCCAGCATCTCCCCCGCCTGGGCGTCGGGATAGGCGGCAGCATACTTGGCCAGGATGGACTTGATCCGCACCATGGTGTACATGATATAGGGGCCGGTGTTGCCCTCAAAGGCGGTAAACTTGTCGATGTCGAAGACATAGTCCTTGTAGGGCTGGTTGGACAGGTCGCCGTACTTGATGGCTGCGATGGCCACCTTGCGGGCGATCTCCTGGCCCTCCTCCTCGGTGACGCCGCCGTTGGACATGACCTTATCATAGACGGCGTCCACCACGCTCTGGATCAGGCTCTCCAGCCGGAGCACGCCGCCCTCACGGGTCTTGAAGGGCCGGCCGTCCTTGCCGTTCATGGTGCCGAAGCCCACATACTCCAGGCTGCACTGGTCCTTATCCACCAGGCCGGTCTTATAGGCGCATCGGAACACCCGGACGTAGTGCAGCTCCTGCCGCTTGTCCGCCAGGTAGATCATCCGGTCGGGCTGGAAGTCCTGCTGGCGCTGGACAATGGTGGCAAGATCGGTGGTCTCGTACTGGGCGGCGCCGTCGGACTTGAGGATCAGGCAGGGGGGCACCTCCCGGGTGTCGCTCTCCTCCTGGACGTCCACCACCAAGGCGCCCTCGCTGAGATAGGCATAGCCTTTGGCCTTCATCTTCTCCACCATGGGGGGAATGTAGGGCTGGGCGTCGCTCTCGCCGTACCACAGGTCAAAGTCCACATTGAGCTTGTGATAGTTGGCCTTCAGGTCGGCCACAGAGACATTGACGATGTGCTGCCACAGAGCCCGATAGCCCCGGCGGCCGGACTGGAGCTCCCAGGTGGCATTCTGGGCCGCCTTGCGGTACTCCTCGTCCACCTTGCACCGGGCGCTGGCGGCGGGATAGATCTGCTCCAGGTCGGAGATGGTGAAGGGCGGTTCGGCGGGATACTCTCCCTGGAAGTCCGGGTCAAAATAGGGCAGGTCAGGCTGCCGCTGGCGGAGCTCGGTGATAATCTGGCCCATCTGCAGGCCCCAGTCCCCCAGGTGCACGTCGCCGATCACCTTGTGACCCAGGAAACGGCAGGTACGCTTGATGCTCTCTCCGATGATAGCGGAGCGGAGATGGCCCACATGCAGCGGCTTTGCCACGTTGGGGCCACCGTAGTCTACCACGATGGTGAGAGGCTCTTTGGCCTGCTCCACACCCCGCAGGGGATCCGCCTCCAGCTCGGTCAGCCGCTGGGCCAGAAAGGCGGGGCTCAAATCCAGATTGATGAAACCGGGGCGCACCATCTCCAGCTTGGAGAACATGGGGTTTTCCCCGATGGCGTCCACCACCGCCTGGGCGATCATAAAAGGTGCCTTATGATACTGCTTGGCGCCGGCCATGGCGCCGTTGCACTGGTACTGACACAGGTCGGGCCGGTTGGAGACCACCGCCCTGCCCAGGGCGGGATCGTATCCGGCGGCGGCAAAGCCGTCAGCCAGCACATGAGAAATTTGATCGATCAGCTTTTCCATGGAATTTCCTCACAAAATATTCATATTTGCATGCTATAGTATACCTCACAGAGGCAGGACTGTCAACGAATAAGCCGCCCGGCAGCCTCTGCCAGCTTGCTTTTTCTCCGTTTTCCGATATAATGAATTTAAGCATAAATTGACTGAGCGAGGTGCTGCGTTTTGAATTCCTTTACCTTCTACAGCCCGACAAAAGTGATCTTTGGGCCGAAAACCTGCGATCAGGCAGGCAAGGCCATCCGGGAGGCCGGCGGCACCCATGTGCTGGTGCTCTACGGCGGCGGCTCGGTAGTAAAAAACGGTGTACTGGACCGGGTCAAGGCCTCTCTGGAGGCAGCCGGTCTTACCTATGACTGCGTGGGCGGCGTCCATCCCAACCCCCGGCTCAGCTTCGCCCAGCAGGTGGCGGACGACTACCGGGACAAGGGGGTCGACTTTCTGCTGGCCGTGGGCGGCGGCTCGGTGCTGGACACCATGAAGGGCGTCTCCATGAGTCTGGCCTGCGGCGGACCCATCTGGGACTTTTTTGACGGCAGCCGGGAGGTCACCGGGGCGATTCCCATGGCAAGCGTGCTGACCATCGCCGCCGCCGGCAGCGAGACCAGCGACTCCGCTGTGCTGACCAACGAGGCTCTGGCCTGGAAGAAGGGCAAGAGCACGCCCTACAACCGGCCCCTCTTCGCCATTATGGATCCCGAGCTGACCTACACCCTGCCGCCCCGCCAGACCGCCTGCGGCGTCACCGACATTATGATGCACACCCTGGAGCGGTATATCTCCGACGGAGAGACCGATTACCTCACCGACGCCATCGCCGAAGCCCTGCTCCAGGACGTGATGGACGCGGGCCTGCTGGCCATGGCGGAGCCGGACAACTACGACGCCCGCAGCGAGATCATGTGGTGCGGCAGCCTCTCCCACAACGACCTCACCGGCCTGGGCCACAGCAAGGACTTCTCCGTCCACCAGCTGGGCCATGAGCTGTCCGCCAAATTCGACATCGCCCACGGGGAGAGTCTCTCTATCATGTGGGCCTCTTGGGCGCGCTACGTCTGTGGGCAGAATCCCGGCCGGTTTGCCAATCTGGGCCGGAAGGTGCTGAACATCGACGAGCCGGACGACAATATTGCCGCCCAGCGCACCATCAGCGGCTTTGAGGCCTACTGGCAGCGGCTGGGCATGCCGGTCCGCTTCAGCGACCAGATCGGCGTCCAGCCCAACGAGGTGCTGGAGGATCTGGCCCGGCGCTGCTCCTGGCAGGGCAAGCGGAAGGTGGGCGTGTTCCGCCCCATCGACACTGCCGATATGCTGGCCATCTACCAGGCCGCCAATCTCTGAGGTCCAATCTTGTTTGGCTATGTAGTGGCCGATCAGGCCAACCTGAAGCCGGAGGAGCTGGAGCGATACCGCGGCGCCTACTGCGGCCTCTGCCGGGCCATCGGCCAGCGGCATGGGCAGCACGCGCGGCTGGTGCTGACCTACGACATGACCTTTCTCAGCCTGCTGATGAACGCCCTCTATGAGCCGGAGGAGCAGGCGGGCAGCGGCCGCTGTCTCCCCCACCCGGTCCATGCCCGGGACTGGCACAGCACCGCCTATACCGACTATGCCGCCGACCTCAACGTGGCCCTGGCCTACTACAACTGCCTGGACGACTGGCAGGACGACCGGAACGTTGTCAAGCTGGTAGCGGCCAAAAGTCTGGAGCCCGCCTATCGGAAGGTCTGCAGCCAGTGGCCGGAGCAATGCAGCGCAATTGAAACCCAGTTGAAGGCGCTCTCCGCCTTCGAGGCGGAAAAGAGTCCCGATCTGGACGGAGCCTGCCGCTGCTTCGGCGATCTGATGGCCGCACTGTTTACCGTACGGGCGGATCACTGGACTGAGACGCTGCAAAGCCTGGGCCGCAATCTGGGGGCGTTCATCTATCTGATGGACGCGTTCCTGGACCGGAAGGAGGATGACCGGAAGGGCCGGTACAATCCCATCTCCGCTTTCGAGGCCGTCCATGGCCCATTCGATGCCTTTCAGGCCCTGACCATGCTCATTGGGGACTGCACCCTCGCCTTTGAGCGGCTCCCTCTGGAGCAGGATCTGGGACTGCTGCGCAATATACTTTACTCCGGGGTGTGGACCCGCTACGCCATTGATCAGCAGCGCCGGGAGAACCGGAACGGCCGCACGACCCGCAAGGAGGAACACACGACATGATCCAAGACCCGTATCAGGTCTTAGGGGTATCTCACGACGCCTCGCCCGACGAGATCAAAAAGGCCTATCGCCGTCTGGCCAAGCAGTATCATCCCGATCTGCATCCCAACGATCCGGAAGCGGCCAAAAAGATGAATGAGATCAACGCCGCTTACGACCAGATCAACAATCCCCAGAAATACCAGCGCCAGCAGGCCCAGTCCGGCCCCACCGGCGGCGGAGCCGAATATGCCGATCCCTTCTCCGGCTACGGCAATCCCTTCGGCGGCTTTGGTTACGGAGACCCCTTCGGCGGGTATCAGCAGCAGCGGCAGCAGACCACCCGCAATAGCTATAACGACTCCCCTGATTTCCAGGCCGCCCTCCACTTTATCCAGGTGGGTAGCTACGACGATGCCCTGTCCGTTCTGGAGCGGATGGGTCAAAAGGATCGGAACGCCCGGTGGTATTATCTCTCCGGCCTTGCCAACTCCGGTCTCGGCAACAAGATTCTGGCCCTGCAGCAGCTGCAGCGGGCAGTCCAGATGGAGCCGGGCAACGCGGAGTATCAGGCGGCCTTCCAGCGCATTCAGCAGGGCGGACAGTACTACCAGAACGTGAACATGGAGTTCTGCTCCGGCGGGCCCGCCGCCCGGCTGTGCGGCATGTACCTCATGTGCTCCTGCCTCTCCCTGTGCTGTGCCGGCGGCCGGGGCGGGTTCATGTACCCCATGTTCTGCTGTATCTGAGCCTGTATTTTGCCTCTCTTATCCAGCGTTTCAGAAAGGAATCTATCCCATGGCTGTTTTATCTCAGTTGGAGCCCCGCTCTGTCTTTTCCTACTTTGAAACCATCTGCTCCATCCCCCACCCCTCCGGCCAGGAGGGCAGGCTGGCAGACTATCTGGTCTCCTTTGCCCGGGAGCGGGGGCTGGAGTATTACCGGGATCATCTGAACAATGTCATTCTCATCAAAAACGCCTCTCCCGGCTATGAGCAGGAGGAGCCGGTGATTCTTCAGGGCCATCTGGACATGGTCTGCGAGCAGGAGCCAGGCCGCAACATCGACTTCTCCACCCAGGGGCTGGAGCTCGCGGTGGAGGACGGCTATGTCACCGCCCGGGGCACCACACTGGGCGGCGACGACGGCATCGCCGTGGCCATGATCCTCGCCCTGCTGGACGACGACAGCCTGGCTCATCCCCGGCTGGAGGCGGTGCTCACCGTCTCCGAGGAGGTGGGCATGGAGGGCGCTTCTGCCATCGACCTGTCTATGCTCCGGGGCCGCAAGCTGCTCAACCTGGACAGCGAAAACGAGGGCCAGATCATGGTCAGCTGCGCCGGCGGCTGCCGGGTAGACTGCCGTCTGCCCCTGGACCGGCAGTCGGTCACTGGACAGCTCTGCACCATCTCGGTCTCCGGACTCACCGGCGGCCACTCCGGCGTGGAAATTCACAAAAACCGGGCCAACGCCTGCCGGGTGCTCAACTGGGCGCTGGTAGAGCTGGGCCGTCAGCTCTCCTTCTCTCTGGTCTCCTTTGAGGGGGGCAATAAGGACAACGCCATTCCCCGGGAGGCCTCCGCTCAGATCGTCCTCTCCTCCCGGCTGTTTCCCGCCCTGGTGGCCGCACTGGACCGCTGCCGCAGGATGCTGGCAGAGCAGCACGCCGCCACTGATCCGGAGCTGACGCTGGATCTCACACCCCAGGGTCAGGGCAGCTACGAGGCGCTCACCGTAGACGCGGCCCAAAAGGCGCTGCTGCTCATCCAGTATCTGCCCAACGGCGTCCAGGCCATGAGCCAGGATATCCCCGGTCTGGTGGAGACCTCTCTCAATCTGGGCGTGGCGCGCCTCACACCGGAGGAGCTGAAACTCCGGTTCAGCGTCCGCAGCTCGGTGCTCGCCGCCAAGGACGCCCTCAAGGAGCAGCTGGCTCAGGCCCTCACCGCCGTGGGCGGCTCCGTCTCCTTTGCCGGAGACTATCCCCCCTGGGAGTACCGGAAGGACTCCCCTCTCCGGGAGGACCTGTGCCGGGTCTATCACAAGCTCACCGGGCAGGAGCCTGAGCTTGTCGCCATCCACGCCGGCCTGGAGTGCGGACTGCTGTCGAAAAAGCTTCCCGGCATGGACGCCGTCTCCATCGGCCCCAATATGCAGGACATCCACACCACGGCGGAGCGCCTGGAAATCGCCTCGGTGCAGCGCACCTGGGACTATCTGCTTCAGGTGCTCGCTCTGAAGCACGTCAGCCGCCGCTGAACGTCCACACAGAAGGGAGGCTCTTTCTTGCGATCCGTTTGGCCCAAGCTCCGGGAAAAGTTGAAGGAATCTCTGCAGGCGGTTCTGCCTGTCATGGGAATCGTCATCCTGCTCAGCTTTACCATCGCTCCCATCTCCCCCAGCATTCTGCTCTGTTTCCTGCTGGGAGGCGTGCTGCTGATTGTCGGCATGATGTTTTTCACCCTGGGCGCCGAGATGTCCATGACCCCCATGGGCGAACGGGTGGGCAGCAGCCTGTCCCGCAGCCGCAATCCCCGGATCATCGCCCTCGTGGCCTTTGTCCTGGGCTTCATCATCACCATCTCTGAGCCGGACCTTCAGGTGCTGGCCAACCAGGTGCCCTCCATCCCCAATATGACGCTGATTTTGGCGGTGGCCTTCGGCGTGGGTCTCTTTCTGGTCATCGCCCTGCTGCGTATGCTTTTCGCCATTCCGCTTTCATCGCTGCTCATCGGCTGTTATCTGCTGGTGTTCCTGCTGACCTTCTTTGTCCCCTCCAGCTTTCTGGCGGTGGCCTTTGACTCCGGCGGCGTCACCACCGGCCCCATGACCGTCCCCTTCATTATGGCCCTGGGCGTAGGCGTCTCCGCCATCCGTACCGACCGGAACGCCTCAGACGACAGCTTCGGCCTAGTCTCCCTGTGCTCGGTAGGCCCCATTCTGGCAGTTCTGCTGCTGGGCATGATTTACAAGCCCAGCGACAGCGCCTATGTGGCTCCCACCATCCCGGAGATCTCGGACTCGGTGGCTCTCTGGGCCCTCTTCCGGGAGGGACTGCCCGAATACATCAGGGAGATCGCCCTGTCCCTGCTGCCCATTCTCATCTTTTTCGGCCTGTATCAGATCATCGCCCTCCGCCTCTCCCGGCGGCAGCTGGGTAAGATCGCCGTGGGCCTGGTCTACACCTACATCGGTCTGGTCCTCTTCCTCACCGGCGCCAACGTGGGTTTTATGCCTGCCGGTAACTACCTGGGCCAGGTGATGGCCGGACTGGACTACAACTGGATTATCATCCCCATCGGCATGGTCATCGGCTACTTTATCGTCAAGGCGGAGCCTGCCGTCTATGTCCTCAATCGCCAGGTGGAGGAGATCACCAACGGCGCCATCTCCGCCGGGGCCATGGGAGCCTGTCTCTCCATCGGCGTGGCCATCTCCATCGGACTGGCCATGATCCGGGTGCTCACCGGCATCTCCATCCTCTGGTTTCTGATCCCCGGCTACGCCATCGCTCTGGGACTCTCCTTCTTTGTCCCCAAGATCTTCACCGCCGTGGCCTTTGACTCCGGCGGCGTGGCCTCCGGACCCATGACCGCCGCCTTCCTGCTCCCCTTTGCACAGGGGGCCTGCATCGCCGTGGGCGGCAACATCGTCACCGACGCCTTCGGTGTGGTGGCCATGGTGGCCATGACGCCGCTGATCACCATTCAGCTGCTGGGCATGGTATGCGAGCTGCGCAAGCGGCGGGCCACACGGCGGGTACTGCGTCCCGCCCCTGTCTGCGCCTCTCTGGCTGACCTGGCAGAGGACGCCATCATCGAACTGTAAGGGGGGACCGATATGAGTGAGCTCTATCTCATGGTGACCATCACCGACCGGAAGCTGGCCAAAAAGTTCACCCGGTTCTACCAGTCCCAGGGCATCGACGTTATGCTCACCACCTCCGGCCGGGGAACTGCCGTCAGCGAGGTGCTGGACTACTTCGGCCTGGAGGCCTCAGAGAAAACGGTATTCTTCTCCTTTATCACCGGAGATCGCTGGAAGCCGGTGCGCCAGGGCCTGCAAAAGAAGCTGAACATTGATGTTCCCGGCACCGGCGTCACATTCATTGTCCCGCTGAGCAGCGTGGGCGGCAAGAATACTCTGTTCTTTCTTACCGCCGGACAGGAGTTTGAAAAAGGGGAGGAATCCGTCTTGCAGGATACGAAATATGAGCTGCTGGTCACCATTGCCGACCAGGGCAGCACCGACGTCATCATGGACGCCGCCCGCAGCGCCCACGCCCCCGGCGGCACCATCATCCACGCCAAAGGCACCGGCATGGAGCGGGCAGAACAGTTTCTCGGCTTCTCCCTGGGCATGGAGAAGGAGATGATCTTCATGGTGGTCAAACGGGGAGACAAGAATCCCATTATGAAGGCCATCATGGATCAGGCCCGTCTGGCCCACGCCATCGTCTTCTCTCTCCCCGTCACCGGCACCGCAGGCATGCGGCTGCTGGAGGCCGAAGCAGAGGGCTGATCTGATCAAAATGCAAAAATCCTCTCGTACCAAACGCTTTCGGTACGAGAGGATTTTTTGTTTACTGGTTCAGCTCGTTCAGAATGGACTTCTGCCGGCCGCCCAGCAGCAGCTCCCGGTTATAGCTGGAGAACTTCTCACAGCCATTGTCGGTGATAAACTTCATGGAGTAGTAGTTCATCGTCAGCTCAGTGAGGAAGATGACCAGCTCCTGGCCCTCGCCGAAGGCGGTCTCGATGAGGCGGAAGGCCCGCTCCAGCCGGAGGGAGCCGTTTTCAATGGCCGCCTTCCGCTCCGCCACGGCGGCCCGGAACCAGGTGCGCACCTGGTCAGCGGCGGTCTTTCCCGCCTGTTCCGCCCAACGGAGCTGGTGGCGGTAGTCCTCCAAAGTGTCCAGCACCCGGTTCAGCCGCAGCTCCTCATCCGGCTCTAGCAATCCGGAGCGGCGCTTCTCCTCCAGCACCAGACGCAGCCCCTTCAGGGCAGGGGCGAAGGCCTCCTCCACCGTGCCTGTCTCCAGAGTGCCGATCACGCCCCTGAGCCGCTGATGAAGGACAGTCACATAGGCGTCCGCCTCATTGGCCTCCCTGCAGGAGCGGAACAGTCCGTCCAGCACCAGGGACAACGCGGAGAGCCGCTCGTCAAAGGGTGCGGTGCGCAGCCGGTTCACCGTCTTTTCTGTCAGGTGTCCGGAGAGAATCGCCTCCACGTCATAGTCTGACTGGTACTTCTGATAGAGGTCGTAGTAGTTGGCAAAGTCCTTGGCGATGGCGGGGTATTGGATATACTGGGCCACCACCTCTTCATTCACCGGCAGATCCAGCTTCTGGCTGACGGTGATCAGCCGGGAGAGATCCTCCCAGCCCCGGGCGGTGGCGAACCGCTTGCCATCCACCGTGGTCTCCAGCTTGTAGAAGTTCTGGGGCTTGAGCTCCAGGTAGGCCATGATCACCGGAGACACCTGCCGGAGGTAGGCGTACTCCTTCCAGGGCTGATAGGCCGCCTGGATATCCAGCCGCCGGACCCGGTCCAGGGTGACAATGTCAAAGTCCCGAACGGAGCGGTTGTACTCCTGGGGATTGCCCGCCGCCACAATGACCCAGCCCTCGGGCAGGGTGTGGCCGCCAAAGGTCTTGCACTGGAGAAACTGCAGCATGGCGGGAGCCAGGGTCTCGGAGACACAGTTCACCTCGTCCAGGAAGAGGATTCCGGTCTTAAGCCCCGTCTCCTCCATGGCCCGGTAGACGCTGGCGATGATCTCACTCATGGTGTACTCGGTGACCTGGAAGGTCTTGTCCCCATAGGAGGCGGTGTGAATGCTGGGCAGGCCGATGGCGGACTGCCGAGTATGGTGGGTCATGGTGTAGCTCACCAGTGCCACCCCGCACTCCTGGGCCGCCTGCTGGGCGATGGCCGTCTTGCCCACCCCCGGAGGGCCCATGAGCAGGATAGGCCGCTGGGCCACAACCGGCACCAGCCAGCGACCGTGCTCGTCCTTGGCCAGGTAGGCCTTAACCGTGTTCTTTACCTGTTCTTTCGCCTGTTTGATATTCATGCCGCTGCAATCTCCTTTGGTTGTATGCTCACATTGGCGGCCGCTCATCGGCGTGCCGCCCTCGTTATGTTCTGTCTGTCCGCTCCATGGAAAAATGGAACCGGTATACCGTTTCCGCGTCCTCATCCGGGATCAGAGTGCCCTCGCCTGTGTCAAAATAGCCGGAATAGTCCACCGCGCAGGTGACCGTGACACCGTAGAGGATCTCTTGGAAGTCTTCAAAAGGGTAGTCGGAAATCTGCCGGATCAAAGCCTCCAGCTCCCCGTCCAGGGGCAGACTGCCCGCCTGGGCGCCCACAAAGGAGAGGACAGACAGCGTCATCTCGTTCTGATAGCCCGAGACCCACACATCGCTGTTGTCCAGGGTAACGGTAAAAGCCATCCCGGTCATGACCCCGTTCTCCTCAGTGAAGCGGTACTCCGGCGGGGCAAGCTCGCCGCCCAGATGAATCACGAAGACCCCGCTCTCCTGCTCTTCCGCCAACCAGCTGCCCTCGCTGCTCAGATAGGAACCGTTTTCCACCTCATAGTACTCCGCAAGGCGGTTATAGTTCTCGCAGAACTCCGCCACTGTGATCTCACCCCGGTTCCGGGGCATTCCGGCCATCTGCGCGGTCAAAACCTGAATTCCGATCACCAGGACAAAGGCCGCCGCCATTGCCGCGCTCCGCCAGGGCCGCTCATCCCGGAGGGTGAGCACCGAGTCGGACTCATACTCCCACTCCAGCGTCTCCCCGGCCTGACAGGCCTTGTAGCTCTTCCACAGGCGAATCAGGTCGTAGACGATGATCTGAAAGCCCAGCCCCTTCCACAGAACCCAGCAGGTTCTGGTAAAGGCGGCCGGGTAGCTGAGATGCCGGTCATTCTGGTCGGCGACCCGCAGTCCCACAATCCACTTTCCCGGCGTCGTCCCCCACAGGGTGAGCAGCAGCGGCTCCAGCAGCAGGAGCAGCACAAGCTCCACCACTCCATCCACAATCTGCCAGACGGCAGCTCGGTTGAGCACATTGATGTTCAGCCCCAGGCCCAGCACCGCATTCCACAGGGCGCCGCAGAGCAGCAGATCAAAGCTCCGAGCAAAGAACCGCCGCCATGGGGAACGCACCCTGGGCAGTTGATCTGCCGCCAGCGCGCCCCCATCAGACCTGGCCTGCTCCGGGCCGGAGGCATAGGCGTCCAGATAGCGCCGGGCGTCCAGCGTCTCAAACCGGACATTGTCCTCCCGCATGCTACGGCAGACCGCCTCCGCCCTCGCCCGCTCCGCCTGCTCCCGATTGAGCTGGACCAGACGTTTGTCCAGAGCAGCGGTCAGCTCCTCCTCTCCCTGGCTGAGAGACTTGATCTCCTCCAGGGAGAGGCCCAGCGTCCGCAGCAGCCTGATCCGCAGCAGCAGCTCTAGATCCGCCTCGGAGTAATTCCGGTAGCCGTTGGCCTCCCGCAGCGGGGAGAGCAGACCCTCCGCTTCATAGAACCGGATGTTCGCCCGGGTCATGCCGGAGCGCGTCTCGATCTCTTTGATTGTCATAAAACCGACCCCCTTATTCTGTTTCTGTGCTCAGTTTAGGGTGTCAAGGGGCTTGACAGTCAAGGCTTTTCCGAGAAAAATTCGTTTTTTCTGTACTGCGGTCATGAAGGAAGCTCCTCCAGCTCCTCCGGCCCCAGCACCACCCGGATGGCCCAAAGGGGCGTCTCCGGCGCCTGATAGTCCTCCCGGAAAAAGACGAAGGCCGCGTCATAGTCCGGCTTGCGTTCCGGGAAGGTGCCGAAGCCGTCGGTGAAATAGAGCAGGCCCTTGAGGTCAGTCAACTCCCCCTCCTCCATCAGCCGGTTCACATAGGCGAAGGCGGGGCGGAAGTCGGTGCCGCCCAGGCCCTGCACCTGAAAGTTCTGACACAGGACCTCAAATTCCTTGGCACTGTGTACCACCATGTCCCTCTGCACCCCGGCGTCCGCCTGGATGATGTGCAGGTTGGCGTTTTCAAAAAACAGCTCCTCTGACGAGAGGACCGACCGGGTCTCCTCCAGAAAGCGCTGAATCACCCCGTCCGAGCAGGAGTCGGAGGTGTCCACTACGATGACAAAGTCCCGGATCTTCCGGCTCTCCCGGTACTCCAGCGGCTCAATCAGCGGAATATCCCCATAGAGCTCCAGCCCCAGGGCGTAGTAGGCGTAGTCAAAGGTGTCCTGATCCACCCGCATCTCCTCCCGGGTGGTGACAAACCGGCGGAGAAACTGGCGGTAGTCGTACCGCTCCCGGTTCTCAATGGTGAGAGACTGCAAAATGTCCCCCGCCTGATCCCCGTGGTCGGCGAAAAAGGTCTCCAGATTAGTCTGGGTCTTTTCGCTCAGCTGCCGCCACTTGTCCTCCAGCTCCTGACGGCGGTTGGAATCGTTCTCTCCCTCCCCCTCGCCTGGCTGGTTCTCCGGCTGGTTCTGATTTTGATCGTTCTGCTCCTCCGGGGGCCAGAACCGGTGGTCGTCCCGGCGAAACTCCCGGATGAGGGCGTACTGGGCGGCATAGTCCCACTTCTCCTGACCAAGCCAGCGGTAGACCACCTCGGCGGTGAGGACGGGCACCTCCTCCTTCAGGTCGGCATAGGTGTCCTCCCGGAGGTTGGACTGGAGCAGATTGAGGCACCGGTTGTCGATGGAGTCCAGAATGGACTCCACCGCGATGTCACAGGCCAGGTTCCACCGGTCCTCCTCTCTCCCCTCCCGGTTCAGCGGGTGCCGGAGCAGACAGTGGAGCAGCATGTGGAGGTAGACCCGGTTGAGCAGCACCAAGTCCTGCTGATACAGCTCGATCAGGTGCCGGGGGTTGAACTGGATGGAAAAGCCGTCTGTCCCTACCGTGGGAGTATTCAGATTCATGGCGTAGTCCAGCCCGGACAGGGCGATGTCCAGAAAGCGCATATTCAGATAGATCTCGTTCCGGGCGGAGGAGAGAATGGCCCGGCCCAGCCGGTCCAGTTTTTCGTGGTTTTCGTGGTTTTCGTGCATGGCATTTCCTTTACGGCAGTATCCGTTCCAACTCTGTGATCATCCGATCCAGATCTCCCCCAATTCGCTCCGGCGCGGCAAAGAGATCCCGGAACAGAGCGCTGAGGTTCTCCTCGAAGCCGTCGGGCAGCAGCGCACACTGCTCCCGGCACAGCTCTACCAGCCGCTTCTCCCCGGGGTGGGTCCGGCGGTTCAGGGCAAAGAGGATGTCAAAATAAGAGGCGAGAAATTCCGCCGTCCGATGGTTGATGCTGACCTGGTCTCCCCGGCGCACCGCCTTTGCAATCTGAGCCTCATAGGCGGGGAGGGAGCCCCGGAGCAGTTTGCGGTTGCGGTCGATGATGTTCCGCCGCAGGGTCTCGGGATAGGGGCAGCGGTACCGGGTCTGAGCCGCCGTCAGCCGCCCGTCCCGGTCATAGAGTACCTTACAGGTGCGCAGATTGTGCCACATACAGGTGGTGTAGCCGTTGGAGGCCCGACCTCCGTCCACCACCTCTGAGACGCCGGCCACAAAGCCGTCCAGATCCCTCCAGAGCAGGTCAATGTCCACCCCGTTATTCAGGGTGCAGTTGTCCTCGTACTCCCAGAAGTGGTTGCCGATCTCCAGTACCGAGCAGTAGTGGGAGAGGATCTCCCGCCGGGTCTCCTCCGGGATGGGGCAGGTCACATAGACGTACACGTCATAGTCCGACTTCTCGTCATAGTGCTCCCCCGCCCGGGAGCCGCCCAGGGCGATGGCCTCCACTTGGGTGAGGCGGGAGAGCGCCTGAAAAAGCTGATCTACCATATGGTTGTCCTCTCTTGTGTCTCTCACAGCTCAAACTCCTTGTCCGCGCCTCCGGCGAGACCGCAGCCCGCCTCCATCAGCCGGGCCACAAACTGCACCTTGCCAGCCCGCTCGGCCTGCTCCCGGAGGGCAGCCAGCTGATCAGCGGAGAGCTCCGTCCACTCCAGCAGCAGCTCCAGCCCCTCCAGGTCGTCGTTCTCCAACAGGAACTTCATCAGCACCCCGGCGTAGGCTTGGATGTGGCTCAGATAGATCTCCCGGCCATGGCCTAACCCGTAGGGCCAGCGGAGCCGGTACCAGGCGATGCGGACGGTGGTCTCCACCGAGTCCTGCTTTAGCGCCAGGTCGAAGTAGCTCTCATACAATTCAAAGTCCACGTCCCGGCTGGAAAAGCACTCCCGGTAGAGCTGGCCGGAACCGTAGGTGATGGTGCGCCACATCCGGGGAGCGTTGATGTCCTCATACTCATAGGAAAAGCCAGGGAGGAAAAACCGGGCCTCCCCATCTGGATAGCGGACAGTGAGATCCAAATCGTTGGTGAGATCCGAGAGCAGCACGCTGATATTGACCCCGATGGGCAGCACCAGCCGGGATAGATTCTTGCAGTTCATAAAGAGCCCGCCGCCCACAAAGGTGACGGTGTCCGGCAGGGTCAGCTCCTCCAGGGCCACGCAGTTATAGAAGGCGTGATGGCCCAGGGTCTCCAGACGCTGGGGCAGACTCACCCGGGTCAGCTTCCGGCAGTTGGAAAAGGCGTAGTCCGGCAGCTGGGTCACCCCGTCGGGAATCCGGATATGCTCCAGGCTACCGCACTGGTCGAACACCCGCACCCCCATCGTATGAAGTCCGGCGGGCAGATTCAGCCGCTTCAGCCCCCGGCACCGGGCAAAGGCCCGTTCTCCGATCTCTGTCACCGCGTCCGGCAGGGTGACCCGACTGAGACTGCCCTCATTCCGGCTCACCGGTGGCAGCTCATATTCCTGCACGGAAAACAGGCCTTCCCGTCCCTCTCCCGGCCCGGCGCCAAAGCAATCAGGGCCCAGGGCAGTCACCGGGCAGCCCGCAATTGCCGCAGGCAGCACAAGAGGGCTTCCGTCCCCCACACAACGGAGGATAGACGCATTTCCTTCCGATACAGTGTAATAAACAGCCCAGCCCATGGGGACAGCCTTCCTTTCCGGTGTAATTCGCACTGTTTTACATTATAAACAACAAACAGTTTTCAGGCAACACCAAAGGCGGAATTTGCCAAATCCCTGTTCTGACGGCTTTCCAAACATTTCCCTTTTTGCTATAATAGCGGGAGAAAACAGGCGGGGCGCACTCCCGCCGGAAAAAGAGGTTATTTCTATGAAAATTGTGTTCCTGGAGCCCCTGGGCATTCCCAACGAAACCCTGCTCTCCATGGCCCGGGATGCCCTGGGCGAGGGCGTGGAGTTGGTTGCCTATCCTGACCGCAAAGAGGACGAGGCCACTCTGGTAGAGCGTAGCAAGGATGCCGATATCGTCATTCTCTCCAACTTCCCCTACCGCAAGAGCGTCATCAGCCAGTGCCCAAGCCTGAAGATGATCTGCGTCGCCTTCACCGGCACCGACCATGTGGATGTGGATTACTGCCACCAGAACGGCATCACTGTCTGTAACTGCGCCGGCTATTCCACCGTGGCGGTGGCCGACCTGGTCTTTGGCTTTGCCGTGGCCCTGTCCCGGAATATCCTCCCCTGCGACACCGCCTGCCGTCAGGGAGGCACTAAGGCCGGTCTGGTGGGCTTTGAGCTGGAGGGCAAGACCTTCGGCATCGTAGGCGCCGGCGCCATCGGCCTGCGGGTTGCCCGGATCGCCAACGCCTTCGGCTGCAAGGTGCTGGCCTGGAGCCGCACCAAGAAGGAAGTAGAGGGCGTCACCTTTGTGGACACGCTGGAGGAGCTGCTGCCCCAGTGCGACATCGTCTCCCTCCATGTGCCCCAGACCCCTGCCACCATCGGCCTGATCGGTGAGAAGGAGCTGAAGCTGATGAAGCCCACCGCCCTGCTCATCAACACCGCCCGGGGCCCCGTGGTGGACTCCGCCGCACTGGCCGCCGCACTGAAAAATGGGGAGATCGCCGGCGCCGGCATCGACGTGTTCGAGATGGAGCCCCCTGTCCCCACCGACCATCCCCTCTTCGGCGCCCCCCATGTGGTGGTCACCCCCCATGTGGCCTTCGCCAGCCAGCAGGCCTTCCAGAAACGGGCGGTCATTGTGGTGGAGAACCTGAAGCAGTTTATCGCCGGTACCCCCCAGAACCTGGTGTAAGTCAGCTCCCGTCAAAGCTCTATAACATACAAACAGCCTGCCGGTCTGCAAGTGTCCGGCAGGCTGCTTTTTCATTTCAGAATGCACTCCCTCAGCCCAGCGCCACGTCCAGAATCATCATGACGCTGAAGCCCAGGGCAAAAAAGACGGTGCCCACGTTGGAGTGCTCTCCCTCGGACATCTCTGGGATCAGCTCCTCCACCACCACATAGAGCATGGCGCCCGCGGCAAAGCTGAGCAGGTAGGGCAGCACTGGCAGCACCAGCTCCGCAGCCAGGATGGTCAGCAGGGCGCCCACCGGCTCCACCGCCCCGGAGAGGGCGCCGCTGGCAAAGGCCTTTGCCTTGCTCTCCCCCTCTGCCCGCAGGGGCATGGAGAGGATGGCACCCTCGGGGAAGTTCTGAATGGCAATACCCAGAGAGAGGGCCAGTGCCCCCGCTGCGGAGATCTGGGCATTTCCGGTGAGATATCCGGCAAGGACTGCGCCCACCGCCATACCCTCCGGGATATTATGTAAAGTTACTGCCAGCACCAGCATGGTGGTGCGCTGGAGCTGGCTCTTGGGGCCCTCCGCCTCCTGGCTGTTGCGGTGCAGGTGGGGGATCACATGGTCCAGCAGCAGCAGAAACAGCATGCCCAGCCAGAACCCCACCACGGCGGGGATGAAGGACAGCTTGCCCATCTCCTCCGCCTGCTCCAGAGCAGGAATCAGCAGGCTCCAGATGGAGGCTGCCACCATGACGCCGGAGGCAAATCCGGTCAGGCTCCGCTGTACCAGATCGCTCATGGTATTTTTCATGAAAAAGACACAGGCAGAGCCCAGCGCCGTCCCCAAAAAGGGAATTAAAAGGCCGCCGACTACTTCTATGCTCATATATGACATCTCCTTCATATCGCAGGTTTTCAGGAAAAGTAATGCTAAACTCAGCTTAGCTTCATTGTATGCTTTCCGGTTCTGTCCGTCAAGCGTTGACCTGCTCCTTTTCCCGGGCTGTCCCCAGACGCACAATCCCCCGGCTGCAAAAGCGGCCGGGGGACGCAGTTGAGAAATACAGGCTCTCAGCCCTCCACCTCTTTGATCAGCTTCAGATTGGCGATCTCATAGCTGTTGAGGTAGCTGTTGATATTGGCGTCAAAGGTGGCGGGATCCACTGTGCCGGAATACCAAGAGCAGCTGTTGAAATAGTCTTGGAGGGACTTATCGTTGAACTTTCTGCCGTGCCGGGCGTAGATCTCATTCCGGGCCAGGCGGAGCTGGGAGCTGGAGAGGGAGGAGAGCTCCTCTTTGGTGTAGTTTCTGGTGGCGCTGTCAGGCAGGATGTAGCCGGTGCGCTTGCCGCTGTCGCCGCTGTCACTGCTACCGCCACTCTTGGAAGCGGACAGGTAGTCACTATAGACGTAGCCGGTGACGCTGCCAGTCTTGATCTTGCTCCAGCCGTTAGAGGTCTTCCCAATCCGGGTGACCTCCTGACCCTTGGTCAGCGTGGCGATCACCTGGCCGGAGGAAGAGTTGGGATAGTCCCGAACATTGACCCCGGTGGTGGCATAGACGGTGTCGTTGGTCTCGGTAAGCTTCACATCGTCCTTCTTGCTGTCATCCGCCTGATCGCTTCCGCCGTTCTTGGTGGAAGAGAGATAGCTGGAGTAGACATAGCCGGTGAGACTGCTGGTCTTGATCTGAATCCAGTTTCCATCCTTCTTGCCGGTGAGGGTCACCTTCTGATTTTCAGTTAGAGTGCCGATAACAGTCCCATTGGGAGTCTCCCGGACATTGACGCCGGCAGTAGCATATGCCACATTTTCTTCCTCGCTGTCATTCTCAGCAGAAGCGTCCACCTTGGATGTAGACAGATAGCTGTTGGAGACATAGCCCACGGTATCGCCGATTTTCACCCGGCTCCAACCGGTGGCAGTTTTGCCGGTGCGGGTCACCGCCTGTCCCTTGGAGAGCACGTTGATAACAGTGCTGCTTTGGGTGCTGGGATAATCCCGGACATTGACGGCAGCAGTGGCATAGACAGTGTCATTCATCTCGGTAATCTCAGGCAGAGCGGGCCTTTCGTCCTCAGCAGTGCTGTCTCCAGTCTCCGGCTGCTGGCTGTCCTGACCATCCTCATTCTCCTGAGGCTGCTGACCGTCCTGACCGTCCTGACCATCCTGCTCATCCTGATTCTCCTGAGCCGCAGCATCAGGGTCGGTTTCGTCTCCCTGATCCTCTGCGTCGGGGTTGTTCTCCGGCAGTGCACTGTCCTCTGGCTCCTGCTGATCAGGTTGGTTTTCGTCCTCAGGCGTATTCTGATCCTGCTGATCCGCTTCATCAGGATTTTCGTTATCGACAACGCCGGGCTGGTTATCAGCAGGCTGATTGTTATCCTCGCCATCGCCGGTCACCAGCTTGCCCAGCAGGAAAACCATGGCGATAATAAGCAGTGCCAGCAGAGCACAGACAGCCGCGATCACTGGGGTAGTGGTCTTGGGCTGATTGCGCTTATGCTTACGCTCACTCCAGTCGAAACTGTTGGAATTCTCCTCTTCAGTCTGAGCATTCCGCTGCCGGGCAGCTACGGCGTTATCCTTGGCCGCCTGTACCTTTTGGGCAGAAGCGGCGGCCACAGCGGTGGTATCAATCACCGGGTCTACAGGCTTGGGCTGTGACTGGCTCTTGGGCTGCTCCGGACCCTTCTCGGCAGGCTTTTTGGTTGTCGGTCTGCGGGCTGCTGTACTCTTAGGCGGCTTCTCGCTCTTTTGTCCGCCGTTCTGCTTTCCGGACGCTGCTGCCTTTTTGTTTGATTCTGCCTTGGCCTTGGAGGCATTCGCCTTAGCTTCTTTCCGCTCCCGCATTGCGTTTTCCACAAAGGGAGAGTCGTCGTCAAAGGGGTCAATCTCCGCCGGCTCATTCGGACGCACTTTATCATGCTCCACTGCAAACGAGACTACAGAGGAAACTGCGGCCTGAATATCCTCCTCGGAAAAATCGGAAGCCGGCTTCGGCGCAGGCGCTTCTGCCTTAACCTCCGGCGCTTGAGCGGGGATGGGCGCCACCTCCGGAGCAATCGCATCAGCGGCCTTGGGATCCGGCAAAATCTCAGCATTGGCCAGAGAGCTTCCACAGATAGAACAGACAGGGACGATGTCGGAATGCTCGACACCACAGACAGGACATTTTTTCATAGGTCAATTCTCCATTGCTGAAAAAGAAAGGTTGAATGTAGTCGAAAAAAGTTTCATAATAATCTTATCGGGGAATGACGGTTTTGTCAATCCAAAACGGGGCATCTTTCATAAAATAATAAGATTTCAACCCCGGCCTTCAGTATAGAATTCTGAAAAGCTTTGGAATCGCAACTGTTTATCCCCAAACAGCAGAGAGGAGCTGATCCTATGGACGATTACAGAGAGCAGCTTGACCAGCTACAAACATGGCTGGACGAGAGTGAAAACGTGGTGTTCTTTGGAGGCGCCGGCGTCTCCACGGAAAGCGGCGTTCCCGACTTTCGCAGCGTGGACGGCCTGTACCACCAGCACTACAGTGAGCCGCCGGAGACCATCCTCAGCCACAGCTACTTTGTCCGCAGACCGGAGGGCTTTTTCCGCTTCTACCGGGACAAGATGCTGCCCCTGGAGGCCCAGCCCAATGACGCCCACAAAAAGCTGGCTGAGTTGGAACAGGCAGGCAAGCTGAAGGCGGTCATCACACAGAACATCGACGGCCTGCATCAAAAGGCGGGGAGTAAAGAGGTTTTGGAGCTCCACGGCTCGGTGCTGCGCAACTACTGCGAGAGCTGCGGAAAATTCTTTGGCCCGGAGGTTATTGTCCAGAGTCAGGACATTCCCCGCTGTGATTGCGGCGGTATCATCAAGCCGGACGTGGTACTCTACGAGGAGAGCCTAGACGACACTGTCATGTACAAGGCCATCAACTATATTCGCAATGCCGATATTCTCATTGTTGGCGGCACCTCCCTGGTGGTCTATCCGGCAGCGGGCCTCATCAACTATTACCGGGGAAATAAGCTGGTGCTGATCAATCTCCAGCCTACACCCTACGACAAGTACGCCGACCTGACCATCAACGCAAAAATCGGCCAGGTATTCCGGCAGATCCACGTCTGAGCCTCCGGCGTCAGGCAAGCACCCACAGCGACAAATACCCGTTTTATGGAGGAACCTATGGACAGCAATCACCGTATGAAAAAAGGCGAACATTCCATCGTCGGCACTGTAATCATTCCCCCGAATCCCGGGCAGGAGGACGTCTGTCTGACCATCGGCGAGGACTGCGTCCTGGACGGCACAATCATGGTCCTGCACGGCAGGGTGGAAATCGGGGACCACGTGGTGATCAACGAAGGCACCCGGCTCATCTGCTCAGATCACATCACCATTGGAAACGACGTTCTGATCTCCTGGGGCTGCAACATTGTCGATAGCAATATGCACTCCATGCACTCCGCCCAGCGGCTGCCCGATACCCGCAACGCGAGGATTGAGATGGAAAACCATACCATGGGGCAGAATGTTGACTATTCCCAGATTTCCTCCGCTCCCATTGTGATCAAAGACAGAGTGTGGATCGGCTTCAACGCCATCATTATGAAAGGCGTCACCATTGGAGAGGGCGCTGTCATCGGCGCGGGCAGCGTTGTGACCAAGGATGTTCCGGACTACGCCGTCGTCGGTGGAAATCCTGCAAAGATTCTGAAATACACCGATTGAGTGGTTCTATTTTTAGTTTTCTGAAGGTTTCAGGCGGAAGCGACAGCAGTATAGGCAGGTGTTTCCGACCCCTATCTTGCATTTTTCACTCAGAGTTACTATAATGGGATTGCGATTATTTTAACACATAGAGGTGTACCCAATGAATATTCTCATTACCGGCGCCGGAGCCATCGGCATTGCGGTAGGCGCCGGACTGGCCAGTGTTGGGCAAAATGTCTCCTTCTTTGCCAGAGGCGAGACAAAAAAGGCCATCGAAACCGGCGGCATCCACCGCACCGGTCTGTTTGGCGACTTGGATATTCCAGCAGAGCAGGTTACAGTCTCTGATGACTACGCCGCCTTTGCTCCCGGCAGCTTTGACTTGATTCTCGTCTGTGCCAAGACGTTGGCCAACGACCAGATCAGCCAGTCTCTGAGCCAGAACCGTCAAATCCTGAGACCCCAGGGAAAAATCGTCCTGTTTCAGAATGGCTGGGGCAATGACAAAGCTTATCGCCGCTTTTTTGGCGAGACTCAGGTCTGGAACGCCCGGGTAATCACTGGCTTTCAGCGCACTGCGCCCAATGTGAGCAAAATTACTGTCCATACCGCCCCAGTGCTGCTGGGCAGTCTGTACGGTCTGGACTGCGCTCCCATGGCTGAGTTGGCCGCCGCCATTGACCGGAGCGGCCTTCCCGCCCAGTCCAGCAACGAAGTATCCAAAGCTCTCTGGGCCAAAATGCTGTACAACTGCACCCTGAATCCTCTGGGGGCGGTACTGGGCGTCCATTACGGTGCGCTGACCAAATGTCAGGAGACCATGGACATTATGAACGGCCTGATGGACGAGATCTTCGCTGTCATGCAGGCCGCCGGGTACGAGACCTTCTGGCCGGACGCCGACAGCTACCGCAAGGAATTTTACGGCAAGCTGCTGCCAGACACCTTCTATCATAACTCCTCCACTCTCCAGGATATCCGGGCCAAGCACCCCACTGAAATTGCCACCCTCACCGGTGTCATTCTGGATCTGGGCCGGGAATACGGCATCCCCACTCCGGTAAATACTATGCTTTACCGGTTGATCCGGGGGCTGGAGGCGAATTACTAGTCCAGCACAAACGTCCCATCCCGTCTTCCGTGATGGGACGTTTCAGCTTGTCAAAGAGCCCCTGCCGGAATGCTCCGGCAGGGGCTCAGATTTTGTACGGCGCAATTGAAGCTCATTTTGTCCTTCAGCTTTTATCTTGTGGCTTGGCAATTACCGCCGCCAACCAGCCGAAGAAGATCGCAGCCGTAATCCCGGCGGCAGCGGCCGTGGCCCCTCCGGTAAAGGCCCCCAGTACCCCCTGCTTCTGCACCGCCTCCCGCACTCCCTTGGCCAGGGTGGAGCCGAAGCCGGTGAGGGGGACGGTGGCCCCTGCCCCCGCCCATTTCGCCAGAGGGCCGTAGATGCCCAGCCCCTCCAGAATCACCCCCGCCACCACAAAGGTGGTGAGAATCCGGGCGGGGGTCAGGTTGGTGCGGTCAATGAGGATCTGGCCGATGAGGCAGATCAGCCCCCCCACCAGAAACGCCTTGATACAGTCGAGAAACATCGCTTACCTCCCTCTATTACCGGTGATCGGCCAGGGCCACGGCGTGGCAGATGCCGGGCACGCTCTCCCCCTGGCCCAGAGCGGTGGGAGAGTGGAGGGCGCCGGTGCCGCAGAAGAGGATGTTGTGCCAGCGCCCCTCCTTCAGGCCGGGCAACAGCAGCCCGGTGAGCACCGCCGCCGAGCAGCCGCAGCCGGAGCCGCCGCAGTGGACATCCTGGGTCTCCAGGTCGTAGAGCATCAGCCCGCAGTCGTCGTAATTGCCCAGCTCCACCCCGTCCCGGCGAAACAGCTCCTCCACCAGCGCTTTGCCCAGCTTGCCCAGATCTCCGGTGACGATCAGGTCGTAAAAGCCGGAGGAGCGGCCGGTGTCCTCTAGATGGGTGCGGATGGTGTCATAGGCGGCCGGCGCCATAGCCGCCCCCATATTATTCGCGTCGGTAATGCCCATGTCGCTGATTTTGCCCACGGTGACGTGGGTGACGCAGGGCCCCGGGCCGTTCCGGGCCAGGATCACCGAGCCCGCCGCCGTAGCCGTCCACTGGGCGGTGGGGGTGCGCTGACCGCCGTACTCCAGAGGGGTGCGGTACTGGCGCTCGGCGGTGCAGAAGTGGCTGGAGGCCACCGCCCCCGTCCACTCCCCGAAGCCCCCGTCCAGCAGCAGGGCGGCCAGGGCGGTGCTCTCCGCCATGGTGGAGCAGGCCCCGTACAGGCCGAAAAAGGGCACGTTCAGGCTCCGGGCGGCGTAGCCGGTGGCGATGCACTGGTTGTTCAGGTCGCCGCCGAACAGGGCGTCCAGACTGCCTGCGGGCTGCCCCGCCATCTCCAGGGCCTGGGAGACCGCCAGACGCTGCATGGCGCTCTCCGCCTTCTCCCAGGTCTTTTCTCCGAAATAGCTGTCCTCCGACACCAGGCCGAAGCAGTCCCCCAGGGGTCCCTGGCCCTCCTTGCTGCCGGTGACGCTGCCCCAGCCCGCAATGGCGGGGGGACAGGCCAGGGCAAAGGTCTGCCGGCCCAGCTTTTTGGTCGTCATGCTGCCTACCTCCCAAACTGGTTTTCCCCTAGTGTGCGCCGGAGAGAGACAGGCTATGCAGGGCGAAAGGGGGCGGACAGCGATGCTTTGCGCAAAAAAGAGGAGGGGAATACCGGCGCTTTTGTGGGAGGTATGAATTGTATTTTAAAGTTTTGGCTGGTATAATAAATGCAATTTAGCGTATTCCCTGTCTCAAGCAAAAGGGG
>JBJDXT010000107.1:0-5949 GCA_051866795.1 Candidatus Onthomonas sp. | reverse complement strand
TCCTCACCATGCCCGAGGATGACAAGACCCATCCCATCCCCGACCTGACCGGCTATATCACCGAGGGCCAGATTATCCTGTCCCGTGAGCTGTACCGGAAGGGCATCCTGCCTCCCGTGGACGTGCTGCCCTCTCTGTCCCGTCTGAAGGATAAGGGCATCGGCGCTGGCAAGACCCGTGAGGACCACTCCGGCACCCTGAACCAGCTCTTCGCCGCCTATGCAACCGGCAAGGAGAACAAAGAGCTGATGGCTATCCTGGGCGAGGCCGCCCTGTCTCCCACCGACCTGCTCTATGCCAAGTTTGCAGATGAGTTTGAGAAGCGCTACGTCGCGCAGGGTCAGGATGAGAACCGCTCCATCCAGGAGACCCTGGACCTGGGCTGGGAGCTGCTGTCCATCCTGCCTGAGACCGAGCTGAAGCGGATCAAGCCTGAGTATATCGACAAGTATCTGCCGAAAAAAGACAAGCAGCAGTAAGGGAGGTAGGAAGCAATGCCCACCACCACTGTGAATGCCACCCGTATGGAGCTCACCAAGCAGAAGAAGAAGCTGCGCACCTCGGTTCGGGGTCACAAGCTGCTCAAGGACAAGCGTGATGAGCTGATGAAGCAGTTCCTGGACATGATCCGGGAAAACCGGGCCCTCCGCAAGCGGGTGGAGGAGGGCATGATGCGGGCTTACGGCTCCTTTACCGTGGCCTCTGCCCTCATGTCCTCTGAGATGCTGGAGCAGTCTTTGCTCTATCCCAAGCAGAGCGTGGATCTGGACCTCCAGTATCAGAACATTATGAGCGTGGATACCCCTGTCTACCATTTCTCCACCCGGAGCGAGAGCAGCGGGGACATCTACCCCTACGGCTTTGCCACCACCAGCGGCGAGCTGGACGGCGCCGTGGACGCCCTGTCCTCGGTGTTCCAGGACATGCTCAAGCTGGCCCAGATCGAGAAGACCACCCAGCTGCTGGCGGAGGAGATCGAAAAGACCCGCCGCCGCGTCAACGCACTGGAGTATGTGGTCATTCCCGACTGCCAGGCCAAAATCAAATCCATCACCATGAAGCTGGACGAGAATGAGCGCAACAACACCATCCGTCTGATGAAGGTGAAGGACATGATGCTGGCCGAGAGCATCGAGCAGAAGCGGAAGGAGACCGCCGAAGCCCTGAAGCTCTTCGAGTGACGCTCTGCCCCCTCCGAGGAAGGAAAAATTCCCCGGAGGGGGCTTCCATTTGCCTCTTTTGCGGGTTGACGGGGAAGAAAAATGCTCGTATAATGAGTTTGCGAAAAGTCAATGCGCGAAAAAAGGAGGCAGCGCGATGAAAAAGGAAATGCAGTTTCAGACCTTTGACGGGGAAAATCTGTACCTGGTCAAGGACACTGTCACCCGGCCCCGGGCGGTGATGGTGATTGTCCACGGCCTGTGCGAGCATCAGGGCCGGTACGACTATGTGACTGCCCGGCTCAACGCCCAGCAGATCGACGTCTACCGGTTTGACCACCGGGGCCACGGCCGCTCCGGAGGCAAGCGGGTCTACTACGACAAGTGGACCGAGATCAGCGATGACGTCAATGCGGTGGTGGAGCTGGCCATTGCGGAGAATCCCGGCAAGCCGGTCTTTGTCCTGGGCCACAGCATGGGCGGCTACGCCGTGGCGTGCTTTGCCACCCGGTTCCCGGGCAAGGCGGCAGGTATCGTCCTCTCCGGCGCTCTGACCCGGTATAACAATCAGCTCATGGGTGAGCTGCCCCTGCCGCTGCCGGCGGACACCTATGTGCCCAACGCTCTGGGAGACGGCGTCTGCTCCGACCCCGCCGTGGGCGAGGCCTATGTGGCGGACCCCTATGTGGAAAAGGAGATCTCGGTGGGCCTGATGAACAGCCTCAGCGAGGGCGTCGCCTTCCTGAAAGAGCATCCCGCCGACTTTGTGGATCCGGTGCTCATCCTCCACGGCCTCAACGACGGTCTGGTCAGCAATCTGGACTCCCGGGAGCTGCTGGGAGAGATCGCCTCCACCGACAAGAGCCTGCGGATTTATTCCGGCATGTGCCACGAGATCTTCAACGAGTTTGACAAGGACGAGCCCATCGGCGACATGCTCGTCTGGCTGAACAAGCGGATCGGCTGAGCTGTTACCTGAACCATTACCAAAGAAGAGGAGAGATATCCCATGCAGATTACCAATCTGGCCCTTACCGGCAAATATGACTACTTAAACGGCCGCTTCCAGCAGCTCTTTGCCTTTCTGAAGGAGCAGGACCTGTCCGCTCTGGCGATCGGTAAATACAAGCTGGACGGGGACAACCTGATTGTCAACGTACAGAGCTACGACACCACCCCCACCAGCAAGTACGAGACCCACCGGAACTACTTCGACCTCCAGATGGTGGTGGAGGGGGAGGAGCGCTTCTGCGTGGCTCCTGCAAGCCAGCTCACCCCCAACACCGAGTACAACCCGGTCAAGGATGTGACCTTCTACCAGTGGACCGATGAGCCCACGGTGGATGTGATTCTCCAGGCAGGGGACTATATCATCGTCGCTCCGGAAGAGGCCCATGCGCCGCACCTGATGACCAAGGCGGGACCGGCGCCGGTTAAGAAGATTGTGGCAAAAATTCATCTGTAATCAGACGCAAAGAGGGCTCCGCCGCAGAGGCGGGGCCCTTTCCTGACAGGAGTGGGAGCTGGAGACGCCGACAATGAGAGTTTGCAAAGGCTAACTTATTAAAGAGAAAAGCGGACTGATTTGTGGGAAAAGGGTGTAAACTTTAACGTTTGACTTGAAAAGCGGAGCAGAGTGTGCTATACTGCTTAACACATGAGGGAGTAGTTGGCACTCCGGTGGTACAAGTCAACATACTGGTTCCGGATGGGCCTGGCTTGTATGAAATAACGAGACTCATGTATGGCAGTGGCTGCCGTACATGGGTGTATTGTAGGCAGCTGTATTTTACCAGCTGTCTCTCTTTTTCTTTGGAGGCGGCCCAACTACAGGAGGGTTTTTCATGCTGCTCTTTTTCCAGATCCTGCTCACCATGTTCATCGCCGAGATGGGGGACAAGACCCAGCTGCTCATGGTGGCGATGACCTCCCGCTTCAAGCTGCGGGACATTCTGATCGGCTCCGCCGCGTCTATTCTGGCGCTCAACGCCCTGGCGGTGGGAGTGGGCGCCCTGATCAGCGAGTTGATTCCCGGCTGGCTGATCAAGATTGTGGCCGCGCTGGCCTTTTTCTACTTCGCCTGGTCCAGCCTCAACGGCAAGGAGGAGGACGAGGAGGACGACGGAAAGACCTCTGCGCACCCCATCCTCACGGTGTTCGGCACCTTTTTCCTGGCTGAGCTGGGGGATAAGACCCAGCTCACCGCCATCGCCTTTGCCGCAAACGAGGGCCTGAGCCATGCCCTAGTGGTCTGGCTGGCCTGCTCCATCGGCCTGTTTGCCGCCGACCTGGTGGGCATGCTGGTGGGCTATCTGCTCAAGAGCAAGCTGCCGGAGGGCTTTCTGGATAAGCTGGCCTTCGCCATCTTCGCGGTCTTTGGCGTGACCACCCTGGCAGAGGGCGCCGGTCTGCTGCTGGGAGAGGGAGTGCTCCCCTGGTGCATCGCCGGAGGCGCTGCCCTGCTTTTTGCCCTGACCTGTTATCTCACCTGGAAGAAGCGGACCTGACTCCCATTGTGCTGTTTTAAATCAAAGAAAGGAAATTATCTATGAAACCGCACCCAGCAGAAAACGATTCTACCGCCCAGCGCACCCGGCAGCTTCTGGCCGAGAGCATGAAAAGACTGCTCACCAGCCGGCCCCTGGAGAAGATCTCGGTCAGCGACATCGCAAAAGACTGCTGTATCAGCCGCAACACCTTCTATTACCATTTCCGGGACAAGTACGACCTGGTGATCTGGATTTTCGATACCGAGACGGCGGACTGGCTTTTTGCGGAGGAGGATACGGAGGAGAGCGACGTGGCTATCCTGATGCGGCTGAGCGACTACTTCCGGGAAAACCGGGCCTTTTACCGGAGTGCGATGTCCTACGAGGGACAGAATTCTCTGCGGGATCACCTGTACAGTCTGGTCTACCAGCGGCTAGAGGCCCGGCTGCGCCGGTTTTTGCCCCGGACGGATACTCCGGAAGGAGAGCGGGAGCTGCGCTTTGCCGCTGAGTTCTATACCACTGCCCTCACCGGCCTGTTTGTCCGCTGGGTGCTGCAGGGGATGGAGGAGGACATCGAGGGCTATCACGACTGTCTCTGGCGCATTCTGTCCGGCGAGCTGCTGGAGGGCTACCTCAACGCGGGCAGGGAACAGGGACAATAAAACAGAAACCTATCCATACGGCAAAAATGCCCCCGGCGCAATACAGACGCCGGGGGCACAACTTATTTTTTCAGCAGCTTCTCCATAGCCTTGCGCAGCTTGACCTGGGCGGGGAACTGGAGCCGCTTGGGGTAGACCAGATTGTACCGGTCGTAGATTGCCTGGAGGGTGTCCCGTTCCAGGTAGACCAACAGGGGCTGGCACAGCGGCTCCGCCGCAAAGCGCATCCAGCCGCCCACGTCCCGGTCCTCCTCCGGAATGGGGTCTAAAATGATGGCCACCGCCCGCTCAGCGGCCTGAGCGGCCTCGGCCCGGTCGGGGAGGGCGGCGATAGAGGCCTCCAGCACGGGTACCCGGGCCTGGACGCCCTCGTAGAATTTAGTGTGCATACTGTCGTTGGAAAACCGCTTGGAGCCGGAGAAAAAGGCACCGATCCGCTGGAGACCGGTAACCTGGTTCTCCAGCCGGGTGCTCTCTTCGGAATAGTCCTGATAATAGCCGGCCAGCTCGTCAATCTGGTCCAGCACCGCCCGGAGGGCGGCGGAGGTCTCGGTGGGCATGGGAAAACCGCCTTTCTGCCGGAGAAGCCGGCGCTGATAGCTCCATGATAGCAGACCGGACGGGGAGATGCAAGGGCGAAGGGAAGAACCTTGAGCAAGTCCACCAATTTTCTAAAAATTGTCGTTGCTCTCTTGGTCAAAGTGCGCTACACTAGAGACAGCAAATTCCGGAACAACCTGAAAAGGAGTGTTGTAATTATGTATTATATCGGTGTGGATCTGGGTACCTCCGCCGTCAAGCTGCTGCTGATGGAGGGAAATGGCAAAATTGTCAATATTGTCTCCAAGGAGTACCCCCTCTCCTTCCCCCATCCCGGCTGGTCGGAGCAGAATCCGGAGGATTGGCTGACCCAGTCTGTGGCAGGCATCCAGGAACTGGTGGCCGATGTGGACAAGAGCCAGGTGGCCGGTATCAGCTTCGGTGGCCAGATGCACGGCCTGGTGGTGCTGGATGAGAACGACCAGGTCATCCGTCCCGCGATCCTATGGAACGACGGCCGTACCTTTAAAGAGGTGGACTATCTGAACGGCGTCATCGGCAAGGAGAAGCTGAGCCAGTTGACCGCCAACATCGCCTTTGCCGGCTTCACCGCGCCCAAGCTGCTGTGGATGCGCAACAACGAGCCGGAGAAGTTTGCGAAGATCGCCAAGGTTATGCTGCCCAAGGACTATCTGGCCTACATGCTCACCGGCGTCCACTGCACCGACGTGTCCGATGCCTCCGGCATGCTGCTCTTTGACGTGGAGCACAAGTGCTGGAGCAAGGAGATGCTGGACATCTGCGGCGTCCGGGAGGACCAGATGGCGAAGATCTTCGAGAGCTATGAGGCTGTGGGCACCCTGAAGCCCGAGATGGCACAGACGCTGGGCCTCTCCGACAAGGTGATCGTGGCCGCGGGCGCAGGTGACAACGCCGCCGCTGCCGTGGGCACCGGTACCGTGGGCGAGGGCAAGTGCAACATCTCCCTGGGCACCTCCGGCACCATCTTCATCTCCTCCAAGCATTTCGGCGTGGACAAGTATAACGGCCTCCACTCCTTCGCCCATGCCGACGGCTACTATCATCTTATGGGCT
>JBJDXT010000106.1:0-5953 GCA_051866795.1 Candidatus Onthomonas sp. | reverse complement strand
CTTGATACAGCGGCAAGAATGGACAAAATGACAGGAAAAATTCGCCGGAGCGGCAAAGACCTCCCCAAATAAATTGACACAGGCGGGTGGAAAAGCTATAATAATCTACATTAGAAAATAATCTGAACCCAAGTGAGGACGGCGGGTGCCGTCCCGAAAAGGGAGTACTCCCTTTTCCTGACTTGTGTGGAACACAAGTCGACGACCCCTTGGAGCAAGGTGCTCTAAAAATAAATAAGGAGGAATTCTGAAAGATGAAAAACCTGAAGAAGCTCCTGGCGCTGATCCTTGCGCTGGCGATGGTTCTGTCTCTGGCTGCCTGTGGCGGCGGAGAGAAGCCCGCCGCGGATGGCACCCAGGAACCCGCCGCCGACACTGAGGCTCCTGCCGGAGACGCCGAAACCCCTGCTGCCAGCAGTGGCGCCGACACCCTGGTTGCCTCCAGCAACCATTTTGAGGGCAAGTTCTCTCCCTTCTTCGCCCAGAGCGCCGAGGACATGGACGTGATGGACCTGACCCAGATCGGCCTGCTCTCCACTGACCGCGTGGGCGCCATTGTGGAAAACGGTATCGAGGGCGAGACCCGTTCCTACAACGGCACTGATTACACTTACTACGGTACCTCCAACCTCGTGATCACCGAGAACGAGGACGGCACCGTTTACTATGACTTTACCATCCGGGACGACCTGGTCTTCTCCGACGGCACCCCCATCGACATTGACGATGTGATCTTCTCTCTGTACGTCTATGCCGATCCCACCTATGACGGCTCCACCACGCTGTACAGCCAGCCCATCCTGGGTATGGAGGAGTATCGCTCCGGCATGGCCACCCTGTCCTCTCTGCTGGCTGCTGCCGGCCGGGACAACACCGATTTCTCCCTGTGGACTGAGGACCAGCAGACCGCTTTCTGGGCTGCCATCGATGAGGGCGGCACTGCCTTTGCCCAGGAGATTGTGGACTACTGCGTGTCGAACGGCTATAACGAGGAAGGCGACGTGGCCGGCGCTGCCGCCAACTGGGCTTTTGACGGCCTGCCTGCTGACGCCACCGCCACCGATTTCTTCATGGCCATCGGCGACGCCTATGGCTGGAACTTTGCCTCCATGGAGGTTGAGTCCGCCGGCTCCGCTCTGTCTGACCTGCTGCCTGAGGAAGTTTACAACTTTGCCACCGTCGGTGTTGAGACCGGCGAGTCCGCCGACTACATCGAGGGCATTCAGCGTACCGGCGACTACAGCCTGCGCATTGTGGCCACCGAGGTCGCTGCCAACATGGTCTATCAGCTGAGCGTGACCATTGCTCCGCTGCATTACTATGGCGATGAGTCCCTGTACGACTACGACAACCACTCCTTCGGCTTCCCCAAGGGCGATCTGTCCTCCATCCGTTCCAAGACCACTCAGCCTCTGGGCGCTGGTCCCTATACGTTCAAGGAGTATTCCAACGGTACCGTCTATCTGGAGGCCAACCCCAACTATTACAAGGGCGAGCCCAAGATCAAGAACCTGAACCTGCTGGAGACGCTGGAGGACGACAAGGTGGTCGGTATTCAGGCCGGCACCATCGACATCGGCGATCCCTCCTACTCCTCTGAGGTCCGCAACCAGATCACCGAGTACAACGGCGGCGACGACAGCTTTGACGGCTCCGTCATCACCATCAAGCTGTACGACTTCCTGGGCTATGGCTATATCGCCCTGAGCGCTGACAACGTCAATGTGGGCGGCGATCCCGACTCCGACGCCTCCAAGAACCTGCGTAAGGCCATCGCCACCGTCATCGCTGCCTATCGGAACGAGGGCATCGACTCCTACTACGGCGACACCGCCTCCGTCATCAACTATCCCATCTCCAGCACCTCCTGGGCCGCTCCTCAGGTCACTGACGACGGCTATCAGGTTGCCTACTCTGTGGATGTGAATGGCAATCCCATCTACACTGAGGGCATGGATGCCCAGACCCGCTATGCTGCCGCGCTTGAGGCCGCACTGGGTTACTTTGAGGCTGCCGGCTACACCGTCACTGACGGCAAGCTGACCGCCGCTCCCGAGGGCGCCAAGCTGGGCTACCAGGTCAACATCGGCGCCAACGGCCAGGGCGATCACCCCTCCTTCCTGCTGCTGAAGAATGCCGCTGACGCGCTGGCCTCCATCGGCTTCACCCTCACCGTCAACGACATCACCACCGCCTCTGAGCTGTATCAGACCTATCAGTCCGGCGTGGCTGAGATGTGGGTCGCCGCCTGGGGCTCCACTCCCGATCCCGATATGTATCAGCTCTATCACAGCCAGGGCTCTACCAACTACTATCGGATCAATGATGCTGATCTGGATGACCTGATTGTGGCTGCCCGTCAGTCCACCGACCAGTCCTACCGGAAGAGCCTGTACAAGGCCGCCATGGAGATCATCATGGATTGGGGCGTTGAGATCCCTGTCTATCAGCGCAGCGAGTGCTACATCTTCTCCACCGAGCGTGTGAACATCAGCACTCTGACCCCCGATATGACTCCCTATTGGAGCTGGATCAGTGAGGTCGAGACCCTGGAGCTGAACTGAGCTTCTGAAGAAAATCAGATCTGATTCGGGATTGTATTCCTGCTATGTGCCCTGGGCCCCTCGTATGGGGGGCCCAGGAGCAGCCCTTTTTGCGGTCTGGTCAGAAAATGGCTTTTTCTGGAAGGGTGCAGAATAACCGTTGAAGCAATCCGCTTCCGGTGATTGCTTCAGCGGTTATGGGGCAAGATATTGCGTGTGGAGATGCCGTCCCATTCCGGGGCGGTTCTTTGCAATACAATACCTTGGATCAAAGCATACTATGACTGCGCGTGTATCTCCCTGCACGCACAGCACAAGAACGGGAGGGTATTCATGCGAAAATTTATCATCAAGAGAATCATGCTGTCGATTATGATTCTTTTCTGCGTTACATTCATCATCTACGCTCTTATGCGCAGCCTGCCCGGCTCTTTCGTGGAGAATATGGCGATGACGCTGTCCCAGGCGCCCGGCGCCAAGCCCTTTGACGAGTGGATGGAGCAGCTCAACGCCGCCTACGGCCTGGATCAGCCCATTGTGATCGGCTACTTCACCTGGCTGGGCGACGCCATCCGCGGCGACTTCGGCGACAGCTGGAAGTTCACTGTCCCTGTCATCCAGAAATTCCAGGAGGTCATCGGCCTGTCCTTTGTCATGGGCGCCATCTCCTTTGTGCTGGAGCTGGTCATTGCCATTCCTCTGGGTGTGATTGCCGCCACCAAGCAGTACTCCAGGACGGATTACGTCATCACGGCCGGCGCCCTGGTGGGCATCTCTCTGCCGACCTTCTTCTTTGCAACGCTGCTCAAACTGGTCTTTTCGGTAAAGTTGGGCTGGTTCGATCTGTACGGTCTGGTCGGACGGGACTACGCCCAATTGGACGCCATGGGCCAGTTCCTGGACAAGGCGAACCACCTGGTTTTGCCCATTGCCACGCTGGTGATTGTCTCAGTGGGCTCGCTGATGCGCTATACCCGGACGAATATGCTGGAGGTGCTCAACTCCGACTATATCCGTACCGCACGGGCCAAGGGTCTGTCTGAGAGCAAGGTCATCTATCACCACGCCTTCCGCAACACTCTGATCCCCCTGGTGACCATCATCGGCGGCTCTCTGCCCAGTCTGTTCTCCGGCGCTCTGATCACCGAGACCCTGTTCTCCATTCCGGGCATTGGCTGGACCTCTTACCAGGCCATGGTTGCAGGTGATATCCCATTCTCCATGTTCTATATGACCTTTATCGCCATATTGACCTTGGCGGGCAACCTGATCTCCGACATTCTGTACGCCGTGGTGGATCCCCGGGTACGGATCGCTTAAGAGAGGAGGAAGACTGTCATGCGTGATCATACGGACGATCTGAAGGAAAAGAATTCCCAAAATGTTACCCCTGACGCCCAGGCGCAGAGCGCGCCGGAGCAGGAGGTATACTCCCTTAACGACGACCGCCGCGTCAAGGTGCTGTCTCCCGGCGCTCTGGTGGCCAAGCGGTTTTTCCGCAACCGGCTGGCCGTCGTGGGCATGGCCATGCTGATTGCCATGTTCCTGTTTTCCTTTGTGGGCGGCATTATCAGCCCCTATGGCCAGGATCAACAGTTCTATACCTATGAGGAGCAGGACAAGGAGTACGCCGGCGTGGTCAAGAACAACGAGCTGCGCTATGCCGTGGCCGAGGGCCAGGAGTTTGGCTCCGTCCTCCAGGCCCAGGTGCTGCTGGCCGTCAACAAGCAGGCGGACACCTTTGACTATAAGGACGTCACCTACCAGCTGACCAGCGAGGGCACGGATCTCTATTCCATCTCCTCCAACGGCACCCTGCTGGCGATTGCCTATAAGGACATCGTCAATACAGAAGGGGAGGACCTCTCCTTTGACCAGAAGTTCGGCGCACTGAAGGCCTATACAAATGGACTCACTGACTTCACTGTGGACGGCACAGCCTATACCCTGGATGACGACGGCAATATTCTTCTGGACGGCCGGGTGATCGGCTATATCAGCCGTTTCGTGGTTAAGCCGGTGGAAAACGGCGTCACCTTCACCCGGACCTTTAAGGAAGAGCTGGAGCAGGCCATTGATGACGGCCAGGAGGAGTTTGTCTTTACTGACGCCGACGGCGTCGAGCATACCTACACCCTCAGCTACAAGGCAGATACCAACAGCTGGTCTGTCATCCAGTCCACCGAAACCTATGTCTATGACCGCTACGCCAGCCCCTCCAGGGAGCACTGGCTGGGCACCGACACCAACGGCATGGACATGCTCACCCGTCTGATGTACGGCGGCCGTGTCTCTCTGGTCATTGGCTTTATCGTGGTCTTTATCGCCGCCTTCCTGGGCGTCATCCTGGGCGGTATCTCCGGATATTTCGGCGGCTGGGTGGATAACCTGATCATGCGTATTGTGGACGTGTTCTACTGCATCCCCTCCACGCCGCTGATCATTATTCTGGGTGCCGCCATGGACGCCATGCAGATTGACCCACAGATCCGGATGCTTTACCTGATGCTGATTCTGGGCTTCCTGAGCTGGCCTTCCATCGCCCGGCTGGTCCGCGGCCAGATCCTCTCCCTCCGGGAGCAGGAGTTTATGGCGGCCACCGAGGCCTGCGGCATCAGCGTCTCCCGCCGGATCTTCCGCCACCTGATCCCCAACGTGATCCCTCAGCTCATCGTCACCTGCACCATGAGCCTGGGCTCTACGATTATTACCGAGGCGACCCTGTCCTTCCTGGGTCTGGGCGTCAAGTTCCCCTTCGCCTCCTGGGGTAATATTATCAACGATGTCAACAACGCCTTCGTCATGACCAACTATTGGTTCATCTGGATCCCCGCCGGCATCTGCCTGCTGATCACCGTGCTGGGCTTCAACTTCGTGGGCGACGGACTTCGGGATGCATTCGATCCCAAGATGAAACGGTAAGGGAGGCAGAATAATATGGCAAAAAAGAACGCAGAAGGCTATCTCTCTGCCAAAGAATCCCGCCGTATCTCTAAAGAGAACCGGCGCATCACCAACGAGCTGGAGAAAAAGCGCAAGCGCAAAAACGTGCCCGAGTCTGAGTACCTGACCAAGATGCACGACCCCAACAACGCTGTGGAATTTGACAATCTCCACACCTACTTCTTCACCGACGCGGGCACTGTCAAGAGCGTGGACGGCGTCACCTTCGATGTGCCCATCGGCAAAACGGTGGGCGTCGTGGGCGAGTCCGGCTGCGGCAAGTCGGTCACCAGCCTGTCCCTGATGCAGCTGGTCCAGCGCCCCCAGGGCCAGATCGTGGGCGGCGAGATCCGTCTGAACCTGGGTGACAAGGCATATGATATCGCCAAGGTGCCGGTGGAGAAGATGCAGTCGCTCCGGGGCAACTTTGTCTCTATGATCTTTCAGGAGCCTATGACCTCTCTGAA
>JBJDXT010000105.1:0-37437 GCA_051866795.1 Candidatus Onthomonas sp. | reverse complement strand
AGTAGTTCATCATGGAGAACATGCCCTTCTTCATCTCGCCGCCGTACCAGGTGTTGATGATGACCTGCTCACGGCTGGTGATGTTAAAGACAACGGCGGTCTCGGAGTTGAGGCCCAGCTCCTTGTAGTTCTCCACCTTGGCCTTGGAGGCGTTGTAGACCACGAAGTCGGGCTTGAACTCAGCCAGCTCCTCGGCGGTGGGCTTAATGAACATGTTCTCAACGAAGTGAGCCTGCCAGGCGACCTCCATGATGAAGCGGATGGCCATGCGGGTGTCCTTGTTGGCGCCGCAGAAAGCGTCCACCACGTAGAGCTTCTTGTCGGACAGCTCTTCCAGGGCGATCTTCTTCACAGCGGCCCAGGTCTCCTCGGAGGCAGGGTGGTTGTCGTTCTTGTACTCGTCGGAAGTCCACCAAACGGTGTCCTTGGAGTTCTCGTCCATGACGATGAACTTATCCTTGGGGGAACGGCCGGTGTAGATACCGGTCATAACGTTGACGGCGCCCAGCTCGCTGAGCTGGCCCTTGTCATAGCCCTCCAGGGTGGGATCCATCTCAGCCTGGAACAGCTCCTCGTAGGAGGGGTTGTAGACGATCTCTTTGGTGCCGGTGATGCCATACTGAATCAGATCAATATTTGCCATCTTACATCAACCTCTTTCAATTTATAGTAAATAAATTGATAAAACTTGGTACTTGAGCCCCTGAACAGCCCAATACCCTATTTATCGTTTCTATTATATAGATACTGGTAAGAAAAGTCAATACCGGAACTTTTTGTGTTTATGAGGCGGGATTTTGGGTAAATTTGATGGAAAGTGGGGGAGGGAGAGCGGCTTGGTTGGGCGGTTTGCCGCCGGCCGATTGCTCAGACTTGTCAGTCTGGTGGCCTGCCGACCGAGGCCTGCTTTTCCCGCCCGGGAAAAGCAGGCAAAAGCGGGCTCAGGGCTTCGCCCCGAGACCCCTCCGGGGTAAAAACTCCCTGCGGTGGCTCGCTGCTGCATTCCAATCCTGGGGTCAGTACAAAAGCCAACGGGTTGGTCATCCCGACGCGGAAGTCTGCCGGTCTATTGGTCACGGATGCCAGACTGAAACGCGGGAGCAGCCTATTTCTGTGGCTTTGACTGCAGATGGCGGAGAGCGGAGGGCTCCCGCGCGTCAGTGCGGGACACCGCTTCCGCCATCTCCCGGAGGGGTCCAGGGGCGAGCCCCTGGTTTCCTTTCCCCCCGCTTTCCGAAACCGGAAAGCGGGGCCGCCGGAGGCAGGCCACCGCACCGGCGGCTGGCAAAATCTGTCAGCGACCACCCTCCGACCCAAACAAAAGACCAACCGCAGGAACACCCGCAGTTGGTCAGTGCTTCGATTTGGGATAGGGAGCCGGGTCGTCGGTGCGGCCCAGGAGATAGTCGGTGCTGGTGTGGTAAAAGTCGGCCAGTTTGCAGAGAACTTCAATGGGAATATCACGAGTGCCAAGCTCATAGCGGGAATAGCAAGTCTGGGTGCATTGAAGATAATCAGCTAAATCTTGCTGCTTCAGATCTTTATCTTCCCGCAGATCACGGATTCTGGAATAAATGATGCCGCTCACACTCCCCTCCCACATTATACACTTATTATATGTAGACCAATTTGGCGTATTGACAAATAGACCAGATTGGCGTATAGTGAAACTGAGAAATATGACATTTTGGCATAAATGGAATGGGGAATTTGAAATGAAAGCTGAAGGAATGCTGATTTACGAGCTCATGACCGGCATGATAGACTGCGCCTCTTTTGCCCCTCCGGAAGGTCTGGACGTCATAGACGAATTTGCAGAAGAGAGACCCTGTCGGATATTGTCTGACAAGATTTATGAGGAGAAGGCCCGTCTGGAGGAGCAGCTCAGCCCGGAGCAGATGAATGCTTTAGAGCATATTGCAGATTTGCAGGAAAAGCTGACCCAAACCCTTTGTCTCAAAATGTACGAATACGGAAAAAGAATGGGCGGGAAGCAATGACTTAATCCTTGACATCATCCCCCAAAAGTGCTACATTAACCACAGTATCGGCAACGAAGGGGACGAATCCGCAGCGGCCGGCCAGAGAGAAGCGCCATGTGCTGAAAGCGCTTTCCGCCCAACCCGGTGACACCGCCCCGGAGCCGCAGGTGAAAATGCAGACCAACCGTCGACAGAAGCCTGCCGCGATCCGCGCGTTACAGCGGACAACGAGCGGGTGCGTCCTCATGTGGGGCGCATCAAGCAGGGTGGAACCGTGGAATAATGATTTATCCCACCCCTGACAGTTCAGGGGTGGGATTTTTTTCATCTCTGAGTGACCGTTTCGTAGGGGCGATTCATGAATCGCCCGGGAATGCAGTCCGGCGCAAAGGGCGATTCGTGAATCGCCCCTACAGAGCCGTATTGCTCCGAAGAACAAGGAGGAAGCAACATGGCAGACAATCAATTTACCTTTGAAAACGAGCAGTACCGCAAGACCTATTGGCACACCTGCTCCCACATTCTGGCCCAGGCGGTCAAGCGCCTCTATCCCGAGGTGAAGCTGGCCATCGGACCCGCCATTGACAACGGCTTTTACTACGACATGGACGCCCCCTTCGCTTTCACGCCCGAGATTATGGAGAAGGTCGAGGCGGAGATGCGGAAGATCTGCAAGGAGAAGCTGAAGCTGGAGCGGTTTGAGCTGCCCCGTGCCGAGGCCCTGGAGTTCATGAAGGACGAACCCTACAAGGTGGAGTTGATCAACGACCTTCCCGAGGACGCTGTCATCTCTTTCTATAAGCAGGGTGAGTTCACCGACCTGTGCGCCGGCCCCCATCTGGACTCCACCGGCCGGGTCAAGGGCAATGCCATCAAGCTGACCGCCTGCAACGCCGCCTACTGGCGGGGTGACTCCAACCGGGAAACCCTCCAGCGGATCTACGGTATCGCATTCCCCAAGAAGGATGAGCTGGACGCCTATCTGGCCAAGATCGAGGAGGCCAAGCGCCGGGATCACCGGAAGCTGGGCAAGGAGCTGGGCCTGTTCACCTTTATGGACGAGGGCCCTGGCTTCCCCTTCTTCCTGCCCAAGGGCATGGTGCTGCGCAACACCCTGATTGACTACTGGCGCCAGGTGCACAAGCGCTACGGCTATGTGGAGATCTCCACCCCCATGATGCTCAACCGCCAGCTCTGGGAGCGCTCCGGCCACTGGGATCACTACAAGGAGAACATGTACACCACCGTCATTGACGGCACCGACTTCGCCATCAAGCCCATGAACTGCCCCGGCGGCATGCTGGTCTACAAGTCTGAGCCCCACTCCTACCGTGACCTGCCCCTGCGGGTGGGCGAGCTGGGTCTGGTCCACCGGCATGAGCTCTCCGGCGCCCTCCACGGCCTGTTCCGGGTGCGCTGCTTCACCCAGGATGACGCCCACATCTTTATGACCTGGGATCAGATGAAGGACGAAATCAAGAACGTGGTCAAGCTGTTTGACGAGGTCTACTCCGTCTTTGGCCTGAGCTATGAGATCGAGGTCTCCACCATGCCCGAGGATCACATGGGCGACGAGAAGGATTGGGAGTTTGCCACCGAGACCCTGAAGGCCGCAGTCACCGAGATGGGCAAGACCTTTGTCATCAATGAGGGCGACGGCGCATTCTACGGTCCCAAGCTGGACTTCCATCTGGCGGACTCTCTGGGCCGGACCTGGCAGTGCGGTACCATCCAGCTGGATATGCAGCTCCCTGAGCGGTTCGAGCTGGAGTATACCGGCGCGGACGGCGAGAAGCACCGCCCCGTCATGATTCACCGTGTGGTGCTGGGCTCCATCGAGCGGTTTATCGGCGTCATCACCGAGCACTTTGCCGGCGCCTTCCCCACCTGGCTGTCCCCTGTCCAGGTGAAGGTGCTGCCGGTTACCGATCGGGCTGCCGACTATGCCGACCAGGTGGAGCAGAAGCTTACCGCTGCCGGCTACCGGGTGGAAGTGGATCACCGCAGCGAGAAGCTGGGCTATAAGATCCGCGAAGCCCAGGGCCAGAAGATCCCCTATATGGTGGTCGTGGGCGACAAGGACATGGAGAACAACACCGTCTCCATCCGTCACCGCTCCGGCAAGGATCTGGGTGCCATGAGCCAGGAGGCGTTTATCGCCCTGCTCAAGGACGTGGTGGACTCCAAGGCGGTTGACTGAACACTGAATAAATGAAAACCGGCCTGCCGCGTTTTACGGCAGGCCGGTTCGCGTTGTTGTAGCTGGCGTTGAATTACAGGAGATCCCGGATTCCCTCGTAAATCCGGATCACCACATCAGCGTTGTTCATGGCATAGAGATGGACACCGTCGGCTCCGGCCTCAATGAGATCCCGGAGCTGGCCGATGGCATAGTCGATACCCGCCTGATACAGGCCGTCCGGATTGTCCTGCCACTTGTCCAGCAGGGCCTGGAAGGCGGGGGGGACGCTGGCACTGGAGAGGGCCAGGGTGCGGTCGATCTGGCTCTTGCGGACGATGGGCATGACGCCGGCGGAGACAGGGAGATCGATGCCCTCCTTGCGGATGAGGGTCATATAGCGGTAGAAGTGGAGGTTGTCGAAGAACATCTGGGTGCACAGGTGGGTGGCGCCGGACTCCTGCTTGATTTTCAGCATCTCCACGTCCGCACGGAGGGAGGGGCTCTCCGGGTGTTTCTCTGGATAGCAGGCCCCGGACAGGCCAAAGGCCCCGTAATGGCCCCGGACAAAGGCGGCCAGGTCGCTGGCGTGGTGGAAGTCGGTGAACTGCTGAACGTTGGGGTTCCGGTCGCCCCGGAGGACCATTAGGTTGCGCACTCCGGCGGCGAAGAGCTGATCCAGGCTGTCCTCAATGCCCGCCCGGTTGGCCCCCACGCAGGTCAGATGGGCCAGAGGCTCGATGCCCAGCTGGTTTTTCAGATAGGAGGCCACCTGGCAGGTAGAGACGCCGCCGGTGCCGGAACCGCCGGCAGAGCAGGTGACGCTGATAAAGTCCGGATGGGCGGCCTGCACCTGCTGCAGGGTCTGCTGGAGAGGCTCCCACTTCAATTGCTGCTTGGGCGGAAAGAACTCCACCGAAAAGACGCAGCGCTTCTGGGCAAAAATCTTTCGGATGTACATAAAACTACCTCCTCAGTAGGTAATATCTGGCTACAGTATAGCGGAAAAAACGCCCAAATGCAAGCCGGGCTGGGCTAATTCTGAAGAAAACGAAAAAACCTCAAGTCGGTCTTGATAATTTCCGCGGAATATAGTAAAATAAACAGGCCTTGTAAAGGTCAAGACGGCTCATGGATAGCCGCACCTGTCGGGGGAGCAGCGCTTCCCGGACCTTTGCTATGTTGTCTGAAGCGGCATTCGGTGTTGACAGCCGGTCCTGCGCAATGTCAGCCCGTGAACCATGTCAGGCGGGGAACCGAGCAGCATTAAGCGGAACCTGGTGTGTGCCGCAGACCGCCGGCTCGAGCCGTCTGCCGCTTCAGAGAGCACAGCAAATGCGTGCGGTTTCCATGGGCATTTTTGTTTGTGAGGGGAGGGACCCCGGATGTATCAGGCGCTGTACCGCAAATGGCGTCCTCAGAAATTTGAAGATGTGGTGGGTCAGTCCCACATCACCCAGACTCTGCGTACCCAGGTGGAGACGGGGCGGCTCTCCCATGCCTATCTGTTCACCGGCACCCGGGGCACCGGCAAGACCACCTGCGCCAAAATCCTGGCCAAGGCGGTCAACTGCCAGAATCCCAACCACGGAGATCCCTGCAACGCCTGCCCCGCCTGTCGGGGGATTGACGACGGCTCCATCCTGGATGTGGTGGAGCTGGACGCCGCCAGCAACAACGGCGTGGATCAGGTCCGGGCCCTGCGGGACGAGGCGGTCTACGCCCCGGCGGCGGTGAAAAAGCGGGTCTATATCGTGGACGAGGTGCACATGCTCTCCACTGCCGCATTCAACGCCCTGCTGAAAATTCTGGAGGAGCCGCCGGAGCACCTGATGTTCATTCTGGCCACCACCGAGCTGCACAAGGTGCCGGCCACCATCCTCTCCCGGTGCCAGCGGTTCTCATTCCAGCGGATCACCGCCCAGGATATCCAGGGCCGCCTGAGCCAGGTGGCAAAGGCGGAGGGGATTGACCTCGCCGATGACGGAGCCGCTCTGCTGGCCCGGCTGGCGGACGGCGCCCTCCGGGACGGCCTGTCCCTGTTGGATCAGTGCGCCGCCTCCGGAGGCCGGGTGGACCGGGAAGCCGTGCTGGATACGCTGGGCCTGGCGGGCAATCTCCGCACCGCCCATCTGATGAACCACATCCGCCGGGGCAATACCGCTCAGGCGTTGGAGGAGCTGGCCCAGCTTTACGGGGCGGGCAAGGGGATTTCCGCGATTTTATCAGAGCTGTCCACACTCACCCGGGATCTGCTGATCCAGAAAACCGCACCCAAGGGTGGCGCGGGTCTGATGGCGGGAGGCTATGACGAGGAGACGCTGTTTACTCTGGGCAAGGGCTTTACCGCCCAGCGGCTGATTCAGATGCTGCGTCTGCTGCAGGACACCCAGGCGGGCCTGCGCACCAGCGCCAATCAGCGCACCGACGCGGAGCTCTGCCTGATCCGGCTGTGCGATGAGACGCTGGACAGCTCCAATGAGGGGCTTTCCGCCCGGATCGCCCGGCTGGAGGCGATGCTGGCAGGCGGCGTTCCGGCAGCGGCTGTTCAGACCGTGAGCCAGCCCCAGATCACTCAGCCGGAGCCTGCTGCCCGGCCGGCGCCGAAGCCGGTTCAACCGGCCTCTCAGCTGGCAGACGAACCTCCATGGGATCTGCCCCCTCTGCCGGAGGAGCCGGAGGAGGAGCGAAGGCTTCAGGAGATGGAGCCGGAGAAGCCTCCTGAAAGACCGAAGCCGGCACACGGACCGAAGCCGGCACACGAACCGAGACAGACGTCGCCTCAGCCGGGCAGCCCGGCCCGGCCTGCCCAGCAGAGTGCCGGAGCATCCGGCGGCGGAGCCTTCTGGCAGAGCCTGCTTCCGGTGCTGAAGGTCCGGATGAAGCCCTGGGCCTATATGCCCTACAGCGACAAGGCGGCGGTGGCGGGAAGGCTGGAAAACGACACCGTGGTGATCTATGCCGCCGACGCTTTCACCTATAAGACGGTGAACAAGCCGGAGCTGCTGCGCATCGTGGCTCAGGCGGCCACTGAGCGGCTGGGCCGGCCGGTTCAGGCGGTGGCAAAGAAGGGGACGGCGCCCCCTGAGACGGCGGCAGCGGCCCCTGAGGCTCCTGCCCCAGCGAAGCAGGACCCCTTCCAGGAGCTGCTCCAGACGGGCAGGGAGCTGGGCGTGGATATTGACTGAGGGAAACCATCTATCAAGTAATCATAAAGGAGAATGTGACAATGGCAAAGGGATTCAACAGCCGCAATATGCGTGGCATGGGCGGTATGGGCGGCGGCATCAATATGAACATGATTCGCCAGGCCCAGAAGATGCAGGCGGACATGGAGAAGATGCAGGCGGATCTGGAGCAGAAGACCTACTCTGCCAAGGCTGGCGGCGGCATGGTGGAGGCGGTGGTCTCCGGCAAGAAAGAACTGACCAAGCTCACCATCAACCCTGAGGTGATGGATCCGGAGGATCCGGGGATGCTGGAGGATCTGGTGCTTCTGGCGGTCAACGAGGCGCTGCGCCTGGCTGAGTCGGATGCGGCCAGCAGCATGAGTCAAATCACCGGCGGCCTGAATCTGGGCGGCCTGGGCCTGTAATACCATAGGGCCGCCGTGGAAGCTGATCTGCGGCGGCCCTTCCTGTTTTTGGAAGGAGGCCATACTGTGAAGAAATGGATCGCTTTGCTGCTCATCTTGGCGCTGACCCTGTCTGGCTGCGCGCCGAAAACACCGGAGCCGGAACAGACCACCCCGGAGCAGCCTCCGGCCCAGCAGGAGCAGGAACAGCCGGAACCAGAACCGGAGCCTGAGCCGGAACCGGAAAAGCTGGATCTGGAGACAGTTGCGGTTGTGGGAGCGCTCGGCTTTTATGACCTGGCCGCCCTGCCCTGCCTGGAGGATGTGACGGTGGGAGACGCCGTCCTCCTGGATGGGGATACGGTGGCCCTGCTGACCGGAGAGCAGGGGGATACGGTATGCCTGCTGAACCTGGAGACAGGTGCGCTGGAGACCCTCTGCACGCTTCCCCTGGAGCGGGAGGAGGACTGGGGTACGACCAATATCCGGTGGGCTGACCCGCTGGTGGTCTGGGACAATGTGTGGGGCGGCGGCTTCGTGGTGTCCGAGGACGGCAGCTATACCAAAATCTATCCCCCGGAGGAGGGGTACATCGACAGCTGGAACTGTGTCTTTACCCGGGAGGCTTGCTATTGGTATGACAGCGGGAGTGCCCAGGTGCGGAAAACGGCCTGTGACACCCGGGAATGGACGACGGTGGGCAGCATCCCGGTGGAGTATTATTATGCCTCCCCTGTGGGACTCACTGAGGACGGCAGCGGCATGGTACTGACTGCCGACACGGAACGGGGACAGAAGCAGGTCACGCTGGTGATGAGCCTGACCTCCGGGGAGATCACAGCGGTCTATGAGGGGACCGAAGGGGTCAGCCAGCTGACAGGCCGGCCTCAGATCACAATTGATTACCCCGGATATGAGGAGATGGCGGAGCCGGAGGATGGAGTGGCCGCGGATTTTCGGCAGCGGCTATTAGTTCAGTGCCCCGGGGAGCGGGTGGAGGAGATCGTCGATCTCGCCGGCCTGCAGGAGGGAGAGAGTGGGGAATTGGGCCTCTGCGGCCTGAACCCTGCCTGCCAGGAGATGGTCTGGGGCAGGAGCCTTTTGTGGACCTGGACGGACGTATACCATCTGCTCCTCTGGGATTACCGGACGGTGACGCCGGAAGAGGTTCCCATGGCGGAGCTGACGCCCTATGAGCCGCCGGTCTATGACCTGGGAGAGATCAGCCAGCGGGCGGACGAGATGGAGGAGACTTACGGTGTGCGGATCTATCTGGGCCAGGAAGTGACTAACGCGCCCTTCCCGGACTACACGCTGGAGGCCTGTGAGGAGCTGGCCTACATCAGCGACGCTTTAGACGTGTTGGAGGCCGCCCTGAGCTACTACCCGGCGGGATATCTGGAGCAGCTGGGGGGCGACTCGGTGCGGGAGTTGTGCTTCTATCTTGCAGGACGGATGACGCCGGTGGACGCCTCGGTCAGCATTGATGACCCCGGAGGTTTGGCCTGCCAGGTGGATGGGCTGGAGCTGCTGGCCTTCAATGTGGACTATATCCGGCCCCAGGACGTGGTGCACGAGCTGACCCACGTGCTGGATCACTGGCTCTGGGCGGAGGGCACCCTGGACGAGATGACCTGGAGCTCTATGAACCCGGAGGACTTTGACTACTACTACGCCTACATCGACGAAAACGGCGAGAGCTATGAGTGGGCAGGGGACACCAAATACACCACCTGGGACGGCGCCTATTACAGCGGGGATGTGGACAGTGTCTACTTTATCGACCCCTATTCCACCACCTTCCCCACCGAGGACCGGGCGCGGCTGATGGAATATGTGCTGGCCAACCCTGGGGGCGGCCCGGAGTCCAGCTTTGAGAGCGTCCACCTCCAGGAAAAGCTGACCTATTATTTCCAGTGCATCCGCGATACCTTTGACACCACCGGCTGGCCGGAGCAGACCAGTTGGGAGGCGGCGCTGGCCAGTATGGCGCCGGAGTCTACCGAATAAAAGAAGAGAGGGAATCACAATGCTCAATCAACAGGCCGTTCAGTATGGCGAGGCCCGGTCAGTGATCCGGGAGCTTTTTGAATACGGCAACCAGCGGGCGAAGATCGTGGGTCGGGAGAATGTCTATGACTTCTCTCTGGGCAATCCCAGCGTGGCCCCGCCCCCTCAGGTGGGGGAGGAGATTCATCGGCTGCTCCGGACGTCAGACCCCTGCGCACTCCACGGCTATACCAGCGCCCCCGGAGACCCGGAGGCCCGGGCGCGGATGGCGGACTCCATCTCCCGCCGGTTTGGCGTGGACTGCCGGGGAGAGGAACTGTATCTCACCATGGGCGCCGCCGCAGGGCTGTGCTGCTGCCTGCATGGATTGTGCAATCCGGGGGATGAGGTGCTGGTGTTTGCCCCCTTCTTCCCGGAGTACGGCGTCTTTATTCAGGGCGCCGGAGCGGTGATGCGGGTTGTGCCTGCGCAGATTGAGGACTTCCAGATTGACTTTGATGCCCTGGAGCGGACGATCACGCCAAAAACCAAGGCCCTCATCGTCAATTCCCCCAACAACCCATCCGGGGCGGTGTACAGCCGGGAGACGCTGACCCGGCTGGCCGGGCTGCTGGAGGAGCGGCAGCGGGCATATGGACATCCCATCTATCTCATCAGCGACGAGCCCTATCGGGAGATCGCCTTTGCCGGGGTAGAGGTGCCCTGGATCCCCGGCCTGTACCGGAACACACTGGTCTGCTACTCCTGGTCCAAGTCCCTCTCTCTGCCCGGCGAGCGGATTGGCTATGTCTATGTCCCCGGCCAGGCGGAGGAGAGCGGAAAGGTTTATGCCGCCGTGGCGGGCGCCGGACGGACGCTGGGCTATGTCTGCGCCCCCAGCCTGATTCAGCGGGTGGCGGCGGCCTGCTGCGACCTGACAGTGGATTTGTCGGTGTACGAGACCAACGCCAGGCTGTTGATGGAGGGGCTGGGGGAGATGGGCTACCAGTGTGTGGCCCCCAAGGGAACCTTCTATCTCTTTCCACAGAGTCTGGAGCCAGACGACATGGCCTTCTGCCGGGCGGCTCAGGCGCTGGATCTGCTGGTGGTGCCGGGCAGCGGCTTTGCCTGCCCCGGCCATGTGCGCATCTCCTACTGCGTGCCTACCCAGCGAATTGAGCGGGCGCTGCCTGTGTTCCGGAAGCTGGCGGAGCAATACAAAAAGTAAAAGATGATCTGATACACCATGAAAAATGCGGCACAGAGAATAATGCGTTCTCTGTGCCGCACTTTATATAGGCAGTATAACTAGTAGGGGGCAATGCTTATAGTGTGAGAGGAGAACCGTTTTGCAGAGAATAGTGCAGGAGGATCAGAACCAGAGAGGACATTTCGTCCTTCTGTGTGAAGCCATTTAGCTGAAATAAGTGGAGCAAAGAGGCGTTATCGGTCAGCAATGTGTCACAAATCCACAATCGCAATTCAGAATAGCGACAGTACAGCATCCCACAGGGGCAACGCAGAAACTGTTTCAGCGCATTGCTGCCCATATGGGCCAAAATGACGGGAAAGCAATTTTGAATTTCAAGATATAGCTGCATCCTGTCGCACTCCATAGTAGTATTTAATACTACTATATACTTATTAAAGCGAAAATGCAATATAACAGATGACTTCGTGGTATGATTTCTGCGAGGTGAGACCAAATGAAACCATTAAAGCGGAAAGTGAGCATCACGCTGGATGAAGATATCATTGAACGGCTGAGGGAGCTGGCAGAGGAAGAGGACCGCTCCCTTTCACAATATATCAACCTGGTGCTCAAGCGCCATGTGGCCGAGAAAGCCCCTGAGGCGGAGCAGTAGGAGAGCAGCGGAGAAAAAACGGCAATTTCTCTTGCAAGTATTCCGGCAGAGACGTATAATGAAAGCACCCTTACAAAAGAATTGGAAAGGAGCGCTTCCCAATGGTAAAAGATCAAAACTGCGCCTACTGCATGGAGGGTGAGCTGGTCGAGAAGTTCGGCATCAAGATCTGCGACCTTTCGGTGTCCATGCTCTATCTCTTCAAGGAGCAGAGCCACCCTGGCCGGGTGATTGTGGCCTACAAGGATCACGTCAGCGAGATGGTGGAGCTGACCCCGGAGGAGCGGACGGCCTACATCGAGGACGTGAACCGGGTGGCAGTGGCCCTGCACAAGGCCTTCCATCCCAAGAAGGTGAACTACGGCGCCTATGGCGATACCGGCCATCACCTCCACTTCCATCTGGTGCCCAAGTACGAGGGCGAGTTTGAGTACGGCGGCACCTTCGCCATGGACCCCAAGCGGGTACACCTGACTGAGGCCCAGTACCAGGAGATGATCGACAAGATCAAGGCGGCTCTGGCGGAGTAAGAAGATCCGGACAACAGCATAGCAACCGTTCAGCGGACCGAGTGTTCAGACACCCGGCCCGCTGCTTTTTTATGCCCTGGGGCAGAGGCTCTCTTGTAATGCTTGCAGCAAAAGTGCAATTTTGATGGAAAAGAAAGAGGAAAAAGCGAAAGAAATCTGGAAATTGCATTTCTGAAATAGAACACCTGTATTATAGTGGACCTTGTCAGAGACAGACAGCAAGCAGAAAGGGAGGGATGGACATGGATCGAGCGGGATTCTGGCAGCAGCCGGGACCGCTGGCGCTGCTCCGGGGCTGGGCCAGAGACGGTGTGCCCGCTGAAGAGATCGCCCGGCGGATGGGGCTGCGGCCCCTGGGCCTCCGGCTCTGGCGGAAGAAGTACCCGGCCATAGAGGAGGCGCTGGCGCTGAACCGGGAGATGGCGGACTACCAGGTGGAGGATGCCCTGCTCAAGGCGGCCCTGGGCTACCGGTACCGGGAGGAAAAGACGGAGCAGACCGACCGGGGAGAGAAACTGGTGACCACCGAAAAGGAGGTCAGCCCCAACGTCTCCGCCATCAGCCTGTGGCTCAAGCGCAGGCGACCGGAGGTCTGGGACGGGGCGGAGGAAACTCCGGGGCCGGCGCCGGAGAACAATCTCTTCGCCGCCCTGGGAAATTGGGAAGAGGAGGTGCTTCAGGGCGATGCAGTATCAGGACTTCAGCCCCCGGCAGAAGCTGACCCTGACCTGGTGGAAACATTCTAACCATCAAGGCCGGGACGGCATTCTCTGTGACGGCTCGGTGCGGTCGGGTAAGACAGTGAGTATGGCGGTGGGCTTTGTCCTGTGGAGCATGGAGCGGTTTGACCGGCAGCGGTTTGCCCTGTGCGGCAAGACGATTGAGAGCCTGCGGCGCAACGTCACCGGTCTGCTGCCCCAGTGGCTGGAGGGGATTTGCACCTTTGAGGAGCGGCGGAGCGAGAACCGGCTGACCGTCCGTCTGGGAGAGCATCAGAACGAGTATTACCTCTTCGGCGGCAAGGACGAGAGCAGCTACCAGCTCATCCAGGGCATGACCCTGGCGGGGGTGCTGTTTGACGAGGTGGCCCTGATGCCCCGCTCCTTTGTGGAGCAGGCTCTGGCCCGGTGCAGCGTGGAGGGGAGCAGGTTTTGGTTCAACTGTAACCCGGAAGGCCCTGAACATTGGTTTTACAAGCACTGGGTCCAAAAGGCGGAGGAGCGCAATCTGCTCTACCTCCACTTTACCATGGAGGACAACCCCGCCCTCTCCCCGGCCATCCGCAAGCGGTACGAGGGGCTGTATGCCGGCGTCTTTTACCAGCGGTACATCCAAGGCCTCTGGGTGGCGGCGGAGGGGCTGGTCTACGACATGTTTGACCCCAAGCGGCACTTGACGGACGCGCCGCCCGAGAGCACAGGCCCCGCCTATGTGTCGGTGGATTACGGTACCCAGAACCCCACCGTCTTTCTGCTCTGGCAGAAGGGACGGGACGGGCGCTGGTGCTGCCGCCGGGAATATTACTGGTCGGGCAGGGCCTCCATGCGGCAAAAGACGGACGGAGAATATGCCGACGACCTGGAGGTATTTCTGGAAGGGGTCCGGCCCCGGGCGGTGATTGTGGACCCATCGGCGGCCAGCTTTATCGCCCTGCTCCGGCAGCGAGGCTACGCCGTTCTGGGAGCGGACAACCAGGTGCTCTCCGGCATCCGCCGGGTGGGCCAGCTGCTCCAGGAGGGAGGGCTGGTCTTTGACCGGAGCTGCACCCACACCCTCTCCGAGTTCCGGGCCTATGTCTGGGACACGGACAGCCAGGGCCAGGACCGGCCCCGGAAGGAAAACGACCACTGCATGGACGCCCTGCGCTACTTTGTCAGCACAGTGCTCCAGCGAAATCAGGCCCGGGTGAGCGCCCGGCCGAAAGGAGTGTAACGAAAATGATTCTCTATCTGGACAGAAGCGAGCTGTCCCCGGAGGGGACGCCCTCGCCCGAGGTGCTGCGCTGGTGTGTCCGCAAGGCGGAGCAGGCCGCAGGCCGCTATGGGAAGCTGGACCGGTATTACCGGGGGGATCACGACATCTTCCACCGCTCCGGTGATCAGGAGGTACGGGTGGCGGTAAACTACGCCAAGTATGTGGTGGACATCGTCCTGGGCTATTACCTGGGGGACGCCGTCAAATACGACCCCAATCCCCGGCCCTGGAATGAAAAACAGGGTCTGGACGCCTGGCGGCAGGCCCTGGGCAAGCCGGAGATCGACCTGACGCCCCTGCTCTCCTGCTACGACCGGCAGCACATCAGCCGGCTGGACCGGGAGATCGGCAAGACCATGGGGGTGATGGGGGAGTGCCTGGAGCTGTGCTACGCCTCGGCGGAGGGAGACCCCCGGCCCAGGAGCGCCCGCATCGACCCTCGAAACGGCATTCTGGTCTGCGATACCACAGTGGAGCACAACAAGCTGTTCGCCCTGGTCTGGGACCGGCGGGAAAAGCCCACGGGGGAGCAGTACTACGCCCTGACCTGCTACACCGACCGGATTGCCAGGGACTACTGCAGCGGTGACCTGGAGACCGTCGTCTTCCGGCCGGAGGGGCCCGCCCGGGCCCATTACTTCGGGGCGGTGCCGGTGATCGCCTATGAGAACAACCAGGAGCGGCAGGGGGACTTTGAACAGATTCTCAGCCTGATTGACGCCTATGACGGCCTCATGTCCAGCCGGATCACCGACAAAAAGAAGTTTGTGGACGCCCTGCTGGTCTTTTTCGGCATGACCCTGGCCCCCGGGGAGGAGGAGAAGCTGCTCCGGGAGCGGTTTATCGACGGGGCGCCCCTGGACGCCCGGGCGGAGTACATTCAAAAGACCTTTGACGAGGCGGGGGTCCAGGTGCTGGCGGACGCCCTGGTGCGGGAGATGCACAAGATGACCCTCACCGTGGACATGTCCGACGAGCACTTCTCCGGAAACGCCTCCGGCCAGGCCCTCAAGCTCAAGCTGCTGACCATGGATCTGCTGGTCAAAGGCAAGATGAGCCAGATGGAGCGGGGCCTCAAGGAGCGGTTCCGGCTGTATAACCACTGGCTGAACGTCAAGGGAGAGATGGAGCCGGTGGCGGTGGAGGATGTGGACGTGGTGTTCACCGTCAATCTCCCGGTCAACCAGTCGGAGACGGTGGACATGGTGACCCAACTCCGGGGTATGGTAGACGACCAGACGCTGCTCAGCCAGCTCTGGTTTATCAAGGATCCTGCCGAGGCGGTGCGCAATCTCCGCCAGCAGCAGGCAAGAGAGGGGACAGCAGGCGGCAGCGCCTGTCCAAATAACACCACGGGAACGGGCCGGGCCTCCGGGAACGGTCTGGGCCGGTAAGGAGGATATACCATGGAAGCAGAAGTGAGAGAACAGCAGCGCCCCGACTTTGACACGCTGCTCCGGGAGGAGCGGGACTATCAGTCCGCCTACGACCGGAAGGTGAGCCAGGCGCTGACCACTGCCCGGGCCAACTGGGAACGGGAGCGGCAGGGGGAGCTGGACCGCCGCCAGGCGGAGCTGGAGGCCCAGGCCAACGCCCAGCTGGAGCAGGGCCGGCAGGAGCTGGCCCGGCAGCAGCGGGAATTTGACGCCCGGCTCCGGCAGGTGGCGGTGGCTCAGTCCCTCCAGGAGCGGGGGCTGGACGCCCGGTTCGCACCCTGGATCACCGGGGAGGATGAGGAGACGTCCGCCCAGCGGGTGGAGGCGTTCTCCCTGCTCTTTCAGGAGGCCCTGTCCCAGGCGGTTTCCGGCCGGATGCGGGGAGACAGCCCCCCCAGAGCGCCGGAGCAGCCTCCGGAGCTGACCCGGGAGACGCTGCGGGGCATGAGCCCCGGGGAGATCAACCGGAACTGGAGCCAGATCTCCAGCCTGCTCCGGGAACAGCAGTAATCACAACACAGTCAAACACAGAAAGGATGACACACAATGGCATTTACCAATTTTATCCCTGAGGTCTGGTCCGCCCGGCTGCTGGAGCATCTGGACAAGGTGCACGTCTACGCCGGTCTGATGAACCGGGACTATGAGGGGGACATCCGGGCCTACGGCGACACCGTCCACATCAACCAGGTGGGGGACATCACCATCAGCGACTACACCGGCTCGGACATCGCTGCCCCCCAGGAGCTGGACAGCACCATGCTGGATCTGGTCATCGACAAGGCCAAGTACTTCAACTTCCAGATCAAGGACGTGGACAACGCTCAGTCCAACCCCAAGCTGGTGGACGCCGCTATGCAGCGGGCCAGCTACGGCATGAACGACGTCATCGACCAGTATCTGGCCGCCCTGCTGCTGGCGGGAGTGGACGAGAACAACATTCTCTATGGGGACTCTGATGCCGTGACCCCCACCAGCGCCAACGCCTATGACTATCTGGTGGATCTGGGCGTGGTGCTCAACGAGGCCAACGTGCCCATGATGGGCCGGTGGGTGGTGGTGCCCCCCTGGTTCCACGGACTGCTGCTCAAGGACCCCCGGTTTGTGGGCAACGGCACCGGTTACAATCAGGCGGTGCTCCAGGGAGGCCTGGTGGGCGAGGCGGCCGGCTTCCAGATCCATCTGTCCAACAACGTGCCCAACACCTCCGGGACCAAGTACAAGGTGATCGCCGGTACCAACGCCGCCGGCGCCTTTGCCGAGCAGCTGGTGGAGCTGGAGGCCTACCGGCTGGAGAAGAACTTCTCCGACGCGGTCAAGGGCCTGCACGTCTATGGCGCCAAGGTGATCCAGCCCAAGGCCCTGGCGGTCATGACCTGCAACAAGGGGTAAGCCATGACCGGGGCGCAGACAGAACAGGCTCTCAGCCGGCTGTGCCGCCGGCTGGGGCTGGAGAGCCCGGAGGAGGACGCCCTCCTGCTGCTGGAGGATGAGCTGCTGGACGCCGAATGCGAGCTGCTGCTCTATCTGGGGGCGGACAGCCTGGAGGAGCAATGGCTGCCCAAGGCGGTGGAGCTGGCCGCCCTCTACTATCAGCGGGACCGGCGGGAGCTGGAGGGCGGCGGCCTCCAGTCCGCCAGCTATGCCGAGGGGGAGATCAGCCAGTCGGAGCGGTATCTCTCTCCGGCGGAGTTCCGCTCCGGGGTGGCGGAGATTCTGGAGAGCCTGGCCCGGTACCGGAGGGTGACATGCTGACCCGCCAGACGCCGCTCAGCTGGCGGCGGGGCTTTTCCCTCTACCGGCGGAGGCTGACCTCGGACAGCCTGGGTAATCCTGTTGCCTCCTACGATATGGAGCACCCGGACTATGTGGCCCAGGACGGCACGGCGGAGGGGATCAGCTGGCAGAGCGTCCGATCCTGGCAGTCCTCCGGACGGCTCACCTCGGGGGCCAGCCAGGGAGAGCAGGGGGAAAAGGCCGCCGGCGTGCTGGAGGGCTGCCTCTTCTCCGCCCTGGTGATCTCCACCTTTGACCGGATACGGTTGGAGGGAGAGCTCTATGAGATCCGGGCCATCCAGCGCTGGCCCAGCTATCGCAAGCTGCTGGCCCAGCGGATCAGTTGACGGGAGGGGAGACTATGGATGAGGTACAGTATCGGCTGGTGGACGCCCGGAGTCAGGTGCGGGAGGCACTGGCCAATCTGGAGACGGAGCAGAGCTACACCCTGCGCAGCCGCTATCCCAAGGGGCAGACGGCGCTGCCGGCGGTGATCTGGTTTGAGTACGCCAACACCGGCACCGACTGCCCGGTGGTGGACCGGCTGGTCTTTCAGGTGGAGCTGTGGACGGAACAACTGGACAGCCAGAACGACCTGGCCCAGGCGGTGAACCGGGCCATGCTGGAGCTGGGACTCCGGCGGGTCTACAGCGGCCCGGACAGTTACGATGAGAGCGGAAACTGCTGCCGTAAGGTCTTCCGGTTCGGCCGGAAGGTGGACAAGCGGAGCATGCGGCTCATCGACTGAGGCTTCCACCAAAATGCAAGCATTTTGGTGGAGAATGCAGACTTGCCGCGCGCACTCGCTGCGCTCGCACACTTGCAAGTCTGAGAAGTGTCATTTTGCCGGTACATGCCCGGCTAAAATGACTTGATTCAATTTTATTCCGTCATCTGCGATGACGGAACTCTTCGAGGCTCCTTTCATCGAGGACTGCTTCGTTGAACCGAGTTCAATAGAGATTTCTAAACAGAAAAAATAACAGAACAGGAAAGGATGAAGCAACTATGGCAACCCAAGGTCTTTCTACCATCGGCCTGGATGTGAAGGTCAACAGCGTGGCCATGAACTACGTCACTGAGATCGGCGACATCGGCGGCAGCCCCTCTACCCTGGACGCTACCTGCATGCAGGACACTATGAAGAAGAATGTTCCCGGCGTCCAGGACACCAAGGCGTTTGAGGTGACCTACCTCTTTGACAACAGCGCCGCTGACTCCGACTACCGGGTGCTCAAGGCCCTACAGACGGCGGGCAATGTGGTGCCGGTGGCAGTGGAGTTCCCCGACGGCACCGTGTTTGCCACCACCGGCTATGTCAGCACCTATGTGACCGGCGCCAAGGTGGACGAGCTGGTGTCCGCCAAGCTGGTGGTCTCCCTCCAGAGCGAGTGGACGGTGACCAACCCCTCTGCGGCGTAATTTAGAGGAGAAATCCGGCAGAGCCACTGTTTCGGCGGCTCTGCCGGCAAGAGGAGGAATGTGAAATGGCGAGAAAGTATCATCTCATCCGGCTGGAGGGCCGGGAATACCGGCTGCGGCTCACCCTCCGGGGCCAGCGGCAGCTGAAGGACCGCTTCGGGGAGGAGACGCTGGAGACGGTATTTCTGGCGGCCACCGACGGCGAGCGGATGTGCGCCCTGCTGACCGAGGCCCTGAGCTGGCCGGAGAGCGGAAACGCTGTCACCGATGGGGAGGAATTTTACGACCTGCTGGTGGACGGGGGCTATCGGGGCCAGGAGCGGTTCGGCGGCCTGGCCTTCGACATCGCCGCTGCCTCCGGCCTGATCACCGAAGAGCAGGCCCGGCAGCTCAAGGAGAGCCTCCGCGCCGCTCTGGAGCAGGCCTTTGCCCGGCTGGGCGGAGAGGAAGCGGCTGCGACTCCCGGAGAGGCAGGACAGTCCGCCCCTTTTCCCCGGGACTGACGCTGGAGGAACTAGTGACGGCGGCCTGCAGGGCGGGGAAATCCCCTCCGGAGCTGGAGAACTGGAGCTGGGGAGAGCTGCTGGAGTGGCTGGAGGGCCGGGAGGAGGAGCGGCGGCAGCAGCTGCAGGCCCTCAGTATCATCGCTTGGAGAGCCGCCCGGCTGACCGCCGGATTTCTGGCGGGGGAGCCGCCGGAGCCGGTCTATGAGCTCTTCCCCTTCTGGACGGAGGAGGAGCAGAAAAGCCTGCGCCTGGCCCGCTATCGTCGCATGATGGAGGGCCTGGCGGCGGGAAATGAGAAGAAGGTGAAGCGATGAATGTGACAGAAAACAGCTCGTCTGCGGTGAACGCCGCAGCGGAGTTGAGCCGGGCGCTGGAGGACAACGACCGGGCAGTGCGGCAATTTCTCTCCTCTGCCGGTCAGGTGCAGAGCGCCTATACCATGGCGCTGGGCCGGGTCCGGCAGGAGCTGGGACAGCTGACGGCCAGCCTGCGGGGGGCCGCAGCGGTGGGGATGAACCTCTTTGCCAATCTGCTCAACGCGGCGCAGCCCCTTGCAAACGCCCTGTCCCAGCTGACGGGAAAGCTGTTTGGCGTGACCTATTGGAAGGCGGCCAGCAAGTCTGCCGAGGGGACGGCCGGCGCTCTGAGCAAGGTGGCCAGCGCCGCCCGCTCTGCCGCCAAGGCTCAGCGGGATCTCTACAGCTTTGACCAGATCACCCGGGTCAGCGCCTCCGGAGGCAGCTCCTCCGGCTCCTCCGGGGGCAGCAAGGCTGGAAGCGGCGGAGGCAGCGGAGCAGGAGAGCTGGTCCATATCTCCGGGCTGCTGGAGGACTGGGCGGCGAAAGCCAGGCAAATTCTGGCCCAGGTCTGGCAGCCCTTCCGGGCGGCCTGGGAGAGCCAGGGGGAGGAGGTCCTCCAGGCGGCCCGGAGCGGCCTTCAGGAGATCGGCAGAGCCGCCGCCGCCGTGGGGGAGAGCTGGCTGGCCGTCTGGACGGACGGCTCCGGCGAGCGGATGATTTCGACCATATTGCAGATCGTCCAGCGGCTGAGCCAGACGGCTGGAGCGCTGGCAAGCCGGTTCCGGGAGGCCTGGACGGCGGGAGAGACGGGAAAGCGGATTTTCCAGGACCTCACCGGCGTCGTCCAAAATGTACTGAACGCCCTCCGGGATATGGCTGCGGCCACGGCGGCCTGGGCGGCGAAGCTGGATTTCTCCGGCCTGGTGGGGGGCTTTGCCAATCTGGTGGCGGCGATTCGGCCCCTGACAGAGCTACTGTCCGGGGCATTGAGCTGGGGCTATACCAATGTGCTGCTGCCCCTGTCGGGCTGGGTCATTCAGGCGGCGGGACCGGCTATGCTGAACACCTTCACAGGTGCGGTGAACCTGCTGACTGCGGGACTCAACCTGCTCAAGCCGGTGGGCACGGCGGTGTGGGAGTATCTGCTCAAGCCCATGGGCAACTGGACGGGCGGTATCTTGACCAGCGGCCTCAACGCCGCGGCCCGGGGCTTCCAGACCCTGGCTGACGCCATCAACAGCCTCCCCGCCGGGTGGGAGAGTCTGAAAGCCAAGGCTTCCAGTATCTGGACGGGCATTCAGAACGCCATTGTGGGGGCAGCCAACAGCTGCCGCACCGGCACCCTGAACGCCTTTGCCAGCCTGAATCAGGGGGTGAGCGGCCAGGGGAGCAACCTGAAAAAGAAGCTGACGGAGGTGTTCGGCGGTGTGGTATCCAGCGTGCAGGAAAAGCTGGGAGGCATCAAAAATGCCCTGACCACTCCCTTCAAAAACGGCTTTAACGGAGTGGTGGATCTGCTCAACCGGGTGATCCGAAAGATCAACCAGTCGCTGAAGTTCTCCTGGAGCGCCATTAAGATTATGGGTCAGACGATTGTCCCGGCGGGCAGCGTCACTCTGGCCAAGATTCCCACTGTCTCCCGGCTGGCCCAGGGCGGCGTGACCCAGGGAGCCACCCTCTCCCTCATCGGCGAGGCGGGCCGGGAGGCGGTGCTGCCTCTGGAGCGGAACACCGGCTGGATGGACCAGCTGGCCGACCGGCTGGCCCGGGCGGTCTCCGGCGGAAAGAGCGGAGATACCCTGGTGGAGGTCTATGTGGGCGGCAGACAGCTGGCCAAACAGGTGATCCGGGAGGTCAACGACCTGACCCGGGAGACCGGCCGCTGCCCAATCTACACATAATGATATAATCCCGGGCAGGAACCACCTGCCCGGGAGAGAGGAGCATTCTATGGCAGAGATTACGGTGACCAATCTGACCATTAATGGAGTGACTATGCCAGATCCGGCTCTGGAGGGAGTTACCATCTCTACGGAAAAGGTCTGGTCGTCCAATACCGGCCGGACGGCCTCCGGAAAGATGGTGGGCAGCGTGATTGCGAAAAAGACCACCATCAAAATCAAGTGGCCGGTGCTGACTCCGGAGCAGGTGAGCAAAATTGAGTCCGCAGTCAGCGACGCGGACCAGCCCTTTGTCCCGGTTCAGTACACTGACATGTGCGGCAATCAGGTGACCCGCACTGTCTATTTCGGTACCCCTTCCTATACGGTCTACTCCTGGGCGGACGGTCTGCAGCTGATTAAGGACACTACGGTGGACGGAATCGAGCAGTAAGGGGGTGAGAAAATGGACAGTTCCATTGTTGTGGCCATTGTCTCCGGCCTGTTTACCCTTCTGGGCAGCTTTGCCGGTGTGATGACCAGCCACAACCTCACTGCTTACCGGCTCCAGAAGTTGGAGGAGAAGGTGGAAAAGCACAACCAGGTTGTGGAACGCACCGCCATTCTGGAGGTGCAGTGCAGCAGTCTCGCCCGGCAGCTGGAAGAGCTGGGGCGGGAATAGCGAAAGCTCTGGCGGACAGGAGTGATTCTGTCCGCCCTTTTATATCAAGCAGCCCAAAGCCCCCACAGATTCTTGATCTGACCGCTGAGCTGGTCATAAGTCCAGGTTTTGGAGGAGTTGACATAGCTGTTGGGGTCATTGACGGTAAAGGCTCCGTCCTTATAACCGGTGAGGACGATGAAGTGGCCGGAATCGGTGAAGTCTCCGGGGCCGAGGACACAGACGATCAGACCGCTCTGGTTCAGAACATCCGCCATCCGGCTCTCGTCCAGAGTGAGCTCCTGAGCCTCCAGGCCGAAGTCGGCAGATCCCTCCGAGATCAGCGCCCAGGCGCTGCCGCTGCCGGCTACGGCGTAGCCCTGCTCTGTGGCATACTGAGCGACATATTTGGGGGAATAGTCCGAATTTCCGGTGAGGTACAAAGCGGCCATGGACAGGCAGGTGGGACCGCAGCCGGTGCAGCCCAGCAGGCCGCCGGAATAGGTCTCGTAGCCCCAGCGTTGGTCCCACTGCATCAGCAGGGGAACGGTGTCTGACTGGGTCTCCTGGGACAGGTCGATTTCAAAGGACTTGTCTTTGTTTTCAAAATAGCCCTCGACAAAGGGACGGGCATCTTCATTTTTCTCCCACAGGGACTGAAGGGATTCGGGGTAGGCGGAGAGGGAGGGTGACTCTTCTGCCGGCTGGGGAGGCTGGATTTCGATAAAGTCGGGAGCCAGTTTCCACAGGGCGATTCCCAAAACTGCCAGCAGCAGTCCTGTCCGCAGCCGGCGGTATACTGTCCGGTGACGACGGCGCCTTTTGTTACCTATTGTCTCCTGCATAATGGACACTCCCTGTACCGGTCAGAACCGGAAGAATTTTGTAGGATCCAGTATAACGGGAGGACCTTTCGTTTCTCTGGGGATTAACTGAAAGATCGCTGAGGATTTGATTAAGGTTTTGTAAAGACGGAAAGGACAGAACGAAAAGAGGTCCCGCCCGGTCTGGCATGGAGCTGGAGCCATTTTGAAAACAAAATCCCATTGGATAGAAAAAACGAGGAAAATTGGAAGAAAATTTTGACAGAAAACGCAGATAAGGGTATAATCCTTTTAGTGAAAAATAGTGTGGATATCAATGGAGAGGAGTGACGGTGTGATTCGAATCGCAATTGTAGAGGACGAGAAGGAAAGCGTTGACCTGCTCCAAAGTTATCTCCTGCGCTACGGACAGGAACGGGGCTGCGAGATCAAAAGCCGGGTGTTTACTGATGGTGAGGAGCTGGTTCGGGGATACCGGCTGGAGTATGACATTATCCTGATGGATATCCAACTGAAGGAGATGGACGGCATGACTGCCGCAGAGCTGATCCGCAGTCAGGACCCGGAGGTTATTATCATCTTTATTACCAACATGACCCAGTACGCTATACGGGGCTATGCGGTGGACGCGCTGGATTATGTGCTCAAGCCGGTAACCTATTTTGCCTTCTCGCAGCGGATGGACCGGGCGTTGGACCGGCTGAGCCGGCAGAGAAGCTACTATCTGACTATTCCGGTAAAAGGCGGCGCACAGAAGCTGGATGTTGGACAGATCCGTTATGTGGAGAGCAGGGGACATACCTTGATTTTCCACATGAAGCGGGGGGAGGTTGTCTCCAGCGGCACCATGAAGGAGATGGAGGACCTGCTGGAGCAGTATGGCTTCTGCCGCTGTAATAAGGGATATCTGCTCAATCTGGACTATGTAGACGGCATCCAGGACGGTTGCGCTTTGGTGGGAGAGGAGCGGCTGCTCATCAGCCGGGGTCGGAAGAATCCATTTATGGAGGCGCTGGCCAACTATATGGGTGGGCAGACCAAGTGAACGGAATGGAAAGCCTGCCCACGATTCCCCGGATCTACACCGCAGTGGCGGAGTGGCTGAGCATTATGGTTTTTGTGCAGGTGCTCTATCACCAGAGACGGCTTAAGGGTGGCCATTTGGCACTGGCGGCGGCGGCAGGACTGATTTTGCTCAGCCTGGAGTTGACGGTGACAGGTGATTTGCCGGTGGCCTTCTGGATTCCAAGCATGGTGGGGGCTATGGCGATTATGTACAGCACCCTCTGTGCCTGCTGCGACCTCTCACTGCTGAGTGCAGGCTATTGCTGCGTCAGGGCATTTCTGGTTTCGGAGCTGGCAGCTTCGCTCAGCTGGCAGCTCTACTATTTCTATTCCAAATATCTGACGGGGGACGGGCAGTACTACGGCAATTTGATCTCGGCGGCGCTGGTTTTTCTGGCAGTATTTGCCGTTCAGTGGTGGCTGGAGCGGCGCTATAATGACAACGGACGGTGCGATCCCGTGCGTCCAAGGACCTTTCTGTCGGTGTTGGTCATCGGAGTGATGGCTTTTGCCGTCAGCAATCTCAGCTTTGTAGACGCAGACACCCCATTTACCAGCCAGTTTACCACTGAAATCTACAATATCCGGACCCTGGTGGACTTGGGAGGCGTGGCCATTCTCTATGCTTTCCATATACAGCACCGGGAGATCCAGATGAAATATGAGCTGGACGCCATTCACAACGTGCTGGAGACCCAATATGTCCAGTACCGCCAGTCCCGGGAGAGCATTGAGATCATCAACCGGAAGTATCACGACCTGAAACATCAGATTGCCGCCCTCCGGGCAGAGACGGACGCTCAGCGGCGGGGTGAGTGGCTGGACGCCATGGAGAGCGATATCGCCGTCTATGAGGCCCAGAACAAGACAGGCAACTCGGTGCTGGATACGGTTCTCACCAGCAAGAGCCTGTACTGTCAGAAGCACAAAATCAATCTCACCTGCGTGGCAGACGGCACGCTGCTGGATTTCATGGATGTCATGGATATCTGCACCATCTTTGGAAACGCACTGGATAACGCCATCGAGTCGGTGCTGCAGCTGCCGGATAAAGAGCAGCGTCTGATCCACCTGTCTGTCTCCGGACAGAAGGGCTTTCTGCTCATCCAGGTGGAAAATTACTACAGCGGTGAACTGAAATTTGAGAACGGACTGCCCATGAGCACCAAGGGAGACGACAAATTTCACGGGTTCGGCGTAAAAAGTATCCGTTATTCCGCTGAGCGGTATGGAGGTACGGTAGGCATCACCACAGAGAACCACTGGTTTCATTTGAAGATTCTCATCCCACTGCCGGCGGGGCGCAGTGAGGGAAAATAGAAAGATCCCAGACAGTGAAGTTGCACAAAACTGCCTGGGATTTTTTGTGCAATGTAGAAATATTGCACTGCAATTTGTGCTGAGAAACCGTCAGTTTGTGAAAAAGTACTTTCCCGAAAAAAGAAAGTATGGTATACTATCACGAGCTTAGGAAAGCAACTTTACAAAAAAGAGGAGGAAAACAAATGCTAAGCATCAATATGGCTGACGTCATTAACGTCGTCAACCAAATCTCCGGTCATCTGATTGGCATTGCGGCTGCCCTGGTGATTGCGATCGTTGTCATGATCGCAGTCAGAAAGCTGCCCAAGGCCATGAAGAGGCTGATCCGCGGCGAAGCAGGCGTTGCCCTGGTCCTGGCAGTGCTGATCATTGTCAACCTGATCTGCACCGGCCCCATGGCCACCCTGCTCACCTCTGTTGCCGGCAAGCCTGTCAGCACGATTGACGAGGCTACCACTGCAGAGGCCACCGAGCTGGTTGCCGAGGTCGCCGAAGAGGGCATCGTGCTGCTGGAGGACGAGGACAACATCCTGCCTGTCACCGGCGGTAAGCTGAACGTCTTTGGCTGGGCCTCCACCAACCCCTGCTACGGCGGCACCGGCTCCGGCGCACTGAATGCGGCTTATCCCACCGTGACTCTGCTCCAGGGCCTGAATGACGCCGGTATTGAGACCAACACCGAGCTGACCGATTTCTACAGAGCCTACAAGGCTGACCGTCCCAACGTGGGCATGTGGGCCCAGGACTGGACTCTGCCCGAGCCCAACGTCAGCCTGTACAGCGATGAGCTGATCAGCAACGCCAAGGCCTTCTCCGACACCGCTATGATCGTCATCACCCGTGTCGGCGGCGAGGGCGCTGACCTGCCCACCGATATGACCGCTGTTGTGGACGGCTCCTGGGCCACCCAGGGCAGTGGCGACACTTACTTCGCCGGCGTCTATGACGACTCTCTCAACGAGGGCAATGACTGGGACGAGGGCGATCACTTCCTGCAGCTGTCCAACCGCGAGGAAGAGATGATCGACTTGGTCTGCTCCAACTTCGACAACGTTATCCTGGTCTACAACGGCGCCAACCCCTTCGAGCTGGGCTTCATTGAGGACTATCCCCAGATCAAGGGCGCTATCTGGTGCGCCGGCACCGGCCAGGCCGGCTTTACCGGCTTCGGCAAGCTGGTCTCCGGCGAGGTCAATCCCTCCGGCAAGCTGATTGATACCTTTGTGTATGATCTGACCGCTACTCCCACCTGGAACAACTTCGGCAACTTTGTCTATGACAATATGGACGAGTTTACCTATGAGACCAGCATGTGGGGCTCTGACACCAAGATCTACACCGTGCCCTCCTTCGTCAACTATGTGGAGAGCATCTACGTCGGCTACAAGTTCTATGAGACCGCCGCTGCTGAGGGTGCCATCGACTATGACGCCACTGTCCAGTATCCCTTCGGCTATGGCCTGTCCTACACCTCCTTCTCCCAGGAGATGAGCGCTATCACCGAGGCTGACGGCAAGCTGAGCTTCGACGTCACCGTCACCAACACCGGCTCCGTGGCTGGCAAGGACGTAGTTGAGGTCTATTACAATCCTCCCTACACCAACGGCGGCATTGAGAAGGCTTCCGCCAACCTGATCGACCTGGCCAAGACCGATGTTCTGGAGCCCGGCGCTTCCCAGACCATCTCCTTCAGCATTGATGTGGAGGATATGGCTTCCTATGACGACCAGAACGCCCAGTGCTATGTGCTGGAGGCCGGTGACTACATCATCTCCATCAACTCCGACGCCCACAACGTGATTGCCTCCCAGACCTACACTGTGGAGAGCACCGTCACCTATGGCGCGGACAACAAGCGTGAGAGCGATCAGACCGCCGCTGTCAACCAGTTTGACTATGCCCGCGGCACTGCTACCTATCTGTCCCGTGCCGATCACTTTGCCAACTACGCTGAGGCCACTGCATCTCCCGCCAGCTACACCATGCCTGAGGATGCCAAGGCAGGCTTCTACAACAACAGCAACTATCTGAGCGCTGAAGTCGTCGCTGCCGAAGAGGACGCTGACGCCGCGCCCATCACCACCGGCGCCAAGAACGGCATCAAGCTGGTTGACCTGCGGGGTCTGGACTACAACGATGCCAAGTGGGATCAGCTGCTGGATCAGCTTACCATCGAGGAGATGGGCAACCTGATCGCCCTGGGCGGCTATCAGACTCTGGCTCTGGATTCCATCGACAAGTATCGTACCAACGACTGTGATGGTCCTGCCTCCATCAACAACAACTTCACCCATCAGGGTTCTGTGGGCTTCCCCGCTGCCGTGATGATCGCTGCCACCTGGAACAAGCAGATCGCCCATGACTTCGGCGCCAGCATTGGCAAGATGGCTGACGAGATGGATACCTCCGGCTGGTATGCTCCCGCCATGAACATCCACCGCAACGCTTTCGCTGGCCGTAACTTCGAGTATTACTCCGAGGACGGCGTCCTGTCCGGCATCATGGCCTCCAACGCCGTCATGGGCGCCCAGGAGTACGGCGTCTATGCTTACATGAAGCACTTTGCCCTGAACGATCAGGAGTGCAACCGCTGCGGCATGCTCTGCACCTGGTCCACTGAGCAGGCCATCCGTGAAATCTACCTGAAGCCCTTCGAGATGTGCGTGAAGGATGCCGACTGCCATGCGGTTATGTCCTCCTTCAACTACATCGGCAACCGTTGGGCCGGCGGCTCCAACGCCCTGTGCAATGTTGTCCTGCGTGACGAGTGGGGCTTTGTGGGTATGGTTCTGACTGACTACTTCGGCGTCTATGGCTACATGAACGCCGACCAGGGCATCCGCAACGGCACTGACTTCTGCCTGGTCAACTATCCTACTGCTACCAGCCAGGTTCAGTTCCGTGAGACCAATGGCGCCCAGCAGGCGATGCGCACTGCCACCAAGAACATTCTGTACACCGTGGTTAACAGCCGCGAGTACAGCGATTCCGGCATTGCAAAGGCGACTCAGCCCAACCAGTGGGAGACCATCCTGAACACCGTCAACATCGTGATCGCTGTTGTTCTGGTTCTCTGGGAGGTCCTGCTGGTCCGGAACTTCCTGAAGCGTAAGAAGAGCGTCCAGTAAAACCTTGGGCATCTCCGTTTCCTGACAATCTCCGCTCCCCGGCAAAGCCGGGGAGCGGACCCCCATCCGGCCGGATGGGGGCCTGTCCAAGCGGCCCGGCTGCGGGCCATTTGGACAGGCTGAGCTTTGGCCCCTGACAATGAAGAAATTCAGAATCGATCGGACATGAGGAGGATTTTATGCTGAAACATCAAGACATCATCTCAAAAATGACGCTGGAGGAGAAGTGCTACTTCCTCTCCGGCAAGGACTTCTGGTCCTCGCGTACGGTGGAGCATGCGGGTGTTCCCAGTATGACCCTCTCTGACGGCCCTCACGGCATCCGCAAGCAGATGGGCGCCGGCGACCAGCTGGGTCTCAACGGCTCTGTGCCCGCAACCTGCTTCCCCACGGCGGCCACCATGGCCAACTCCTGGGATCCGGAGCTGGGCGAGGAGCTGGGCCGCTGCCTGGGCGAGGAGGCGGCTGTGCAGGATGTCTGTGTGCTGCTGGGCCCCGGCATGAACATGAAGCGGTCTCCTCTCTGCGGACGGAACTTTGAGTATTTCAGCGAGGATCCCTATCTGGCGGGCAAGATCGCTGCCGGCTACATCCGGGGCATCCAGTCCAAGGGCGTCTCCGCCTGCCCCAAACACTTCGCCGCCAACAACACCGAGCTGCGCCGCCAGGCCTCTGATTCCGTGGTGGACGAGCGCACCTTCCGGGAGATCTACCTCACCGCCTTTGAGATCGCGGTGAAGGAGGCCAAACCCAAGAGCATCATGTCCGCTTACAACATGATCAACGGGGTGTACGCCAACGAGAACGCCCACCTGCTCCAGGAGATCCTCCGGGACGAGTGGGGCTTCGACGGCTTCGTGGTCTCCGACTGGGGCTCCTGCAACGACTACACCGACGGCGTCCGCGCCGGCGCCAATCTGGAGATGCCCACCACCGGCGGCGACTCCGGCAACCAGCTGGTCAAGGCCATCTATGACGGCCGGATTGCAGAAAAGGAAGTAGACCAGCGGGTGGACGAGCTGCTGGACGTGGTGCTGGCCACCCGGGCCGCCTGCGACGCCGTCAAGGGCAGCCAGTTCGACGTGGAGGCCCACCATGCTATGGCCATGAAGGCCAGTGAGCAGTCCGTGGTGCTGCTGAAGAACGAGGGTAACATCCTGCCTCTGGCCAAGGGCGCCAAGGTGGCAGTGATCGGCGACTTTGCGGATACGCCCCGGTATCAGGGCGCCGGTTCCTCGGTGGTCAATCCCACCAAGCTGGACTCCACCATGGGGGTCATTGGAAACTTTAATCTGAACGTGGTGGGCTTTGAGAAGGGCTATCCCCGTGTGGGCAAGGGCGACCCCGCCATGGTCGCCGCTGCTGCAGAGCTGGCCAAAAAGGCGGACTATGTCCTGCTGTACCTGGGCCTGGACGAGATCTCCGAGTCCGAGGGCCTGGATCGCTCCCACATGAAGCTGCCCCAGAGCCAGGTGGAGCTGCTCCAGGCGGTCAGCGAGGTCAACGCCAACGTCATCGTGGTGATGTCCGCCGGCTCCGCGGTGGAGATGCCCTGGCTGGATCAGTGCAAGGGCCTGGTCCACGGCTACCTCTGCGGCCAGGCGGGCGCCTCCGCCGTCCTGAAGGTGATTCTGGGCGACGTGAACCCCTCCGGCAAGCTGTCTGAGACCTATCCCATCTCCTATGAGGACGTGCCCTCCGCCCCCTATTTCCCCGCCAAGGAGCGGACGGTGGAGTATCGCGAGGGCCTGTACATCGGATACCGGTACTTCGAGACCGCCAATGTGCCCGTTCTCTTCCCCTTCGGCTACGGCCTGAGCTACACTTCTTTTGCCTACAGTGATCTGAAGGTCACGGAAAAGAAGGCCACCTTTACCCTGACCAACACCGGTGACCGGGACGGCGCCGAGGTGGCGCAGCTCTATGTCTCTGCCCAGTGCAAGGGGGTCTATCGCCCGGTCAAGGAGCTGAAGGGCTTTAAGAAGGTGTTCCTCAAGGCCGGCGAGAGCAAGCAGGTCACCATCGAGCTGGACGACAAGGCATTCCGGTATTTCAACGTCAAGACCAACAAGTTCGAGATCGAGCCCGGCGATTATGACATTCTGATCGGTGCCAGCGTGGCGGACATCAAGCTTAGCGGCTCTGTCCGGCTCAAGGGCACTGCGGCACCGCTGCCCTACAAGATGGCGGATCTGCCCAGCTACGCCTCCGGCCAGATCAAGAACGTCTCTGACGAGGAGTTCACCAAGTTGCTGGGCCACGCCATTCCTGACGGACACTGGAGCGGCACCCTGCAGATGAACGACGCCATCTGCCAGCTCTACTACGCCAAGAGCCTGAAGGCCCGGCTGGTCTACAAGCTGCTGACCCATCTGCTCAACAAGAGCATTGAGAAGGGCAAGCCTGATCTGAATATCACCTTCATCTACAACATGCCCTTCCGGGCCATTGGCAAGATGGCGGGCGGCATGGTTTCCCAGGAAATGTGCGAGGGCATCGTGACCATTGTCAACGGCCACGCAATTGCCTTCTTCAAGGGCCTGGGCAAGGTGATCGGCGGCTTCTTCCGGCAGCAGAAGATCATCAAGAAAGCCAATGAGATGAAGTGAGAAAGGAAACAGGAGGAAAAACTATGAATTTTTGGACCAAATTTGCCGATAAGCACCCTGCCGCAGCCAAGTGGATTCGCGAGGGCGGCCTGTTCGTCATCGTGAGCAACGTGGTGACCGTGCTGAAGTACCTGATGCTGCAGTTTCTGCCCTATGCCTTTGCCGGCCTGGGCGACGCCTCCTTTGGCTGGCCCGGCATCCCCCTGACCCTGTTCGGCGAGACCTTCCAGTGGAACATCCTGGGCTACGATCAGGCCCACGGAGGTCTGGCTTACTTCTGCGCCTACATGGTGGCCATGGTCATCGGCGAGGTGATCAACTTCCCCATCCAGAAGATTTTCGTATTCCAGAACAAGGAGGGCGGAGCCGTCCTGGCCAAGCAGATTGCCTGGTATGTGCTGGCCTTCTGCCTGATCACCTGCATCGTCAACTCCATCAACTGCATCTGGGTGGCTGTGGCCGGCCTGCTGGTGCCCGACTTTATCTACAACATTGGTACTACCGTCCTCAACGGCGGCGTGTCCATGGTGGTGTTCTTCTTCGTCAACAAGATCATCTTCCCCAATACGGTCAATCAGGCGGAGAGCAAGTAAGTGCTTTCTCAGACCGGCAGGCTGTCTCCGGCAGCCTGCCGGTTTTGGAAAATCAGATGGTTTTTTTGAAAATAATGCTTGACAATTGGGGGGGCAGCGCATATAATAATACATGCGCTGTGGCAAACAGGCAATCCTGAGACATGGCGGCGTAGCTCAGTTGGCTAGAGCATGCGGTTCATACCCGCAGTGTCACCGGTTCAAATCCAGTCGCCGCTATTTTTCTTCCCAGAGCGTAAGCTCTGGGAAGAGGCCCATGGCCCGTTGGTCAAGCGGCTAAGACACCGCCCTTTCACGGCGGAAACATGGGTTCGATTCCCGTACGGGTCAGTTTGGAGGCTTAGCTCAGCTGGTTAGAGCGCATGCTTCACACGCATGAGGTCACTGGTTCGAGTCCAGTAGTCTCCATCAAAGAAAACGCTCCGGAATTTCCGGAGCGTTTTTCTTTTGCCCTTTTCGGCAGGAGACAGCCCGCCGATCGTACAGAAAAATCCCGCCTGTGCCGCAGAGAGACACAGGCGGGATTGCCGTATCGGGGTCGGTTACTTCACCAGGGCAAAGGAGAACTCTGCGGTGACGCACAGCTTGCCGGCCACATAGCCCTTGGCGGCGCACCAGTAGAAGGGGCCCTTGCTCTTGATGATGGAGCTCTCGCTCTCCAGGGTGTCTCCGGGCTTGACCGGATTCTTAAAGCGCACCTTGTCCAGGCTGGTGAACATGGGCGTGGCGCCCGCCATGTTCTCCTGACCGGCCAGCAGCACGGCGGCGCCCTGAGCCATCATCTCGCAGAGGATGACGCCGGGAACCACAGGGTTGCCGGGGAAGTGGCCCTGGAGGAAGAACTCCTCGCCGGAGACGTGATACTTGGCGTGGGCGACGCCGTCCACGACTTCGGCCTCCTGCACCAGCAGCATATTGTCCCGGTGGGGGAGAATTTTCTTGATCGCTTCCTGATCCATTGCTGATCCTCCTTAGTCCTTGACCTTCTTGAAGGCGATGCAGGCGTTGTGGCCGCCGAAGCCCAGGGAGGAGGACAGGGCCACCTCCACATCGGCCTCCCGCTTTACGTTGGGCACATAATCCAGATCGCAGTCGGGGTCGGGATTCTGATAGCCTACCGTGGGAGGGATGACGCCGGTGGACAGCGCCATGACAGAGGCGACCGCCTCCACCGCGCCGGCAGCGCCCAGCAGGTGGCCGGTCATGGACTTGGTGGAGCTGATCAGCGCCTTGCGGGCCCGCTCCTCGCCCAGCGCCTTCTTGATGGCCAGGGTCTCCACCTTGTCGTTCATGGGGGTGGAGGTGCCGTGGGCGTTGATATAGACCTTGTCGGTGTCCACGCCGGCCTGCTGGAAGGCGGAGGCAATGGCCCGGGCGCCGCCCTTTGCCTCGGGATCGGGGGCGGTGATGTGGTGGGCGTCAGAGGTGGCTTCGTAGCCGCACATCTCAGCGTAGATGTGGGCGCCTCGGGCCTTGGCGTGCTCATACTCCTCCAGGATGACGCATGCGCCGCCCTCGCCCAGGATAAAGCCGTTGCGGTCCTTGTCGAAGGGGATGGAGGCACGGTCAGGATCGGTGCTCTTGGAGAGAGCCATGCAGTTGATGAAGGCGGCCACGCACACCGGGACAATGGTGGCCTCGCAGCCGCCGGCGATGATGGCGTCGGCGTAGCCGTGGGCAATGGCCCGATAGGCCTCGCCGATGGCATGGTTGGAGGAGGCGCAGGCGCTGACGATGCCGAAGCTGGGGCCCTGGGCGTTAAAGCGGATGGAGATCTCGCCGGAGGGGGCGTTGGGCATCATCATGGTGATGGCATAGGGGGAGACCCGGCCGGGGCCCTTGGCCTTGAGCTTGTCATGCTCGGTGACGGTGACATTGATGCCGCCGATGCCGGCGCTGAAGTAGACGCCCAGACGCTCCGGATCCACCTTGCCCTCCAGACCGGAGTCAGCCATGGCCTGGACGGCGGCGGCGACGCCGAAGGTGGTGGAGGAGTCCATCCGGCGGGCGGTGGAGCGGTCCAGGTACTGGAGCGGGTCAAAGCCCTTGACCTCGGCGGCCAGGGTGGACTTGAACTCGCTGGGGTCAAAGTGGGTGATGCGGGCAATGCCGTGGCGGCCGGCACACAGGGCGTCCCAGGTGGAGGCCAGATCGTTGCCCACAGGAGTGACGGCGCCCAGGCCGGTCACAACAACTCGTTTCATAGTCATAATTCCTTTCGGGAGGGTGGGTGTTCACCGGAGTGAACCGCTTACATAGCGATGCCGCCGTCGACCCGGATGACCTCGCCGGTGATATACTTGGCCTTGTCGCTGGCCAGGAAGGCGACGCACTCGGCGATGTCCTCGGGCTTACCCATATGCGCCATGGGGACGGTGGCCAGCAGTGCCTTGAGGGCGTCCTGATCCATAGAGGCGGTCATGGGAGTCTCAATGGCGCCGGGAGCCACGGCGTTGCAGTTGACGCCGCGGGTGGCCAGCTCCCGGGCCACCGTCTTGGTCAGGGCGATGACGCCGCCCTTGGCAGCGGTGTAGTTAGCCTGGGCGGCGTTGCCCATCAGACCGGAGACAGAGGTGATGTTGATGATCTTGCCGCTCTTCTTCTTCATGAAGTTGCGGTAGCAGGCCTTGATGGTGTTGAACATGCTCTTCAGGTTGATATCCAGCACCAGATCCCAGTCCTGCTCGCTCATGGCCAGCAGCACCTTGTCCCGGCAGATGCCGGCGTTGTTGACCAGAATGTCCACGCCGCCGAACTCCTTGATGACCGCCTTGACGGTCTCCTGGACGGCCTCGTAGTTGGAGACGTCGCAGCGCTTGAAAGCGGCGGTGACGCCGTGGGCCTGGGCGATCTTGGCGGCGGACTCAGCGCCGGCCTCCTCGGGACACAGGTCGAAAATGACCACGTTGGCCCCTTCCCGGGCCAGGGTGTCGGCGATGGCGTAGCCGATGCCCCGGGCAGCGCCGGTGACGAGAGCTACTTTCCCTTGCAAATCAGCCATTGGTTACCTCCTCAATGGTGGCGCGGAGGGAGTCCGCGCTGTCAACGTTGTAGGTCTTGACGGTGGAGTTGATCTTGCCGATGAGGCCGGCCAGGGTGTTGCCGGGGCCTACCTCGATAAAGGTGTCAAAGCCGGCCTGGATCATGTTCTCCACGATGGTCTGCCAGCGCACCGGGCTGATGACCTGGCGGGCCAGCAGATCGGCATAGCCCTCCACGCCCTCGTAGGGCAGGCCGGTGACGTTGGAGTACAGGGTGTATTTCGGTGCGGTGAAGGTGCAGCCCTCCAGCTCTTTGGCCAGACCCTCGCTGGCGGAGGCCATGAAGGGGGAGTGGAAGGCGCCCGCCACCCGCAAGGGGATGGCGCGCCCACCGGCGGCCTTGACGGCGGCCTTGAAGCCGTCCATGGAGGCGGAGAGGCCGGCGCAGACGGTCTGGGCGGGGGAGTTGTAGTTGACGGGATAGACCTGGTCGAACTGGGCGGCCAGCTCCTCCACCTGTTGGGGGGTCAGCTTGACCACTGCCACCATGCCGGTGTCGGCGGCGTCGGAGGCCTCCTGCATCAGCTCGCCCCGGCGGCAGACCAGCTTGAAGCTGTCGGCCACGGACAGGGCGCCGGAGAAGGCCAGCGCGCCGATCTCGCCCACCGAGAAGCCCGCCAGGGCGTCGGGGGTGACGCCGGCCTCCACCAGGGCGGCGGCGGCGGCGACCTCCACAGCGAACATATCCGGCTGGGTGTTGGAGGTGACCGTCAGCTCCTCCTTGGTGCCGGAAAAGCACTGGGCGCTGGTGCCCGGACGGATGCTGTCGCACAGGTCAAAGACGGCCTTGGCGGCGGGACTGGCCTGGGCCAGGGTCTCGCCCATGCCGGGGTACTGAGCGCCCTGGCCGGAAAATACAAACGCGATTTTGCGCATGGGATACCTCCGTAATTTGTGGATAGATGGACAAAGCCGCCGCCATGGAGGCGGCGGCCGGTGCTTGATCCGAATGCTCATCCGCAAAAGGAGAGCGAAGCGAATGCGGCTTGTTTATCGGAAATGGAAAGGACGGGCGAAATTACTCGGCCATCTTCTTCTCGATGAAAGCAACCAGATCGCCGACGGTGGCAACCTTCTCGTCCAGCTCCAGCTCGGCGTCCAGCTCTTCCTCCAGCTCCATGACCATCTCAACGGTCTCCAGGGAGTCGATGCCCAGGCTCTCGAAGGTGGTGTCGGGGGTGAACTCGGAAGCGTCGCGGCCAGTGTGATCAGCCAGAACCTCAGTCAGCTTAGCAAAAATGTCCATGATTTCGTCCTCCTAAAATTGTTGAATACAGTTTGATTTTTGTAATATATCTGAAAGCCGGACAGAACCGGCTTTGCAGCCGTAAAAAGGGGGAGAGGTCAATCCCGCTCCCGGATGGTGTCCAGAAAGATCTGGTTCAGCTTTTCCACGCCCTTGATGAGGGCGGCCTTCTCCTCCTGAGTAAACTCGGTGGTCAGGCGGGTGAAGAGCTGGCGGTGATAGTAGCGGTGATAGGCGTCGGCCAGACGGCCCTGGCGGGTGAGCTGCACCCGGATGGAGCGGCCGTCGGTGGAGCAGCGGGACTTAGTGACAAAGCCCTTCCGGGCCAGCTTGTTCACCGCGACGCTGACCGAGGAGCGGGTCACATGGATGGTGTCGGCAATCTCGCTGACTGTAATGCCCTCCTTGCCGGCCCGGCCCACCACCTGAATCAGGTGAAACTCGCTGGTGGAGAGATCCAGCCGGGTGCAGGAGCGGACGCTCTGCTCCTCCATGGTCATGATGTTCAGATAGGTGTCGTCCAGAAGCTCGTTCAGTCGGGCGGCAAAACTGTCCATGACCAAACCTCCCCTCCGGCGCAAAACAGTTAAATAGACTAACTATCTACCCCATAATACTCATAGGCGCGGCCCTTGTCAAGAGGGTAACGGAGAAAAAACGGATAAACGAAAAAGAAAAAATAACAGCCTTTCCATCCGGGAAAACGCTGTAAAAAAGGCGGCCAAACCCGGAAATCTGTGGAAGAAAGAGAAAAAGCCGGGATGAAGAGGCAGAGGGAGGAAAGAAACGGAAGAAGAAAACTGAAATCTGTCGAATTGAAGATAAGTGATTGACATTTTGTCTGTCCATGCTATAATGTCCCTTACAATCAAACAGCCTTATCAAGAGTGGTGGAGGGATTGGCCCGATGAAGCCCGGCAACCTGCCTGCCCGCGCAGCGGACACGGTAAGGTGCCAAGTCCAGCGGTTTTTCGTAAAGATGAGGACAAATGCTCACTGCGTGTCCGCTCGGGATGCGCATTTTTTCTGTCTCTGAGGCTGTGTTGTTGTGCGAAAGAACAGGCAAATACCCGGAAGAAAGGAAAATCACAATGACCAACCGAATTTTTACCTCTGAATCTGTCACGGAAGGACATCCCGACAAGGTCTGCGACCAGGTCTCTGACGCCGTTCTGGACGCTATGCTGGCCCAGGACCCCATGAGCCGGGTGGCCTGCGAAACGGTGACTACCACCGGCATGGTGATGGTCATGGGCGAGATCACCACACAGGCCCAGGTGGATATTCCCGCCATTGTCCGTCAGACGGTGGCGGACATCGGCTACACCGACCCTGCCTACGGCTTTGACGCCAGAAGCTGCGCCGTATTCACCACCCTGGACAAGCAGTCCCCCGACATCGCCATGGGCGTGGACCAGTCCTACGAGACTCAGGCTGGCCAGGGCGACGAGATCGACCGGATCGGCGCCGGCGACCAGGGCATGATGTTCGGCTATGCCTGCCGGGAGACCAAGGAGCTGATGCCCGCCCCCATC
>JBJDXT010000104.1:0-37473 GCA_051866795.1 Candidatus Onthomonas sp. | reverse complement strand
GCCAGCCGGGGTAGAGGCCGTAGAGCTGGGAGATGTGCCGGTGGCCCGGCTCCCATTCTTCAAAATCTTCCTGCCACTCCAAAATGCCGCCCTTGGCCCCGATGCGGATGGGGGGCAGTTGGGCCAGCAGGCCGGGAAGCGTCTCCGTCAGGTCATCCGTTTCCCCCAGCACTTCGGAACAGCGGAGGGTGATCTCAAACAGCTCCCGGACAATCATCATGTCCATGGTTGGTCCGGCACAGATGGCGGTCTTTTCCCCGGTGACGGGGTCGATGTAGCTGTTTTCCGGGGAGTTGGAAGGGGCGGTGACCAGATAGCCGGTGTTGGGGTCCTTCACCAGAAAATCCTGAAAGAACCGGGCGGAGCCGGCGATTACCGGCCAGTAGGTTCGCAGGAAGTCCCGATCGCCGGTGTAGAGATAGTGCTCATACAGATGCCGGCAGCACCAGGCACCGGCGCACATAAAACTGCCCCAGGCCGGGTCCTGTCCGGGAGCGGTGAAGCCCCAGGGATTGGTCAGGGTGTGGGCCACCCAGCCCCGGCAGTTGTACATGATCCGGGCTGTGTCCGCCCCGTGCTCCGCCAGAAATGCGATGTACCGGTAGAGAGGCTCTCCGTACTCCTCCAGCCCAACGGCATCTACTATCCAGTAGTTCATCTGAAGGTTGATATTGATGTGGTAGTCACCCGTCCAGGGGGTCCACATGTCTTTGGACCAGATGCCCTGAAGGTTGGCGGGGAGCAGCCCCCACCCGGAGCAGATGAGAAGGTACCGCCCGTAGTCAAAGTAGAGCTGGCAGAGTCCGGCGTCCTGACCACCCTCCTGCACCTGGGCCAGACGGCGGTCGGTGGGAAGAATCTCCAACGACGGATCTGCGGGAAGAGTCAGCCGGCACCGGCCCATAGCCTCCGACATCCAACGGCACTGATCCTCAAGTACTGCCTCAAAGCCCAGCCCTCTGGCCTTCTCCAGCCGCTCAAGGCAGATCGACTCTGGGTCTTTGTGCTGATAAGTGGTGGCGGTGCAGGTCCAGATGGTTATAACGCTGCCACCGGTGACGGTAAGGGAGGTTTCCCGAGCCGTAATCTGCCCGTCTGTCTCTACCTCAATGAAGGTGCAGAAGGCTATGGCGCCGGGACCGTCATTTTGGCCGGTGACTGTCATCCGGCTGCCACCGCAGCAAACCCGACAGTTTTCCCGGGAAAAGGTCAGGGTGCAGCCTTCACGGTCCCCCTCTATCCGGCTGGCGGTGACCTGGTACCGGTGAGAGGCCAGATGCCGTCGGCGGACAGAGCCGAAACGGGTCTCGGCCAGTCCCTGGTACAGGTCCAGGCTGCGGCAGTAGCCGGAGGAATCGGAGACGGGAGCCTCAATTACCAGCTCCCCGGCGGTCTGATAGCTGCCGTAGTAGGGGTCATCGCTGCCCCGGCCCTGACAGACCAGATAACGGCAGCACAGATCCTGTGCCTCCCGGCAGCGGCCCTGGAAAAGGAGGCCGCGCATCTCTTCCAGATGCTCCAGACATTGAGGGTTGTCCCACTGAGCAGGATAGCCGCTCCACAGCGATTCCTCGTTGAGCTGAAGAACCTCCCGCTCAATACCGCCAAAGACCATCATTCCCAGACTGCCGCTGCCCAGAGGCAGGGCCTCATTCCAGTCAGACGCCGGCTGACGATACCACAGATGACCCGATGAGGGAGGGGGGGTGGAAATTACAGATGCTTCCATCAATTCATGCTCCCTTCCAAAGAGATTAATCGTTTTCGCTACATGGATGATATTATATCGGATGATTGCCCAAAAAACAACCGATATCTAAAAAAAGATTCTGCAAAATGTGGACACTTCAAAAACGTATTATCCAAAATGACGGTTTTGCGTTTTCTTGAAAAAAATAGATTGACGAATTCGTGAAAAGAAATTATAATCCATAGAGAGAAAACGATTAACATATCTTCTATGTGAGACGGACAGGAGGGAGAAACGCATGGTAACGATAAAAATGGTGTCTGAGCAGTGCGGAGTGTCCCCCGCCGCAGTGTCCAAGGCGTTGAATGGCCAGCCGGGCATCAGCCCGGAAAAAGCAGAATATGTGCGGAAAGTGGCCCAGGAGATGGGCTATCACCCCAATGCGGCGGCCCGTACGCTTCGGATGAACCGCAGCCGCAATATCGGTGTTCTGTTCCAGAACGGTCTGGCCCATGAGTTCTTCTCCGTGGTGCTGGATGCGGCCCGAACCGAGGCAGAGCAGCGGGGCTACGATATCACCTTTCTCAGCAATAATATCGGTCAGGCCGGTATGAGCTTTTACGAGCATGCCAGACAGCGCCAGTGTGACGGTGTCATCATCGTCCAGGGTGATTATCTGGGCGGTGATGTGATGCGGCTGGTGGAGAGCGATATACCAGTAGTCTCCATTGACCATACCTATAACGGCCGGTCATCCATCGTCAACGACAACGTGGGCAGCATGGAGGAGATCATCCAATATCTCTTTACGATGGGCCACACGAAGATTGCATTTATCCACGGCGAGGACGGCGACGTCACCCGCCAGCGTCTGGCAGGCTTTCATCGGGGCTGCCGGAACTGCGGCATCGAGGTGCCGGAGGAGTACATTCTGGCCGCCAAATATCACGAGCCCAAGGATTCCGGTCAGGCCACCCGGCAGCTTCTGGCCTATCGGAATCGGCCTACCTGCATCCTCTATCCCGACGATATCTCTTATCTAGGCGGCATGACCGAGATTGAGCGGCAGGGCCTGTCGGTTCCGGATGACATCAGCTGTTTCGGCTACGACGGAATCCGCATGGCCAGTGTCCTGCGGCCCCGGCTTTCCACCTATCAGCAGGACGCTGAGGAGATCGGCAAGCGGGCGACAGATGAACTGATCAGCGCCATTGAGAATGCAAAGTATTTTGTTCCTCAGGTGATCTCTATCACCGGACAAATCCAGACAGGCGGCACAGTGAAGAACCTGCGCAGCCCCAAATGACTTCTATGATACCAGTTCACGAGACAGGAGAAGAAAAGTATGTACTACAGAAATGAGCAGGCGAGAGAGCAGCGTCTGACAGCATGGCAGCTGCTGAACCGCACCTTCCCGGAGCAGGCTGCTCTGGGCGTGCTGGACGGGGAGTTTTTCTCTGCCGACCGGAAAGCAGCCCTGGGCTTTGCGGGGCTTCCCTTTGAAGCCCCTGTCTGCGCCCATCTGATGAGCGAGACCCGGGCAGCGGACTATTTTGCCCAGTACCCGGGCAGCCAGATCCTCTGGCTGGAGGGGGAGACAGTCCGCCACCGCACCGAAGCGGGAGAGACCCAGCTTCCGGAGGAGACGGCCCGGACAATAAAGGCGGTCTATGACCGGGTCATGGCCAGCCCCGGCACGCTCAACGACAAGGGCGAGCTGCTGCTGGATCTGAAGACCTATCCCGTAGGCCCCCACTATCCGGTCAATCTGCTGCTGGGCAACCGGGCCGGTTATCCTTATCCCCTGTGCACTACTCCAAAGAGTGCTCTGGACTCCCTGGGCCGGGGTTCCTTCCGGGCCACCGGTGGCCAGCAGGTGCTGGCGACCCGCTGTGTCCTCCAGCTGGAAGAGAACGGCGAGCCCGCCAACCGGCAGTTCTATCTGGTGGAGGATGGAAAGCAGATTTTTTACTCCGCCAATGTGAACGAGAACGTGGCCTCCGCCACCTGCTGCCATTCCCAGAACCGGACGGTCATTACTTATCACACCCAATGTGGCTTGGAAATTCGACGCACGATCTTTATCCTGCCCCAGGAGGACGGGATGCCCAACGCGGTGGAGGCCCAGCGGGTGGAAATCATCAACCACTCCGACCGGGAGCGCCGTCTGAAAATCGTCATGACCGGCGTCTTCGGCATCGCCAATCCCACCACCATCGCAAACGACGTGGTCTATGCCAATGTGGTCATTGAGAGCGAGGTGTTTTACGAGGGAGACCGGGCGGCGGCCCTCACCCTCCACCACAAGCCCAAGGAGAACGAGGGCGACAAGCGGTTTGCCGTTCTGCTCTGCAATGGCGAGACAATGGACGAGTTCTGCACCAGCCAGTCCGATTTTATCGGCAGCGGCTCTCTGGCGCACCCGGAGCTGGTGGTCCATCTCCCCAGCCGCTACAGCCGGAAGATGGCGCCCTTCTTTGCTATGGGCAAGACCTTTACTGTCCGGCCCGGCGAGACCGCCGTGGTGGATGAGTTTGTAGGCATGCTGGAAACCGAGGGAGAGGCCACGGTGCCCTTTGACGCAGCGCTCCACTGCCTTATGGAAAAGTATTCCGACCCCGCTGCCCTGGAGGTTACCTTCCGGAAGGTGGTGGACTTCTGGGATAAATATCCAGCCTACCTGGTACCGGACATTGGAGATGACCGGTTTAAGGCCTATGTGAGCCACAACCTGCCCTTCCAGGTGTTGTATCAGACCTACGTCTCCCGGGCCTTTGCCTGGACCCAGAAGTCCTATCGGGAGACCGGCTTCCGGGAGATTCAGGACATTTACGCCTCCATGTACTACCTCAGTGCGATCGGGGAGAACGACCTGATCAAGGATCTGATCTCCAACTGGGTGCGCAGCGTATTCCGCATGGGCTACGCCTACCACGATTTTACCTTCCAGGGCAAGGAGCCCGGCGACTGCTCCGATGACCAGCTGTGGCTGGTGCAGGCGGTTTACCGTTATGTGATGCTCACCGGCGATTCCGGCTTCCTGCTGGAAGAGTACCCCATTGCCGGAGAGGAGAACGCCAAACGGCCCCTGTGGGATACTCTGATGGCGATTCTCACCTACAGCGGAAAAATTTCCGTCGGTCTCCACGGTATGCCTCTGCTGGACAAGGCGGACTGGAACGACACTCTGCGGCTGGACAACATCGTCATGAAGGGCCCGGAGAAGGAGGCCCGCTACCGCCGTCAGCTGGAGGAAAAGGGTCAGGAATACGGTGTGCCCTTTGAAAACACCCTCAGTGAGAGCGTTATGAACGCCTGCCTGTTCAAGATCGCCGCCGACCAGGTGGCTGCCATGGCTCCCATGATCGGCAAGGATGCAGACGGAGTCGAGGCGGCCGCCATGGCGGAGCTGACGGTCAAGCGGATGCAGGCCTATGCCTGGAAGGGCGACTTCTTTGCCCGATGCCTCATTAACGACGACCGGGGGGTCACCTACCTGGGCGCCGGCGGTGACGGGCTGGCCCTGGAGCCGGAGATGGAGGGAACCTATTTCCTCAACTCCTACAGCTGGTCCATTCTGGCCGGCGTGGCTACCGAGGAGCAGATCCGGATTATGCTGGACAAGGTGCAAAAGTACCTGCGCACCGATGCCGGCCTCAAGCTGTGCACCCTGGTGGAGTTTGACCGGCTGGGTATCGGTACCGGCACCGCCCTCTATTTCCCTGGCGACCGGGAAAACGGCGGCGTATTCAAGCATGCGGCCATGATGGCTACAGTGGCCTCCCTCCAGGCGGCCAAGGTGGTCAGGGACGAGGCGCTGGCCAGGGAGCTCACCGAGCTGGCCTACTTTATGATCGGCCGCACCGTGCCCTACGGCACCATGGACCGGCCCTTTATCATCAAAGGAAATCCCCGCTTCTGCACTCAGTACAACAACAGCGAAACCGGAGAAAATATCGGCCCCATGCTCTCTGGCACTGCCTCCTGGCTCACTTTGGCGGTGTATGAGTTCCTGGGTGTTGATGTGGCAAGCGATACCATTTCCGTCTCACCGGTCATGCTGCCGGGCAGAATACAGATGGGCTATACCATTCATTTGGCTGACACCACAATCGTGGTCGAGATAGTAAGCGATGGAACTCGGTTCCGGACTGGCGAGCAGACGGAATACCTGCTGGACGGCGAGAGCGTTTCCAGTGTGATTCCCAGACCCCAGGACGGAGGCACACACCGGCTGCTGATTCGGCTGTGATAAGCGGATAGCAATCCACAGGGGAAGGGGGACACCATCTGGAAAAATGACCTCGTATGCTGCGGTTTTGATCTGCCTGCTCTGTTTGTTCAGCGCATTTTCTTTTGCAACGAAACGAAAACGATTTCTCTCTGCGGAAAAGCATACTGTGCAGGGATGCTGCTCTGTTTTCGGGCCTGTGACATCCAGGCGCTGGCTCCTCCCAGCGCCTGGACACTGAACGGATAGAGTAAAGGGAGAGCGCGGATCTGCCGCAGCACAGCCGGCCCATCCGGGGAGATACCCCGGGGCCAAGACCCCGAGCAGCCGCCGGAACAAAAACCTGTGGCTGCGAAAAGATTGGAGGACGTTCATGACAAGTACAGTATCAGCGACAGCAACTGAAAAGGCCTCCGGCAGCAAGATCTACCTGCTGCACCGGATCGCCATCCTTTTGGCCTGTGCGGCGGTGTTCTATCCCGCACTCAGTCCTACCCGCATTTCCACCAAGATCAGCCAGTACACCTCACTGCTGACATCTTCCATCTCCTGGTCCTCTCTGACCAGTGGTCTGAGCCGGGCGCTGAGCAAGGGCTATCTGGCCACCAGCATTTTTCAGCTCCTGATGGTGGCCAGCATCGTCTGCCTGGTGGGCGTTATCCTCAGTGCCATCGGCGGCTGCATGTCGGTGGGCAACAACCGGATGAAGCGCACCGGACTCCGTTTCCCCCTCATTGGCTCGGTGGTGATGCTGGTGGGTCTGGCGGGCATCTATGTGGCCTACACTCAGGTGGTTGCGGCGGATTACTCCAAGGCGCCTGCAAACTTCCCTGTGGGCTTTTGGTTCTATCTCGCCATGGCCATTATTATCCTGCTGACCAGCCTCTTTGAACTGGGCCAGAGCAGGGGGGCTATTCTGGAGCCCAAAATGGAGATGAAAGAGGACTATCACCTCTTTCTGCTTTTCCTGCCCATTCTGGCGCTGGCCTTTGTGTTTTGCTACCTGCCCCTGTGGGGCTGGCGGTACGCCTTCTTTGACTATACCGCCGGCGGCTCTCTGAGTGCGGAGAACTTTGTGGGCATCAAGTGGTTCACCTACCTGTTCCAGAATGAGGCCACCCGCAGCGACCTGATCCGGGTGCTGAAGAACACTCTGGCCATCAGCGGCATCAATATCATCACTCTGTGGCTGCCCATGGTATTCGCCATCCTGCTCACCCAGGTCAACAGCAAGAAATTCCGCCGGGTGGTCCAGACCCTGACCACAATCCCCAACTTCCTGGGTTGGGTCATCGTCTACGCCATCGCTGTGGCCCTCTTCTCCACCACCGGCTTTGTCAACGGCTTCTTGACCAATATTATGGGGGTGGCATCTGATACCAACTGGCTGATGGATTCCAGCCATATGTGGCTCAAAATGTGGCTGTGGGGCACCTGGAAGGGTGTCGGCTGGAGCGCTATCGTCTATATCTCTTCCATCTCTGGCATCGACCCCACCCTGTATGAGGCGGCCACCATGGACGGCGCCGGCCGGTTCCAGAAGATCTGGAATGTGACCATTCCCCAGCTGATGCCCACCTTCTTCGTCATGCTGCTCATGGGCATCGCGGGTATCCTGTCCAACGGCCTGGATCAGTACCTGGTTTTCTCCAACGCCGCCAACGGCAGCGCTATTGAGGTTCTGGACCTGTACGTCTACAATCTGGGTATCGGCAGCGGCCAGATCTCCATGTCCACTGTCATCGGTATGGCAAAATCCATCGTCAGCGTCCTACTGCTCTTCGGCGCCAATACCTTCTCCAAGAAGGTCCGCGGCGAGAGCATCATCTGAGGAGGTGGGAGATATGGCACAGACGACAAAAATCGCAAAGGCCCGGCACACTGCCACCGGCATCGAGTACAGAACTACAGTGGCAGATAAAATCTTCATGGCCCTTGACATCCTGATCTTTTCCCTCTTCGCCTTTATCTGCATCTTCCCCTTCTACTACATCTTCATCAACACGATTTCTGATAACAGCCTGGTGAATTCGGGTGCCATCACCCTGGTGCCTCAGGGCATCCACTTCTCCAACTATATCTCGCTGCTCAGCGTGTCCGACTTTATCAACTCGATTGGCATTACGGTCTCCCGTACCATCATTGGAACGGCTCTGATGGTGCTGGCCTCCGCCTTTGCAGGATATCTGACCACTAAGCGGAAGATGTGGCACCGGAGTCTCTGGTATCGCTTCCTGGTCATCACCATGTACTTCAATGCCGGCCTGATCCCCACCTATCTGAACATGATGGGTCTGGGACTGACCGACAACTACCTGGGCTACATCCTGCCCTGCATTGTGGCCCCCTACAACATCATCCTGACCAAGACCTATATCGAGTCCATCCCCGGTGAGCTGCAGGAGAGCGCCTTTATCGACGGAGCCACCACCATGCAGGTGTTCACTAAGATCATCCTGCCTCTGGCAAAGCCCATCCTGGCCACCATCGCCGTGTTCGGCGCGGTGAGCAACTGGAACTCCTTCCAGGACTCCCTGATCTACATGGCCAACTCTCCCGAGCTGTACACGCTTCAGCATCGGCTGTATGTCTACCTGAACACCTCCTCCAACCTGGCCAGCGCCATGCAGTCGGGCAATGCCGTGTCTGCATCCAGCCTGAACACCAAGGTGATTCAGTACACCATCTCCATGGTGACGGTCATCCCCATCGCAATGGTCTATCCCTTTATGCAGCGCTACTTCGAAGAAGGCATCATGCTGGGCGCTGTCAAGGGCTGATCATAAAATGAAAGGAAGTGCAGTATGAAAAAAATGAAAAAGCTCCTGGCCCTGCTCCTGGCTCTGGCCATGGTGTTGTCCCTGGCGGCCTGCGGCACCAGCGGCACCGCAAATGGCAATTCCTCTGATAACGGCAGCGAAGCTGCGGATGACGAGGATGATGGTGCTGTCAAAACACCGGTTGAACAGGGTGCCGGCACCGATGATCCTTACTACGTCAGCGATATTGAGCGCAGCGATGAGACTGTCACCCTGACTGTCTATTCCCAAGTGGCCAACTACTCCGGCACCCTGACCGGCTGGGCGGCCACTCTGCTGAAGGACCTCTTTAATGTGGAGCTGAACATTATCCCTGTCACCGACGGTACCTGGGAGACCCGTGTGGAGAGCGGAGACTTGGGCGATCTGATCATTTTCGGCGACGTGGGTGAGAAATTCCAGACCGCCGTGGCCAACGACCTGCTGTTTGAGTGGGAAGACGAGGATCTGCTGAGCACCTACGGCAGCTATATCGAGGCCAACTACCAGGATGCGCTGGAGCGTAGCCGCGAGGCCGCAGGCGATGGCTGCCTGTACGGCATCCCCAACCAGGTGGCCACCGAGGACGGCATCGGCGAGTTCTCCTATGCCTGGGAGCTGCGCTGGGACCTGTACAAGGAGCTTGGCTATCCTGAGATCAACACCCTGGACGACCTGCTTCAGGTGCTCATCGACATGAAGGCGCTGGAGCCCACGGACGACAACGGCAACCCCACCTATGCCCTGAGCCTTTTCGGCGACTGGGACGGCAACGGCCCGCTGATGTTCGCCACCTGCCTGGTCACCATGATCTACGGCGTGGACCACGACATCCTCAAGCTGGGCACCTATGACTACAACACCAATACCTATACCGGCTATCTGGAGGACGGCAGCGCCTACATCGACTCTCTGCGCTTCCTGAACCAGCTCTATCAGAACGGTCTGATCGACCCCGACTCCATGACCAACACCTGGTCAGAGTTTGAGGCCAAGGCCAAGTCCGGCGGCACCCTGTTTGCTGAGCAGGCCTTTATGGGCAGCGAGAAGTATAATACTTCCGATCATCTGAACCAGGGCAAGTATATGGCCAGCCTCCAGCCTGCCGACATCACCAGCTATGTGGACGAGGTTTCCTCCGCCGGCAGCAGCTATCTGTGGGCCATCGGTGCTGACTGTGAGTATCCCGAGCTGGTCATGCAGATGATCAACTGGCTGTACACCCCCGAGGGAGCGATGACCTTCAACGCCGGTCTCCGGGGCCTGATGTGGGACTATGACGAAAACGGCAACACCATTCTCACCGACGTAGGCCTGGCCTGCCAGACCGACGGCTCCTACGATCTGAGCGGCATGCAGTGGACCTCTCCCTATACTGGCAACACCTACACCCTGGACAACACCTATGTGGACGGCAGCTGCCAGTGGAACAGCCAGACCATCTCCCCCTATGTGAACAACACTGACTCCGTTGAGGGCGAGACCTTCAGCAAGAAGACCTGGGCCAGCTACATTGACGCCACGATGGACTATGATATCGTCAGCGACTGGCAGGAGACCACCGGTTTCGAGACCCAGCAGGCTTATCTGGCGGATCAGAACTATACCGCAAAGCCTGCAGCTGCCAACAACTTCATCATGGACGAAGGCTCCACTGAGCTGAAGCTGGTTGTGGAGCAGGTTTCTGCCAGCATCAACAAGTACTCCTGGCAGGCCATCTATGCCGCCAGCGATGCGGAATTTGACAGTATCATCGAGACCATGAAGTCCGAGTGCAATGCCTATGGCTATGACCAGATCCTGGAGTGGTACAAGGGTCAGGCTGAAATTTTGACGAACACCATCTCTGCCAACTGATTCCATCCCTGTCTGACGCGCCGGGAGGCTTTGCCTCCCGGCCCTGCAGGATCATCCTTTGGGGCAGAGCCGCCCGGAGGCAATACCCCCTCCTCTTTTGCCGACGGGCGGCTCTGAATCCGGTTTTGACAAGGGGATGCCGCTGCAATTGCAGCGTACCCCGCCGAAAGGAGCAGGCAATGAAACTGACCATCGACTCCCCTATCATCCAGAAGGGCATTAAAATCACGAATCTGCTGATGCTGAATCTTTTCTGGATTATTGGCTGTATTCCCATTGTCACCATTGGGGCTTCCACCATCGCCGCCTTCTCTGTCACACTGAAAATTGTAGAGGATCGGGAGGAGACCGGCATTACCAGACAGTTCTGGTCGGCTTATGTAAAAAACCTGAAGCATGGGATTCCACTGACCCTGCTGCTTGCAGCGATTCTCTATGTCTGCTGGATTTACTGGCAGCTTTTCTGCAACCTGGAGGACGGCCTCGGCTTTCTCGTCATGGGGCTGGTCTTGGTTCTGATTGCCGTTTTTCATGGACTGTATATCTGCCCCATTGAGGCCCGGTATGAAAACGGCCTTTTGAAAAACCTAAACAATGCACGGCGGATTTTAAGCCGGTTTTTCCTCAAGAGCCTGGGCCTGCTGTGTGTGCTGGTGGTTCAGGTGCTGCTTTTCACTCAGGTCAGCTATCTGTTGCTCTACATTGGCATTTTCTGCCTGCCCATTCTGATGATCTATACCACCAGCAAGACGGTTATGCCCATCTTCCGCCAGCTGGAACGGGACAGCAAGGCCGATGACGGCTTCGCTGTGGGCGCCAGCGTTTACGATTGACATGCCGTAGCATGATCCAATTTTTCTGAATCTGTCAACAGCACCCATATCCCTCTGCTATTGCCGAGCGTATGGGTGTTCTAATAAATTCCAAACTTCATTCCAATTCAGGAGGGATTTCCATGAAATTCAATCTCGGCGAGTGGCGTATGAAGCCCGGCATGACTACCTACAACTGTGAGCAGATCCGTGAGGTCCGGCTCTCTGACGACCGTACCGAGCTGTACATCTTTGCAGTGCCCTATCGGAAGGAAGAGCGGAGTATGGATGGCCCCATTCAGGAGCTGACCATCACCGCTCCTCAGCCGGATATGATCCGCCTCCAGACCGTCCACTTCAAGGGCGACCGGCGCAAGTTCCCCAAGTTTGAGCTGAATGATCAGCGCTGCCCCCTGGGCTTTGAGGAGCAGGACAATACAGTCACCGTCACCTCCGGCGACACCAGGCTGGTCATCCAGAAGCGGAATCCCTGCTCCTTTACCTACTACTATAAGGACCGCAAGCTGACCAACATCGGAAACCGTTACGGCTCCTCCATGCTCAGCTACATCAGCACCCCGGAGGGCCCCTATATGCGCTGCCAGCTCCAGGTGGACGTGGGGGAGAAGATCTACGGCCTGGGCGAGCGGTTCACCCCCTTCGTGAAAAACGGCCAGGTGGTGGACATGTGGAACGAGGACGGCGGCACCTCCAGCGAGCTGTCCTACAAGAATATTCCCTTTTATCTCAGCAACCGGGATTACGGTGTGCTGGTCAACGACGCCGGACCCGTCTCCTTTGAGGTCTGCTCCGAGGCAGTGACCAAGGTGCAGTTCAGTGTTCCCGGCCAGCGTCTGGACTTTATTGTCATCGGCGCCCCGGACCGGAAGGGCGTCCTGACCCGATATACCGCTCTCTCCGGCCGGCCGGCTCTGCCCCCTGCCTGGACCTTCGGCCTGTGGCTGACCTCTTCCTTTACCACCTCCTATGACGAGCAGACGGTGAACAGCTTTGTGGACGGCATGGCGGAGCGGGACATCCCCCTCAGCGTTTTCCACTTTGATTGCTTCTGGATGAAGGAGAACGAATGGTGCGGCTTTGACTGGGACAAGGAGATGTTCCCCGACGTGGAGGGAATGCTCCGGCGGATGCACGACAAGGGACTGAAGATCTGTGTCTGGATCAACCCCTACCTGGGCCAGAAGTGCTCCGTCTTCGACGAGGCGGCGGACAAGGGCTATCTGCTGAAAAAGGCCAACGGCGACATCTGGCAGTGGGATCTGTGGCAGGGCGGCTGCTCGGTCATCGACTTTACTAACCCTGCGGCGGTGGAGTGGTACAAGGACAAGCTCCGGGGCCTGATGGCCCAGGGTGTGGACGCCTTCAAGACCGACTTTGGTGAGCGGATTCCCACCGATGTGGTCTACTACGACGGCAGCGACCCGGTCTGGATGCACAACTACTATACCTACCTGTATAACAAGGTGGTTTTTGAGGTGATCCAAGAGGTCAAGGGGGAGCAGGAGGCCTGCCTTTTTGCCCGGAGCGCCACTGTGGGCGGCCAGAAGTTCCCGGTTCACTGGGGCGGCGACTGCAACTCCACCTATGTCTCCATGTCTGAGACGCTGCGGGCCGGCCTGAGCCTGTGCCTGTCCGGCTTCGGCTTCTGGAGCCACGATATCGGCGGTTTTGAGGGTACTGCTTCCGCCGACCTGTATAAGCGCTGGCTGGCATTCGGCCTGCTGGGCTCTCACTCCCGGCTCCACGGCTCTACCTCTTATCGGGTGCCCTGGCTGTTCGGCGAGGAGGCGGTGGATGTGTGCCGCTACTTCTCCAAGCTGAAAAACACCCTCATGCCCTATCTCTACGCCAAGGCGGTGGAGACCAGCCAGACCGGCGTGCCCATGATGCGGGCCATGCTGCTGGAGTTTGAGGATCTGGGCTGTGAGGACTGCGACCGGCAGTATATGCTGGGCGACGCCCTGCTGGTGGCTCCCGTGTTCCGGGAGGACGGCGTGGCAGACTACTATCTCCCCGCCGGCACCTGGACTCACCTGCTCTCCGGCGAGACGGTGCAGTCTCCCGGCCGGTGGTATCGCAGCCAGTACGACTTCTTCTCCCTGCCCCTCTTCGTCCGGGAGAACACCATCCTCCCCGTGGGCAGCCACGAGGAGAGCACTGTCTACGACTATACCGACGGACTCAAGCTGAAGCTCTATCACCTGGCCGATGGCGCCCAGGTTAGCCGCTCCGTCTGCGATTCGGACGGCCAGCCGGTGCTCACCGCTCAGGCCAGCCGCCTCGGCGACACCATCACCGTGACCCTGAAGGGGAAGGCAGATGCCGTTACCGTCGAGCAGGTCGGCACCGGCTGTGCCCTGACGGTGGAGCGCGCTTAACTGTGATGAGGCTTTGTTCATATGATTTTTGAGCACTTTAGAAACGGTATCAATCTGGGCGGATGGCTGTCTCAATACGACTGTCTCTCCGCGCCAGTACGGAGCCGTTCCGAGATGGCCCAGCACCTGGAGACCTTCCTCACCGAGAAAAATATCGCGCAGATTGCCGGCTGGGGCATGGACCATGTCCGTCTGCCGGTAGACTACCGGGTGCTGGAACCGGAGCCGGATTCTCTGACAGACGCTGAGACTGCTTTGGCCTGTCTCGACCGGTGCGCGGACTGGTGCGAGAGATATCACCTCAATCTGATCATCGACCTCCATCATGCCGCGGGCAATGTCTACGGCATGATGGAGCGGCCCATGCCGCTGCTGACGGAGGAGGCATATCAGCTCCGGTTTCTTCGGATCTGGGAGAAGCTTGCCCGGCACTTTGCCGGACGGAAGCGTCCGATTCTGCTCTTTGAGCTGCTCAACGAGGTGTCGGACGGGGCTGGTTATCTGTGGAATCGGTTGTACCGCCGGACTGTGTCAGCTATCCGGGCCATTGACCCGGAGCGGGGCATTCTGATCGGCAGCAATGAGCAGAACAGCCCCTTCCGGCTCAAGGAGTTGGAGCTGCTGGAGGATGAGCACGTCTATTATAACTTCCACTTCTATGATCCTCAGGTGTTCACACACCAGATGGCCGGCTTTTCTGAGGAGATGTCAGCCTACAACCAGTCAGTCACCTATCCCGGGGACATCTCTGGTTTTACAGCATTTTTGATGAAAAACCGGCAATATCTCCCCAAATATGTCCATGTGGCCACAGAGAAACGGGTGAGCCGTGAGGATATGGCCCGGTTGCTGAAGGATGCCTTTGACTTTGCCAAGTGGTCTGGACGGGAGCTGTACTGCGGTGAATTCGGCGTGATTATAAATGCCGGAGCCGGGGATGCCGCTGGGTGGCTCTGCGACTGTATGCAGCTGCTGGAGGGAGCCGGAATCGGCCACGCCATCTGGAACTATAAGGATTTGGCCTTCGGCTTTGTGGATCTGGACAATCAGATTGTCTCTGAGGCACGGCTAAAACAGGTCTGTGCCCGTCGCATGAGCCATAATGGCAGAGCTGACCGGGCATAATCTCCTACTTTTACAATAAAGGAACAACAATACCATGATACAAATCGGAATCGACTACTACCCGGAGCACTGGGACCGGGCCATGTGGGAGGAGGACGCCTCTCGCATGGCCAAGCTGGGCGCCCATGTAGTCCGCATTGCAGAGTTTGCCTGGAGCCAGATGGAACCCCGGGAGGGACAGTTTTGCTTCGACTGGCTGGATGACGCCATTGAGGTGCTCAGCCGCCACGGGATGAAAGTCATCCTGGGTACCCCTACCAACTGCCCGCCTCTCTGGCTCTATCAGGACTATCCCGAGACGATTCAGTGGGACCGCACTGGCCGCCCCCTCCACCTGGGCGTCCGGGGCCATCGGTGCATGATGAACCCGGTCTTTCGGAAATACGCCGGGCGGATTGTAGAAGAGATGGCCCGCCGTTATGCCGGCCGGCCGGAGATCTTCGCCTGGCAGATTGACAACGAGCTGGAGAGCAACCACTGCACCTGTCCTACCTGTACCCAGGGCTTTCGTGACTACCTGAAAGACAAGTATGGTACCCTGGAGGCGCTGAACCGGGCCTGGGGCAGCCGGGTGTGGAGCGGTGAGATCAGCCACTGGGAGCAGATCACCCCGCTGCTGGGGCCGGAGTACCAGACGGACTGGTTCAATCCCGCCTGGCTGCAGGATTATGAACGGTACGGCGCTGCCTGCACCACCGACTATGTCCGCTTCCAGCGGGACATCATCCGCCGCTATGACCCAAAGGCGGTGGTCACCACTAACAGTTGCTTTTGTGCCAACCTCCCTGACTTCCACCAAGAGTTCGGCGTGCTGGATGTGGCGGCATATGACAACTATCCGCCTGTCCGTCTGCCGGAGGACCCGGAGGCACTCTATTCTAACGCTTTCGGTTTAGATTTCCTCCGGGGCTTCAAACAGCAGAACTTCTGGATTATGGAGCAGCTGGGAGGCCATATGGGCTGCTGGAGTCCCATCTCGCCCACGCTGGAACCGGGCATGCTGGAGGGCTACGCCCTTCAGGCAGTGGCCCACGGAGCGGATCTGCTCAGCTTTTTCCGCTGGCGCACCGCCTGCACCGGAGCGGAAATGTTCTGCCACGGCCTGCTGGATCACAGCAACGCTGACAACCGCCGTCTGGCCGAGCTGGACCGCCTGTGCCGCCGGCTGGAGCGTCTGCCCCGGCTAAACGAGACCACAGTACACAGCCAGGTGGCCATGCTCTATTCCGCCGATCAGGAGTACGCGCTGAAAAATCAGCGCCAGTCTGAGGGCTTTGCTTACTGGACCCAGCTGCGCTTGCTGCACAATGCCTGCATGACCCTTGGAGTCAACCTGGACGTGATTCAGGAGCAGTCTTCCCTGGAGGGCTACAAGGTGGTGCTGGTGCCTACCCACTTCATTACCGACCCGGACCTTGCTGCCCGGCTGGAGAACTTCACCAGGGCCGGGGGCACAGCTATCATCACCAACCGCAGTGGCGTCAAGGACAAAAACGGCAACTGCATCCTGGGCGAACTGCTGCCTACCTGTTTCCGCAGGCTCTGCGGCTGCTATGTGGAGGAGTACGACCCCATAGGCCCGGTCATCCAGCGCCTGTACGCGAAGGGCGGCGGAGCTTATTATATCACCGGCTGGTGTGATCTTCTGGTACCGGAGACCGCTGAAGTCTGGGCCCGGTACGCTGACCGGTTCTATGCAGGCACTCCCGCCATCACGAAAAACCGCTTTGGACAGGGCTCTGCTTATTATGTTGGCACGGTGGGAGAGAAAGCCCTCTACCGGACGTTGATGCTGGAGGCCTTCCGGGAGCAGGGCATCCCGGTCATCGACACGCTGCCCCAGGGGGTAGAGGTCACTAGCCGCACCGGCCCCGGCGGCAGCTACCGGTTCCTATTCAACAATACGCTCCACGGAAAACACTTTCCGATGGAAGGAGAGCAGGTTGTTCTGGGACCACTGGAAGTGAAAATTCAGACAGAGACGGGGGAGTGGGCGTGAATTTTCAGCCGGTAACCGATTTTTTGAATCAGGTGGAGCAGCAATACGGCGTTCCGTCCTGTGAGTGCGTGGTCTTCCAGAATCACAAGCTGCTCTACCACCACTGGGCGGGACATTTGGATTGGGACAAACAGATCCCGCTGCAGGGAGGCGAGTGGTACTGGATTTATTCCTGTACCAAGCTGATGACCATGACCGCCGCCCTCCAGCTCTGGGAGCAGGGCAGACTGGGGCTGGACGACCCGGTGTCCAAATATCTGCCTGAGTACAACCGCCTGACGGTGCGGGCAGGGGAGACTGTCCGCCCGGCCAGAACGGAGCTGACGGTGCGGCATCTCATGACCATGACCGGCGGCCTGAACTATAATCTAAACTGCCCAGCCATTTTGAACACCTGTTCCGCAACGGATCACCGGGCCTCCACCCGGGAGATCATCCGTGCCCTGGCGGCAGAGCCTCTGGACTTTGATCCGGGTACCCACTTCCAGTACAGCCTGTGCCACGACGTCGTGGGGGCTGTCGTTGAGGCGGTCTCCGGGGAGCGCCTTTCTGATTATATACAGAACCACATTGCCGGTCCTCTGGGTATTACGGGCATCACTTTCCGGCCCGGGGAGCGGGAGCTGGCCCATATGCCCGGCCAGCTCTGCTATCACGATCAGAAGCAGATCATCTTCCGGGCGGGTAAGGTAAATACCTACCAGCTCAGTGCCAATTACGACTCCGGTGGGGCAGGCATCTGCTGCCGGGCAGAGGACTATATCCTCTTTGCTGACGCGCTGGCCTGCGGCGGCGTGGGTAAGACCGGAGCCAGAATTCTGCGTCCGGAGACGATTGCCCTCATGTCCGCTAACCAGCTTCAAGGGACATGCTTTGCAGACTACCACAATACGATGAAGCCGGAGAGTGAGGGCTATGGCCTGGGCATGCGGGTGCGGCTGACAGATGACGGTATCGTCCCACCAGGGGAGTTTGGCTGGGACGGCGCGGGAGGAGCCACGGCGAATATCGAGCCGAAGAGCCATCTGTCCGTCTTCTATACCCAGCATCTGCTCAACTATCTGCCCAATTACGCTGAGCTCCATCCTGAGCTGCTGAGACGGATCTATCAGGCGGTTTTGCCAAAGGGTTGAGCCGCCCGGATCGGAAGGAGGGGTCTGACCATGGCAAATCCCTATCTCCCACTCTGGGAGTACATCCCGGACGGTGAGCCGCGGGTATTCGGCGACCGGGTATATGTCTATGGATCCCATGACCGGGCAGGCTCAGACCAGTTCTGCGACTGCGTCCTCAAGTGCTGGAGCGCTCCGGTGGATGACCTGGACCACTGGACCTGCCACGGGGATATTTTCCACACCCAGCCCGATCGGGATCACCCGGCGGATACCGACTGGACGGATGAACGCAATCAGCTGTATGCCCCTGACGTGGTGGAAAAGGACGGCAGGTATTATTTGTATGCCTATATCATGGGGACAAAGGGCTGCGTGGCGGTAAGTGGCCGGCCGGAGGGACCCTTCCGGCTCCTGTCCCGGTACCGCTATTCCATCCCTGAGGCAATCTGCTGCAACGGCTGGTTTATCGACCCCGGCGTTCTGGTGGATGACGATGGAAAAGTGTACATCTGCTGCGGCTATGAGCGGTCCTTTCTGGCTCAAATCAACCCGGAGAATATGTACGAAATCCTGGACGGAAGCTGCATTGAACATGTCATTCCATGCCAGATCACCGGCGAGCGGGGCTTTGACCGGGCGGAGACCCTCTTTTTTGAGGCGGCCTCCCTGCGTAAGGTGGGGGAGACCTATTATCTGATCTACTCTCCCAAGCGGGGCAGCCGGCTGGCCTATGCTACCGCTGACCGGGCTACCGGCCCCTACACTTACCGGGGATACATTGTGGACAACGGAGTGGACTATCCCGGGGGCAACAACCACGGTTCTATTGCCTGCATTAACGGGCAATGGTACATTTTTTACCACCGAATGACCAACGGAACAATTATGTCCCGACGGGCCTGCGTGGAGCGGATTCAAATTCTGCCTGACGGGACCATTCCTCCGGTGGAGATGACCTCTCTTGGGTTTGCCCAGTCTCTCTCACCCTATCAGGAGACACCGGCGGAGCTGGCCTGCGTGCTCAGGGGCGGAGCCTTTGTCACACAGCGGAATGTGATGGATCGAGTGGTCACTCAGATTACTGACGGCTGCATAATCGGCTATAAATATTTTGATTTTGGTGCGGATTGGTCCAGCAAAACCATGCTCTTCGCTGCCCGGGTGCGGGGCTGCGGCTGTGACTGTACCTTGCATATTCACATCGACGGTGCAGACGGGGAGGAGATTGGATGCTGTTCGATCGGTCCGGATGATGGCATGGTGCATGCTTTGGTGGAGAGAGTGACCGGCCGTCGCGCCCTGTTTTTTCAGGTGACCACCGATTACTCCGGTTGGTCAGCCCCATATTTTCAGGGCCGTTGCCTGTTTGAACTGCAATCCTTCCTGTTTCAGAAATAGCCATTTGCCAGAACAGACAAAACGCTGACCTGAAGCCCGCTGTGTGCGCGTAGCTTTTGGGCCGGCGTTTCCGTTCCAGGTAAGCTTTTTTCGCATTGCTTCATCAGAATGGACTCCTGAGTGGCTTTCAACCGGAAACGCACCGCAGAGAGCGATCTCGCCCTCTGCGGTGCGTTTGCTGTGTTATCGAGCAGTCCGGGATTCCGGGGTCACATCCTGCACGCCGTTGGTGACGCCGTTCGCGGCGTTGTTCACGCCGTTCCGGACGCCGCCTGCGGCGTTGTCCACGCCGTTGATCACATCGTCGGTGACGTTCCGGGCGCCGTTTACCACACCGTCCACTACGTCCTGGGTGCCGTTGATGACGCCGTCCGTCACGCTGCGGGCGCCGTTGGCCACCCCGTTGGTGACGTCCTTGGCGGCGTTTGCGGTGTCATCCACCACGTCCCGGGTGTCCCGGGCCAGATCGCCTGCCGGGCGCTCCTCCGCCGCATGGTCGGTCACGGCTCCGTCCGGCGCCGCCTCGTACTGTCCCTCGGGATTGACCACGTCACGGTCTCCCGCTGTCCCGGCAGCCGTGCCGTTGTTGGTTCCGGCGGTGTCCGTCCGGTCACCTGCGGTCTGATTGCCGTTCTGACTGGTCGCCGGGGGATTGGCCTGCCCGGTGGGATAGTCTGTCGCCGGGTTCCGGCTGCCGCAGCCGGTGAGCAGCAGCGCCATCGCCAGTGCCAGAGCTGTCACAAGTCCTTTCATCTGATTACCTCCCTTTCTGCGCGCCGGCGCAGCGTTTTCGCCGGCGGTCATTCTAGTTTCCGTTCCCCGGCGGCAAAATACGCTGGAAAATCCCTGTAAACCGCATAAAGAAGATTTTTCCTGCATCACCAGTTGCATTTTTATGAAATTTATGATAAAATAAGAATTATTCTGAAATAAGTACAGACAGGAGTTTTCATGATGACCAGAAAGCGCTATTCTCCCCAGCGGGATCTGATCTGCACCTATGTGAAAAACTCCGCCTGCCACCCTACGGCGGAGACGATCTACCAACAGCTCAAACTCACCGTACCTGGCCTCAGCCGGGGCACCGTCTACCGTAATCTGGGCATTCTCGCCCAGGAAGGGCAGATCACCCGGATGCCTTTCACGGTGGAGCGTTATGACGGCAACACCCATCCACATCCTCATCTGATCTGCACTCAGTGCGGCAATGTGTCTGATCTCTGCATGGACTATGACGCCGGGCTGGACGAGACGGTGAGCCGGCTGTGTGGCTGTGAAGTGCAGCGGCACGACTGCTATTTTTATGGACGGTGCGCCGCCTGCATTGGCTGAAGGCAAACGACAGACAGAAAAAGGATGTGTCAAAACAATGGAGACTATTCACTACCGTCCCCGGGGCGTCTGCTCCCAGGCTATGGAAATTGATGTGGAGGACGGGGTTGTCCTGGCCTTTCGCAGCACCGGCGGCTGCAATGGCAACCTGAAGGGCATCGGCCAGTTGGTCCGGGGCATGAAGATTGATGACGTGATTGAGCGTCTGCAGGGTACTACCTGCGGATTTAAGGCTACCTCCTGCCCAGATCAGATTGCCCGGGCGCTGAAGGAATATCAGAGCAGGTAAATTCCTAAAAACGCGAAAACGCAGCCTTCCCCGGTTGGGAGGGCTGCGTTTTTTGTCTGTGGGTTTCCGATGCTGACAGCGGGGGCAAGCCCCCGCCCTACGGCAGGCCGATGCTGTAGGGGCGCGCATTGCGCGCCCGTCTGTCTTGTGGAGGGGTTCGGGTTTGTCAGCGCTCCCCCATCCGGCGCAGAATCTCGTCCAGCAGGGCGTCCGCCGCCTGGGCCTTTGACATCATGGGCAGCTCCCGGGCGCCCTCCGGGCCGATGAGGGTGAGAATGTTGGTATCCACCCCGAAGCCGGCCCCCGCCACCTTGACGTTGTTGGCGGCGATGAGATCCAGATGCTTTTTCTCCAGCTTTTTCCGGCTGTTTTCCAGCATATGCTCGGTCTCCATGGAAAAGCCGCAGAGGAACTGGCCGGGACGCTTGTTGGCTCCCAGTTCCCCCAGGATGTCCCTGGTTCGGGCCAGGGGGATGGACAGCTCTCCGTCTCCCTTTTTCATCTTGTTGTCCGCCACGGTGGCGGGGCGGTAGTCGGCCACGGCGGCGGCCTTGATGACGATATCCATCTCTCCCGCCCGGCTGGTGACCGCCTCATACATATCCTGGGCGGAGACGATGTCCACAACCTCCATATAGCGGGGGCGGGGCAGGTTCACCGGGCCGGAGACCAGAGTGACCTCCGCTCCACGGTTGCTGGCGGCCCTGGCGATGGCGTAGCCCATCTTGCCGGAGGAGTGATTGGTGAGATAACGCACCGGATCCAGCGCCTCCCGGGTGGGACCGGCAGTGACCAGCACCCGCTTGCCGGTCAGATCCTTCTCGTGGGCCAGGGCGTGGATGCAGGTCTCCAGCAGCTGTTCCGGCTCTGGGAGCTTGCCGGCTCCCACCGCGCCGCAGGCCAACCGTCCGCAGGCCGGCTCCACGATCTCCCAGCCGTAATGGCGCAGAGTGTCCAGATTGTCCTGGGTCACCGGGTTCTCGTACATCTTGGTGTTCATGGCGGGAGCCGCCGCCTTGGGGCAATTGCAGGCCAGGACGGTGGTGGTCAGCATATCGTCGGCGATGCCGTGGGCCAGCTTGGCCAGCACGTTGGCGGTGGCGGGGGCGATGAGGACATAATCCGCCCGGTCAGCCACGGCGATGTGCTCCACGCTGTGCTGGAAGTTCCGGTCAAAGGTGTCCACCAGCGCCTTGTTGCCGGTGAGCTGCTCAAAGGTGATAGGCGTGACAAACTGGGTGGCGTTTTCGGTCATAATGACCTGGACGTCGGCGTGTTGCTTGACCAGGGCGGAGGCCAGGGCCGCCGCCTTGTAGCAGGCGATGCCGCCGGTGACCCCCAGCACCACTGTCTTTCCGGTTAACATAATAATCTCTCCAATCCACAGGGGATGCTTGTTTCGCCTCATCATAGCATAAATTCGGGGGAATGGCAATCAAAGGAAGGGGATCGCCTGCCGCCCGCCACATTTTTCAAAAAAACAATTGCTTTCCCCGAAAGAATCCACTATAATGTCCTCGTTGCGGGCCAGGCCTGCTTCCCCGCTGTACCGGTATGGGCGGCAGGGGAACATGGGGCGGGGCCTGCGGCAAAAAATCATTGCGCTGTATCCGGCGAGGGATCGGAACAGCAGCAGGAGGTAATTTCATATGAAACGCAGCAACGAAAAGATCCGCTACCTGACCGAGCTGGCCCTTCTGGTGGCCATCATCCTGGTCATGAAGCTCACCGGCCTGACCAGCATTCCGGTGGGTCCCCTGGTGATGACCTTCAGCATGGTCCCCATCGCCATCGGAGCCATGCTGTCCGGCCCTCTGGCCGGTGCAATTCTGGGCATGGTCTACGGCTTCACCAGCTTCTATGACGCCATCACCGGCGCCTCTCCCATGACCGGCGTGTTCTTCCAGCTCAACCCCTTCTCCACCTTCATCCTGTGCGTCGGCATGCGGACGCTGGTGGGCGCTCTGGCCGGCTGGGTGTTCCGGGGCCTGAAGAAGATTGACCCGACCAAGACGGTTTCCTACTTCCTCACCGGTCTGGCCACCCCGCTGCTGAACACCCTGTGCTTCATGGGCTACATCGTGATCTTTTTCTACGGCTCTGACTACATTCAGGAGAAGGTGGCTGCGCTGGGCGCCGCCAATCCCTTTATGTTCGTCATCCTCATGGTGGGTATCCAGGGCCTGATTGAGGCGGTCACCGGCGCCATCGTCGGCGGCGGCGTGGGCAAGGCTGTTGCCCATGCCCTCAAGCGGGACTGATTTGATTTTGTGCCAATAAAAACAAAGGCCGCCGGCTGTGCCGGCGGCCTTTTGCGTATCAAAGGGATGCTTTCGCGAACCGGCGGCCCTCAGAAGGGCCGCCGGTTTCTGCGTCAGATGCGGCAGACGGGCGGCAGGGAAGAATGATCAGTAGTTCTCCTCCCGGACCTCGAAATAGCTCTGAGGATGGGCGCAGACGGGGCAGATGGCGGGAGCCTTGGTACCCACCACGAGGTGACCGCAGTTGCGGCACTCCCAGACCTTGACCTCGCTCTTTTCAAAGACAGCAGCGGTCTCCACGTTCTTCAGCAGGGCGCGATAGCGCTCCTCGTGGTGGCGCTCGATCTCGCCCACCATGCGGAACTTGGCGGCCAGCTCGGGGAAGCCCTCAGCTTCGGCGGTCTTGGCAAAGCCGTCATACATATCCGTCCACTCGTAGTTCTCGCCCTCAGCAGCGGCCAGCAGGTTGGCGGCGGTATCACCGATGCCGCCCAGCTCCTTGAACCACATCTTGGCGTGCTCCCGCTCGTTCTCGGCGGTCTTGAGGAAGAGGGCGGCAATCTGCTCATAGCCCTCCTTCTTGGCCACGGAGGCGAAGTAAGTATACTTGTTCCGGGCGCCGGACTCGCCGTCAAAGGCGGCATGCAGGTTCTTTTCCGTCTGTGTGCCCGCATACTTGCTCTTGCTCTCCGGCGTCACCGCCTCCAGCTTGTCGCCGGTGGCGCGGCAACGGGGGCAGACCGGAGTCTCCCCGTCCTTGACCTCAAAAACTTCTCCGCAGAGCTTGCACTTGTACTGGCCCATTTTCGGTTCCTCCTTTTGTTTGACAGGGGCAGCGGCGGCGGTTGCGCCGGGATTTGGCTGTCCCACATGACGAATGCCGGTATATTCCGCGATATCGCGGTCGGTTGTGACCAGGTTGTCCAGGGTAAGGCCGTGGACAGAGGTGTTTCCGGTCACTCTGGCGAAGGTTTTCAGCTCCTCCAGAGAGACGTTGAGGAAGTTTGCCACCCGCTGGGCTGCGGCGTCCACCTTCAGCCGGGCCCGCAGCTCGGGATTCTGAGTGGCCACGCCCACCGGGCAGTTGCCGCTGCCGCAGATGCGATACTGCTGGCAGGCGGCGGCGATCAGACCCGCGCTGGCGATGGCAATGGCGTCAGCGCCCATGGCCAGGGCCTTGGCGAAGTCCGCCGAAACCCGCAGTCCGCCGGTGATCACCAGAGAGATGTCCGAACCGACGGAATCCAGATACTTTCTGGCACGGCTCAGGGCGTAGATGGTGGGCACCGTGGTGGCCTCCCGCAGCATCAGGGGGCTGGAGCCGGTGGCGCCGCCGCGGCCGTCGATGGTGATAAAGTCGGGATTGGCAAAGACGCAGTATTCCAGATCCCGCTCGATGTTTCCGGCGGCGATCTTGATGCCAATGGGCCGGCCCTCTGACCGGCGGCGCAGCATGTCAACCATGTCCCGCAGGTCCTCTTTGGAGTTCAGCTCCGGGAACTTGCTGGGGCTCTGGACATCCTCGCCCTGTTTTTTGCCCCGGATAGCGGCGATCTCTGCCGTCACCTTTTCTCCGGGCAGATGACCGCCCATGCCGGGCTTGGTGCCCTGGCCGATCTTGATCTCAATGGCGTCCGAGGAGCGGAGATTTTCATCGGTGACGCTGTACTTGTTGGGGATGTACTCAAAGATGTACTTGTAGGCCGCCGCCTTCTCCTCCGGCAGGATGCCGCCCTCGCCGCTGCACATGGCGGTTTTCGCCATGGCCGAGCCCTTGGACAGGGCCACCTTGATCTCCTTGGACAGGGCGCCGAAGGACATGTGAGAGATATAGACGGGGCTCTGCAGCACCATGGGCTTTTTGGCGTGCTTGCCGATGACGGTGGTGGCGTCCACCGGGTCCCCGTCGTTCAGGGGAGCGGGGTTGAGCTGAGCGCCCAGCAGCAGGACGTCGTCCCAGTTGGGCATGGGCATTTTGGTGCTCATGGCGCCGCCGATAGACTTGCCGGTGACCGCCATCTCATGGATTTCCGCCATGTACCGGGCAGAGCTGTCCTGCCGGGCAGTGGCGGGGTCATAGTCCAGCTTGCCGGTCCAGGCCTTGGGGGGAGCAGGCGCTGCCGCCGGGGAGACGGGAACCAGATTGGAGACCGGCATTTTGCACACCGGACACCCGTCCAGCTCGGACACCGGCTTGCCCTCCTTCTCCTCGTCATAAATCGCGCCGCAGATGATACATTTGTATATTGCCATCATAATACCTCCGATTTCGCTTTCATTTCCCTGCTTTTTGCACATTCTGAGCATAGACCTTCAAACACGATACGATGCCTGCTGACCTGAAAGCCGGTCTCAGCCGCCACCTGCCTGTCGTATTCCGCACGGTAGCTCAGCGGGGCGTCAAACACCCTTCTGCAGCCGGTGCAAAACAGATGATAGTGGAGGTCCAGACGGGAATCGTAGCGGTCCGCCGCAGGAACCTTCACATTGGTGATCTCGCCATCCTCCGACAGAACGCCCAGATTGCGGTATACTGTGCCGCGGCTGATCTTCTCATCCCTGGTGCGCACGTCCAGATAGATCTGGTCGGCGGTGGGATGATCACATCGTGTCTGGACAGCGTCTAAAATCATCTGACGCTGTCTCGAATTCCGCTGCTGTTTCATCGAGGCCTCCTTTCGATAATGGGACTCTGTACTACTATTGTAAATGTTATTTTAACTTCTGTCAAGAACCTTTCTTCCCTTCGCTTTCAAGCCGCAGACCGGTACCTGCTGGCTTGCCTGCCGTGCGGCGCGGCGTCTTTAGATAATCTTAATGCCAGCGCCAATACTCTTTTACCCTCTTTATCAGATCCATTTTATGATAAAGATCAGATAAGGAGACAGAAAGGAGTCCTGGGCGCATGAACTGGCTGCTGGAGCGAAAAAGGAAGCTGACCTCCTCCCAGATCATTATTCTCGGCTTTTCCGGCGTCATCCTGCTGGGAACGCTGCTGCTGATGCTGCCCGTCTCCAATGGCCGGGGGGAGGTGACGCCGGCGCTGGACGCCCTGTTCACCGCCACCTCGGCGGTCTGCGTTACCGGGCTGGTGCTTCATGACACGGCCACCTACTGGTCCACCTTCGGCCAGGTGGTCATCCTGCTGCTCATTCAGATCGGAGGCATGGGGGTCATCACCGTGGCGGCTGCCTTTGCCATGATCTCCGGCAGGAAAATCTCCCTCATGCAACGCAGCACCATGCAGGAGGCGATCTCCGCACCCAAGGTGGGCGGCATTGTCCGGTTGACTGGCTTCATTGTCCGGATGACCCTGTGCATCGAACTGCTGGGAGCCGCCGCCCTGGCGCCCGTGTTCTGCCGGGATTTTGGCGTCAAAGGGCTGTGGATGGCGCTGTTTCACTCGGTATCCGCCTTCTGCAACGCGGGCTTTGACCTGATGGGCGCCCGGGAGGCGTTTTCCTCGCTCACCACCTATGCCGCCCAGCCAGTCATCAATGTGACCATTATGCTGCTGATTGTGGCCGGCGGCATCGGCTTTCTGACCTGGGAGGATATCCGGGTCAACCGGTGGCATCTGCACCGGTACAGAATGCAGAGCAAGGTGATTCTCGCCACCACGGTTCTCCTGCTGGCAATCCCGGCGGTCTACTTTTACTTCTGCGAGTTTTCTGACCGCCCCGCGGGAGAGCGGATCCTCCTCTCCCTGTTCCAGTCGGTCACCCCACGGACGGCGGGCTTCAACACCGCCGATCTGACGGAGATGAGTGAGGCTAGTCTTTTCGTGATCATTGCGCTGATGCTGGTGGGCGGCTCTCCCGGATCCACTGCCGGCGGCATGAAAACCACCACCATCGCCGCGCTGTTTGCCACCGCTGTCTCCACCTTCTGCAGAAGAGACTCCGCCCATTTTTTCGGGCGGCGGATTGACGACGACGTGGTGAAAAACGCGGCTACCATTTTCCTGATGTATATCGTTCTGTTTTTCGCAGGCGGTCTGGTCATCAGCATGGCGGAGGGCCTGCCCATGCTGACCTGCCTGTTTGAAGCGGCCTCCGCCATCGGTACGGTGGGCCTTTCACTTGGTATTACGGCGCAGCTGGGCACGCTGTCCCGGCTGATTCTCATTTTGCTGATGTTCTTTGGCCGGGTCGGCGGGCTGACGCTGATCTTTGCCGCCCTCGCCGGCACGAGAAAAAATGTGTCAAGACTGCCGCTGGAAAAAATGACAGTTGGATAAAGGAGTGGTTGTATGAAATCAATTCTGCTGGTGGGACTGGGGCGGTTTGGCCGGCACATCGCCATGCACCTGCATCAGCTGGGCCATCAGGTCATGGCGGTGGACAACGTGGAGGAACGGGTGAACGCCGCGCTCCCCTTTGTGACCAGCGCTCAGATCGGGGACAGCACAAACGCCGACTTTCTGGAGTCCCTGGGTATCCGGGACTATGATGTATGCATTGTCGCCATCGGCAACGACTTTCAGAGCTCCCTGGAGACGACCTCACTGCTCAAGGAGCTGGGGGCCAGGCTGGTGGTGTCCCGGGCGGCCCGGGACGTCCAGGCGAAGTTCCTGCTGCGCAACGGCGCGGACGAGGTGGTCTATCCAGAAAAGCAGCTGGCCAAGTGGACGGCAATCCGCTACAGCGCCGATCACATTCTGGACTACATTGAGCTGGACGGAGACCACGCCATATTTGAGGTTCAGGTACCCGGCGATTGGATTGGCCGTACCATCGGCCAGCTGGACATCCGGAAAAAGTATAAGATTAACATTCTGGGCGTCAAAAGGAACGGCAGGCTGGAGCTGTCCATCACACCTGACATGGTTCTGGAGGCAGGGGAGACCATGCTGGTGCTGGGGCGGAACCGGGATTTGCAGAAATGCTTCCGGATGTGACCCTGTGGCGGAGCGGAAAAGTGTGGCGGAAAATCCCAAGGGAAAGAAGAGAACGTGCGGACAACAGGAGGTGATCTGATGCGTGAGCTGTTTTTGATCCCAATGCTGGCGATTCTATTTGCTGCCGTGCATTTTTTGATGAAAAGGCTGGACCGTCTTTTGGCGCAGCAGAGCCAGGCGCAGGAGTTTCCGCGTCCGGACAGCCACACGAGCCTGCGGATCGGGCTGCTGAATCCGGCAGCGGCGGACGGCATTGAGGAGCCGCTGAGAGATTACGCGCGGCAATATCCTGGGGTGGATGTGTCCCTGTTTTACGGGACGGAGGAAGAACTGCTCCGGGAGCTCTCCCATAACCGGCTGGACGTCATTTTTGTGCCCGGTGGAATGGAAGTGTCTGCCGATGGTCAGATAGACGGCAGAGCGATCTCCTGGATGTCTGACCCGGAGACGGCAGACAAAGGTGCCTGTCTGAAGACGGAGGAGCGCCGCCATTTGCAGCAGGTTTTCTGGAAAAGGAAACGGAGAACGCCGGAGGTCAGCCGCTTTCTGGAGTGCGTTGCCAGCGAAAACAGACTGGCTGGAAAAGAGGGACAGGCTGTGCTATAATACCCACCTGAACAGGAACGTATATGTCGCGCCGGATCACGGACAGAGGAGCAGAAAGGGAGAAATCGAACATGGAACTGCCAAGACCGGACCCGGATCAGCTCCTGCGGGCCACTCGGGACGATACGTCCGGCGGGAGTGAGGGAAAACTGAAAATCTTCTTCGGCTATGCTGCCGGAACCGGAAAGACCTACGCCATGCTGCAGGCCGCCCATCAGGCCAGAGAGCGGGGCGTGGATGTGGTCGCGGGCTATATCGAGTCCCATGCCCGGCCCCAGACAACCGCGCTGCTCTGTGGACTGGAGCAGCTTCCGGTCAGGGAGCTCCGCCATGGGGGCATCACCCTCCACGACTTTGATCTGGATGGGGCGCTGCAAAGAAGGCCCCAGCTGATTCTGGTGGACGAGCTGGCCCATACCAACGGGGAGGGCTGCCGCCATGCCAAGCGCTACCAGGATGTGCAGGAGCTTCTCAAAGCGGGAATCGACGTCTATACCACCGTAAATGTCCAGCACATTGAGAGCCTGAACGACACCGTGGCCGCCATCACCGGCGTTCTGGTCCGGGAGCGAATTCCGGATTCTGTCTTTGACCAGGCCGATCAGGTGGAGCTGGTAGACATCGAGCCCAAAGATCTGCTGGACCGGATGGACAGCGGGAATATCTACCGGGCGGAGCAGGCGGAGCGTGCGGCGGCCCATTTCTTTACCATGGAAAACCTGACCGCCCTGCGGGAGATTGCCCTGCGCCGGTGCGCCGACCGGGTGAATCTGCGTACCGAGGACGCCAGGGTCAGAAGCCGGGGAGACTACCATACAGACGAGCATATTCTGGTCTGCCTCTCGTCCTCCCCCTCCAACCCCAGAATTATCCGAACGGCGGCCCGGATGGCTGCCGCCTTCCGGGGCGTATTCACAGCTCTTTATGTGGAGACGCCCGGCACCGCCGCCATGGAGGAGGAGGATAAAAAGCGGCTGCGGGAGAATATGCGTCTGGCCCAGCAGCTGGGCGCCGCCATCGAGACGGTCTACGGGGAGGATGTCCCCTATCAGATCGCCGAGTTCGCAAGGCTCTCCGGCGTTTCCAAAATTGTCATTGGCCGCAGCACCGTCACCCGAAAGAGCATCTTCAGCAAGCCTACCCTGACCGAACAGCTGATTGCCAATGCGCCGAATCTGGATATCCATATCATCCCGGACGCGGCGGCAGAATATGGCTATCAGGCCCAGAAAAAGAGATGGTCCCAGTCCATGGCCCTGCCTCTGCGGGATATCGGCAAGAGCATTCTGGTGCTGCTGGCCGCCACGCTGATGGGCCAGGCCTTCCAGGCACTGGGATTTACCGAGGCGAACATTATCACGGTCTACATTCTGGGGGTATTGATTGTCTCGGTCATCACCACAAATCAGCTCTGCAGCCTGCTGTCCTCTGTTGTGAGCGTGTTGGTATTCAATTTCTTCTTCACCGAGCCTCGCTTTACGCTGCATTTCAACGACCCGGGCTATGCGGTGACCTTTGTCATCATGTTTATGGCCTCGGTTCTGACCGGCTCTCTGGCCGCCCGGCTGAAGGACAGCGCCAAGCAGTCGGCACAGGCGGCCTTTCGGACCAAAATCCTCTTTGAGACCAATCAGCTGCTGCAAAACAAGCAGGACGAGCAGTCGGTTCTTTCCGCCGCTGCAGGACAGCTCACCAAGCTGCTCAAGCGGGAGCTGGTCATCTATCCCTCGGATGGGGAAAAACTGACAGAGCCGGTCGCCTACCGCGTGCCGGAAAGCGGCCAGAGCAGCCTTGTCTCTGAAAACGAGAAGGCGGTGGCAGACTGGGTGTTCCGCAATCACAAGCATGCCGGGGCGACCACGGACACCCTGGCCGGCGCCAGATGCCTGTATCTGGCCATCGGGGTTAATCAGCAGGCCTACGGCGTGGTGGGCATCTCCATGGACGAGGGCCCGCTGGACTCCTTTGAAAACAGCGTGCTGCTGTCCATCCTGGGTGAGTGCGCCCTGGCGCTGGAGAATATCAAAAATGCCCGGGAAAAGGAAGAGGCGGCCATTCTGGCGAAAAATGAACAGCTCCGGGCCAACCTCCTCCGGGCGATCTCCCACGACCTGCGCACGCCCTTGACCTCCATCTCCGGAAACGCCAGCAATCTGCTCTCCAACTACCAAAAGATGGATGACAGCACCCGGACCCAGATCTTTTCCGACATCTACGACGACTCCTTGTGGCTGATCAACCTGGTGGAAAACCTGCTGGCGGTGACCAGAATTGAGGAGGGCCGTGTAAATCTCCGCCAGTCGGCAGAGCTGATGGACGAGGTGATCACCGAGGCGCTGCGCCATGTGAACCGCAGAAGCGGAGAGCACACCATCCGGGTCAGCAGCGAACAGGATTTCATTCTGGCAAAAATCGACGCCAGACTAATCGTCCAGGTGGTCATCAATCTGGTGGACAACGCCATCAAATATACTCCGCCCGGGTCGCTCATTGAGATCCATACCCGACAGCGGGAGCGCTGGGTGGAGGTCACAGTCTCCGACAACGGGCCCGGCATTCCGGACGGGCAGAAGCCCTATATCTTCGACATGTTTTACAGCGGTGCCAATCAGGTGGCGGACAGCCGCCGGAGCCTGGGGCTGGGCCTGTCGCTGTGCAAGTCCATCGTAACCGCCCACGGAGGCGCCATTTCTGTCTCTGACAACCGGCCCCATGGAACTGTCTTTACATTCACATTGCCCGCAGGGGAGGTAGAGCTGCATGAATAAACCTTTGATTCTGGTGGTGGAGGACGATCCTCCTGTCCGCAATCTGATCACTACCACACTCAAAACGAACGACTACCGCTATCTGGTGGCGGCCAACGGGGAGTCGGCCATCCTGGAGGCCTCCTCCCACAATCCGGATATTGTGCTGCTGGATCTGGGCCTGCCGGATATGGACGGCGTTCAGGTGATTCACAACATCCGCTCCTGGTCCAACCTGCCCATCATCGTCATCAGCGCCAGAAGTGAGGACACGGATAAAATTGAGGCGCTGGACGCCGGGGCAGACGACTACCTGACCAAGCCCTTCTCTGTGGAGGAGCTGCTGGCCAGACTCCGGGTGACCCAGCGCAGGCTGTCCTATATGAGCGACCAGCGGCAGACGGCCAGCTCAGTGTTCGTCAACGGAAAGCTGCGGATTGACTATGCCGGCGGCTGCGCCTATCTGGACGGTCAGGAGCTCCACCTGACGCCCATTGAATACAAGCTGCTGTGTCTGCTGTCCAAAAACGTTGGCAAGGTACTGACCCATACCTACATTACCCAGAATATCTGGGGCAGAAGCTGGGATAATGACATCGCCTCCCTGCGGGTCTTTATGGCCACCCTGCGCAAAAAGCTGGAGCAGGAGCCGGACGCCCCTCAGTACATTCAGACGCACATCGGTGTCGGCTATCGCATGCTGCGGGTGGAGTAGACGGTACAATGGAAAACAGCGCCGATCAGGCCCTGGGCTTTCCCACGCGGAAAGTCCGGGGCCTTTTGCGGCCCGGAAACAAGTCCGAAACAAGTCAGAAGCAAATCGCAAACAGCGGTCCTTTATGATCAAGCCATCCTGTGAGGCAAACAGCAAAATGCGGAGGTTATGTGATATGAAAAAGAAAGACTTTATCTCGCTGGTCCTGGGCATCATCGGCCTGATCCTGTTCGGTGTGGGCGTGTGCATGTGCCTGCTGCCGGAGTGGAATCTCTTCCGGCAGGGCGTCGTGGTGGGTGTCGTGGGCGCCCTTGTGCTGCTGGTGATGGTCTTTGTCCGGCGCAGACTGGAGCACCGCCCGCCTGTCAGGCTCAGCCCCAAAACGGTTGGCATTGTCCTGCTGGCCATTGTGGGTGCCCTGGTGCTGGGCGTTGGCATGAGCATGTGCCTGTGCATGGAGACGGCGGGCGTGGAACTGCTGATTCCTGGCATCCTGGTGGGCTGTGTGGGCATCGTCCTGCTGCTCCTGCTCATCCCCCTGTGCAAGGGGCTGAAATAAGGAGGCGGTGACAGGAACAGACTTCCGCGGATTGCAGCCGGCCTGACCGGCGTGTTGGCCCTGTGCGGAGCGGCGGCGCTGCTGCTGCGTAAATATGTAAAAGGCTGAGAAAGGAGAAAAGGATCATGCCAGAGTACAAGCTGAAGACCCCCAAAGTGGTGGAAAACGCGGTGGTGGGCACCTATCAGAAGATTGAGGACACCGTGGTGGGCGCTTACCAGAAGGTGGAGGACACCGTGGTGGGGACCTATCAGAAGATTGAGGACAAGTTCGTCCGGACCTTCCTGGAAAAGGACGAGGATCAGGAGTCCGAATGAAAACAGCGGGGCGGGAATTTTCCCGCCCCATTTTGCAGAGAAAAGCAAAACGCAAACAACTCTTTAACAATCCTGTGCTATACTGTCTCTATATCTGGAAAAATGCGGAGGGATGCCCCATGTTTCACATTCTGGTGGTGGAGGATGACAAAGAGCTGAACCAGCTGGTCTGTGCCTTTCTGGACCGGAACGGCTTTGACGCAGTGGGATGCCCGGGGGCCAACGAGGCCTATGATGCCCTGTACGAGAACTCCTTTGACCTGATCCTCTCCGACATTATGATGCCGGGGACGGACGGCTTCGTCTTTGCCGAGACGGTGCGGGAGACGGACCGGGAAATTCCCATCCTTTTTATGACCGCCCGGGATGATCTGGCCTCCAAGCAGCGGGGCTACCGGGCGGGAATTGACGACTACATGGTCAAGCCCATCGAGTTGGACGAGCTGCTTCTGCGCATCCATGCCCTGCTCCGCCGGGCCAGAATCGCCTCCAGCAGGCGGCTGACGGTGGGCGCTCTGGTGCTGGACGCGGAGGAGCACAACGCCTATCTGAACGGGGAGGAGCTGTCCCTGACGGTGCGGGAGTTTGACCTGCTCTTCAAGCTGCTCTCCTATCCGAAAAAGACCTTTACCCGTGCCCAGCTCATGGAGGAGTTCTGGGATGCGGATACCCCCACCAGTACCCGCGCTGTGGATGTCTATATCACCAAGCTCCGGGACAAGCTCTCCGCCTGCCGCGACTTTGAAATTGTCACCGTCTACGGTCTGGGCTACAAGGCGGTGCTGAAATGAGAAGAGAGACGGAAAGCGTCCGGGTGAGCCGGAGTCTCTTCTCCCTGCGGAGCTATCTGGTTTATTTCCTGCTCATCTCCTTTGTGGTGACCTGCTGCTTTCTGCTCTTTCTTGGGGCGCTTCAGGACGCTCTCGGTCAGCCCTTCGGGCGGGAGCAGATTCAGTTTGCCGCCCGGATCACCCTGGTCAATGTGCTCTTTCTCAGCCTGCTCTGCACTCTTCTGAACGGCCTCTACCGAAAATTTACCATCGAGCGGCCGGTCCGGCGGATTCTGGAGGCCACGCATCGGATTACCCGGGGAGACTTCTCCGCCCGTATCCGGCCAGTCCACGGCCTGGAGGGCCGGAACGAGCTGGACGCCATCATCGAGAACTTCAACAAAATGGCGGAGGAGCTCTCCGGCATCGAGACGCTGCGGACGGATTTTGTGGCCAATGTATCCCACGAGCTGAAAACCCCGCTGGCGGTGATCCAGAGCGATGCGGCCATGCTGCAGGACCCTGACCTGACCCTGGAGCAGCGGGAGCAGTACACCCGGTCGATTATCGCGGCCACCCGGCGGCTGTCTGGACTGATCACCAACACCCTCCGGCTCAACAAGCTGGAAAACCAGCAGATCTTCCCGGAGCGGCGGGAATACGATCTGAATGAGCAGCTCTGTCAGTGTATGCTCTCCTTTGAGGATGCCTGGGAGGAAAAGCAGCTGACCATTCAGGCGGAGCTGGAGGAGCCGGTCTCCATTTGCTCCGACCCGGAGCTGCTGGAGCTGGTGTGGAACAACCTGATCTCCAACGCGGTGAAGTTCACCGAGCCCGGCGGCAGCATCCGGGTGGGCCTGACCCGGGAGAACCGGTGGGCGGTGGTCACCGTCTCGGACACTGGCTGCGGCATCACGCCGGAGGTGGGGCGGCACATCTTTGAGCGGTTCTATCAGGGGGACACCTCCCATGCTGCCCAGGGCAACGGCCTGGGGCTGGCCCTGGTCAAGCGGGTCATGGACATTCTGGGGGGCGAGATCTCGGTGGAGAGCCAGGCAGGGGAGGGCAGCACCTTCACTGTCCGGCTGGAGTGTGAGAACCCATGAACCGGTGGAAGGAATTGGGCCGGCGGTTGGCATGGCCCGGTTTGGGCTGGCGGCTGCTTTTGCTCCTGGTCTGCGGCCCTGGCCTGATCTGGGTGTTTGCCAGCGGCTTGGAGGAGAGCCCTCTCTCCTATGCCCTCTATGCCCTAAGTACCTATACCCTCATTGTCTGGTGTATCCCGGTGCCTGGCTTTGTCAAGCGGCTTCGGGAGGGACTCTACCAGAACCGGTTGAGCCGACGCTATCTCACTGACCTGGTTTTTCGTGGAAGGCTCACCCTGGTACTCTCTGCACTCATCAATACCGCCTTTGCCCTCTTTAAGCTGGGGACGGGAGTGGTGTACCGGTCTGTCTGGTTTGGCGCCCTGGGACTCTACTATCTGGTGCTGGCGGCCATGCGAATTTTGCTGACGGTCAGCGCCCTCCGGCGACATACGGACCGGCGGCGGGAATTCCAAGCGTCCCGGCTGTGCGGCTGGCTGCTGCTGGCATTGACGCTGGTCCTCTCAGGGGTGATCCTGCAGATGGTCCGGGACGGCAGGGGATATTCCTATCCCGGCTATCTCATCTTTGTGGCCGCTCTCTATACGTTTTATTCCGTATCCGCCGCTGTGGTCAACCTGTTCCGGTTCCGCAGGCTGGCCAGTCCTGCCTTGATTACCTCCAAGGCGCTGGGCTTTGCGGTGGCGCTGGTGTCCCTGCTCTCACTGCAGACCGCCATGTTTGCGGCTTTTGGGGAAGGGATGGAGTATCAAAAGATGATGAATGCCCTCACCGGCGCCGGGGTTTGTACCGGCGTGTTTGTCATTGCTATATTGACCATCCGCTGGTCCGGCAGGGGACTTCGTACAGCGGGGGAGAAGGAGAATTGACTGTGGAAGAAGAGAAGAAGCCCTTTACCTATACCTACTCCGCCCAGCAGCGGGAGGAAATTGAGCACATCCGAAAAAAATACCTGCCTCCGGAGGAGGACAAGATGGCCCGGCTGCGCCGGCTGGACGAGAGTGCGTCCCGGCCTGGGCGGATTGTCTCCATTCTGGTGGGGACGGTCAGCACCCTGGTATTCGGCTTTGGGATGAGCTGTACAATGGTTTGGGCGGAATATTTTGTCCCCGGCATTGTCATCGGACTGATCGGCATGGCGGGGATGGCCTGCGCCCTGCCGCTGAACCGAGTGATCACTGCCCGGCGGCGGAAAAAGCTGGCTCCGGAGATTTTGCGCCTCAGCCAGGAGCTGATGGAGGAACAATAGAATAAGCGCAGACGGCAGACAGCGTACCTTCGCTGTCTGCCGTCTGCTGTTTGAAAGGCTCAGGGCCGGGAAGCGGCGCCGATGTCCTTCAAATTGTAAGGTGTGGTCTGATACACATAATAGTTCAGCCAGTTGGTGTAGAGCAGCTGTCCCGCGCTGCGCCAGTTGACGATGGGAGCCTGCGTGGGATCGTCGTTGGGGAAGTAGTGGCGGGGAACATGGATGTTCAGGCCCCGATCCACATCCCGCTGATACTCCAGCGCCAGCGTGTTGCTGTCATACTCCGGATGCCCCAAAACAAAGAAATGGCGGTTGTCCTCTGATTTCAGGGCGAAAATGCCCGCTTCGTCAGATACGGCGTAGACCGCCAGGTCAGGGACCTTTGCCACATCCTCTGGATCGATAGTGGTATAGCGGGAGTGGGGAGCATAAAAGCGGTCGTCAAAGCCCCGGAACCAGGGCGATTCCTTTTTAATCACCCGATGGGAGTAGATGCCGAACAGTTTTTCCGGCAGTGTGTGCTTGGGGATGCCGTAGTGGTGATACAGACCAGCCTGAGCGCCCCAACAGATGTGCAGAGTGGAGTGGACATTGGTCTTGGTCCAGTCCATAATCTCACACAGCTCGTCCCAATAATCCACCTGGTCAAAGTCCCGGTTCTCCACCGGCGCGCCGGTGATGATCATGCCGTCAAAGGTGCTGTCCTTCACCTGGTCAAAGGTACGGTAGAAGGACTCCAGATGGTTGGAGTCCACATGTTGAGGGACATAGCTGGCTGTCTGCAGCAGCTGGACCTCAATTTGAAGAGGCGTATTGGAGAGCTTGCGAAGAATCTGGGTCTCGGTAACGATTTTAGTGGGCATCAGATTCAGGATCAGAAGGCTCAACGGGCGGATATGCTGGTGCATCGCCCGGAATTCAGTCATGACAAAGATGTTCTCCTGCGCCAGGGTCTCTACGGCGGGCAGGGCGTCCGGAATTTTAATCGGCATAGCAATCGCTCCAGTAGGGAAGAATCAATATAAAATGTCTCCAATAGAGAGACACAGCTACATCATAACCCGAAAAGTCCGCAATTGCAAGGAAAAATGCAGAGAAGAGGGACAAGAAAAAGGATACACACGGGCCGGATGCCAAGAGACGAAGAAAAAGTCGAAAAAGGTGTTGACAACGGGCGCGGCATTTGGTATATTATCTG
>JBJDXT010000103.1:0-6025 GCA_051866795.1 Candidatus Onthomonas sp. | reverse complement strand
CTCCATAGGGGGCTGGGTGACAGACAGCACCCGGGCGCCGGTGAGATGCTTGCGCAGCAGCATGCAGAACATGGGGGGGGAGGCTGGGTTCTCCCGGCTCAGTTCAGTGAACTGCAGGCGGGGATGGGATGGGTTGGCGGTGAGCAGCAGCTTCTGATTTCCCGCCTTGGTGCGCAGGTTCAGCACCACCTCGTTCTGACCCGGCTGAAAAATTTTATCGACCTTGGCCCCCTCCAGCGTGGGGCCCAGCTCCCCCACCAGAGCAGTGAGGCAGGCGGCATCCAGCGGCATCAGGCATCCTCCTCTCCCCCGTCCGGGGTCATGATGGCGTCAAAGAGCTGATTGATCCGCTCCGTCCTGTGCTGGAGGTAGAGCCATCCGAACAGGGCCTCCAGGGCGGTGGCCTTCCGGTACTCCCCCCGGCTGGCCCCCTTGGGGATCATGTGGACGTTGGCGTTTCGGCCCCGGTGGACCACCCCGGTCTCCTCGGGGGTGAGCAGGGGGGTAATCTTGTCCAGGGCGTCCGCCTGGGCGCCCGCCCGCACCAGGGCCACTGTCTCCCGGTGGAGGTTTTTGTTCACCTCCAGGCCGCCGCTGCACAGCCAGCCCCGCACCAAAATCTCATAGACGCAGTCCCCCATGTGGGCCAGAGCCAGGCTGCTCATGGCCCGGAGCTGGTCGGGGGTTAGCTGAATGTCAAAGTAGTCTCTCATGGTTTCACCTGTAAAAAGCCGCCTGACAGGGCGGCAGTTTGCCTTTCTGTTGGCTCAGAATAGCACAGTTTGTATCTTTTCGCAATAGGAAGCGCCGAAGCTGGACTCCCTGTCCTGCTTCGGCGGCTCTCTTCCCTCTGATTCGCTCTCAATAGCTGACGGCAATCTGATAGTGCAATTGAAGGGCCACCTCATCACCCATGTCATTCACCCACATCCGGAAGGTGGACTGGTCACCGACCACCCAATCCTCCACACCGGTCCAACTCCCGTTTTCCAGTTGGTCGGAGAGGATTTCCCCCAAGCCTTCATAGGTACTGGGCGTCCCATATTGATCCAGGGCATCCTGATGAATCGCCTTCACCGTCTCCAGGAGGTTTTCCTGATCAGCAGGGATTACCGCTCTGAAGTCCACACCGTAAAAGCCCTGATAGTCCTCCGATTCTGAAAAATTCAACGCGCAGAGAAACATTTGGCCCTCTATCTCCCGGGCGTCGGTGAAAGTGGCAGCGATTTCGTCGAGTTGAAAGGCGTTTTCCGCTTTCAGCCCCAGGGCATCCAGCGTCTCCTCCTGACTTTTTCGATACAGCGCCTCATAGGCTGCAATCTCCTCCTCGCTCAGGATGCCGGCAGCAGGGGCGATCTCTCCGCCTGCCTCCTCCAGCGGCTCCCCGCTGTCCCCCTGGCCGCAGGCGGCACAGCAGAGTAGAAACGCCAAAAGCAGCATCAAAGCACAAACACGCCGTCTTATTTATGTTCTCCCTCCAAGTCCAAAACTGATTTCCCCATTACCACTCAGCTGGTTTCTGATACACCAATTTTATCTTCCCGCTCTGTTTTGTCAATACTTTTTAATATGTTTTTATATTTGTTTCGTTCTTTTTCCAGCCAATCTTCTCGCTGTTTTCAAACATTTACATAGGGCAAAAGAAAAGCATGCTCCAGATACATCTCCAGAGCATGCAGCAAATCGATTCAACGGCACAAATTTTACTTCCAATTCCGGCTCGTCAATTTCCCGTTGTTATAGAGGAACATCACCACCGCCGCGCCGATGATCAGCACATAGCCCAGAACGCTCCAGCCGTCCGGCACCTGGTCGAAGAGGAAATAGCCCAGCAGGGCGGAAAAGAGGATCTGGGTGTAGTCGTAGACGCTGACCTCCTTGCCCGGGGCGTAGGTATAGGCCTTGGTGATCCCAAACTGGCCCCCGGCGGCGGCCAGCCCAGCCCCCAGCAGGGTGAGCACCTGTCCGGCCGTCATGGGCACATAGTGGGTGATCACCCAGGGCAGGGTCACCACGCAGGAGAAGGTGGAGAAAAAGAATACAATCAGGGCGCTGCGCTCTCCCATGAGCCCCATTTTGCGCACCATAGTGTAGGCAAAGCCGGCTCCCAGGCCCCCCAGCAGCCCCAGCAGCGAGGGTACCAGCTCCAGATTGGAGGGAGTGGGCTTGATGATAAACAGGCTGCCGCAGAAGGCGGCAATGACAATCAGCACCTGGGCCGGCTTCAGCTTCTCCCGGAGAATCAGATAGGAGAAGATGAGGACGAAGAACGGGGACATCTTGTTGAGCATGGAGGCATTGGCCAGCACCAGATGGTCCACGGCGTAGAAGTTGCAGAGGATGCCGATCGTCCCCGCAATGGAGCGCAGCAGGTGAAAGGGCAGCGTCCCCTCCTTCAGCCGGAAGCCCCCGCCCTCCCGCAGGAGGATGAACAGGGCCACAAAGAGGGCCACAAAATTACGGAAAAAGCTCTTCTGGACGCTGGGCAGGTCCCCGGAGAGGCGGACAAAGGCGTTCATCAGGGCAAAGCAAAAGGCGGAGAGGATGATGCATACAATTCCTTTTGTGCGGTCAGACATGGCAATTCCTTCTTTCTGTCGGGGTCTATTCTACCAATATTGTCCCCGCATTGCAAGAAAAACCCCTTCCAAACAGAAAAGAACCGGACATTTCAGCAATGTCCGGCCACAGCCTGCGTATTGATATCCGCTTATTCCACCACCACAGCGGTGCCGGAGGCGGTGACCATGAGCATGCCGTTATCCGCGCCCAGCACCTCATAGTCGATGTCCACGCCCACGATGGCGTTGGCCCCCGCGTTGTGGGCCCGCTGCATCATCTCGTTCATGGCCTGCTCCCGGGCCTGAATCAGCTCATCCTCATAGCTGCTGGATCGGCCGCCGAAGAAGTTGGACAGCCCTGCGGCGAAATCCTTGACAAAGTTGACGCCAGCCACCACCTCGCCGAAGACGACGCCCCGGTAGCCCACAATCTCTTTTCCCGCAATGCTGGGGGTTGTGACAACGATCATATTATTTCCCTCCTGTGCTGCGCCAGGGCGCAGAGTTTACAGGCTCATTATAGCATGAACCACCCGGGTGCTGGGTTAAAATCTGCTAAAATCGAAGGGTCAGCCCTTTCGCAGCTTCCGAAGCTTCTCCCCCACATGGCATAGGCCGATCATGGTCATGGACGCCCCATAGGTGACCAGCACCAGCAGCAGCATGAGCAGCTTGAGGGGCAGGCCCATCTCCCGCCGCCATTCCTGCTCCAGCTGCTCCTGCAGATGGGGCGGCCGCTGTTTTTCCGGCTTCTCCATGGAAATCCCCTCCGTTCTGCTTTTTTCTATTATAGCAGTTTGGTTAGAAAAGGGCAATCCAGGGCGGGAGGCAGGGCATGCAGAAGCGGAGGCCTCACGGTCGGTCTTTTTGGTTCGAAAACCTTTTTGGTTTTTTTCTCTTGCTTGTGTTTCTCGTCTGCTCCTGATAAAATAAGAACATCATCAAAAGAATTCTTTATCCCCTGCTTGCAGTTTGTTGTATTCACGCACTGTTTTTGGAAAGGAGTTCCGATACCCATGAAACGTCTGGCCGCCCTGACCGTCGCTTTTCTGTTCGCTTTGGTCCTCTCCGCCTGCGGCTCCGATCAGGTCGACCTGAGCGATTATCCCTGGGAGCTGGAAGAGTATACGAAAACGATTGAAAATCTGGACGAAAATATAACAATCCGCTTTGCGGACGGTACTCTCACAGCGGACGGAGCCACTGTTATTCTGGAAAACACCGGAGATGAGGATTTCCATTATGGACACGGATACCATATTTATTTGAAAGCGAACGGAAAGCTGTATCGACTTCCGGTTCCGGAAAGTATAGGCTGGCCAGCAGAGCTTCTTACCGTACCGTCCCACGATTCTGTCACGACAGACTGCACCTGGTCGCGGATCTATGGATCTCTGCCCGCCGGGCAATATCTTTACGTCATAAATTCCTTTTCTTTTGAGCCTGATTCTGTCCTGAATATGCGTTCTGTTGTTGATTCTAATCCATACTGCGTCGTCTGTGAATTTGAGATCACCTGACCCGCCGGTCTGAAAGCACCGTCAGCCCAGATTCCGACAAACAAACACGGAGGCCTCGGCACTGCGCCGAAGCCTCCGTTGGCATTTGTTCCGGGATCGTAAACCGCGCACGCGCTCCGTCTCGCCCAATGCCTTACAGCCGATCCATCACGTCCAGCAATTGCCCCATATCCGGGTCAATGGCAATCGGCTCACCGGCGGCCTTGATGGCGTTGGGCGTGAGCCCGTCTCGGAAACGTGCCAGCGGCACGTTTCAGGGCGAGTTGGATTCTGCGCCGCAGGCGCTTCCGCTCGCCCAACGCCTCATAGCCGATCCATCACGTCCAGCAATTGCCCCATATCCGGGTCAATGGCAATCGGCTCACCGGCCGCCTTGATGGCGTTGGGCGTATCCTTCAGCCCATTGCCGGTGACAATGCTGACCACCGAGCTGTCCGGCGAGATCAGCCCCAGCTCCAGGGCCTTTTTCACGCCGGCGGTGCCGGTGACCCCCGCAGGCTCGCCGAATACGCCGCAGGTCCGGCCCAGCAGCCGGGCAGCGGCCAGAATCTCATCGTCAGAGACGTTGACCACCACGCCATTGGACTCCCGGATGGCATTCAGCGCCTTGTCCGCGTTCCGGGGGACGCCCACAGCGATGGAGTCGGCCAGGGTGTTCTCCTCCATGGGCTCCCAGGGCTTGTTCTCGGTAATCGCCCGGTTCAGAGGGCAGCAGCCCTCCGCCTGGACGCTGATCAGCCGGGGCAGCCGGTCGATCATGCCGGTGGCGTACAGGTCCTTGAAGCCCTTCCAGACGCCGGCGATGGTGCAGCCGTCCCCCACGGAGAGGGCCACATAGTCGGTCATCTTCCAGCCCAGCTGCTCGGCGATCTCCAGAGCCACCGTCTTTTTGCCCTCCATCAGGTAGGGGTTGATGGCGGCATTCCGGTTGTACCAGCCGTAGCGCTCAATGGCCTGCTGGCTGAGCCGGAAGGTGTCCTCATAGCTGGACTTGACGCTGATCACATGGGCGCCGAAGATCATCAGCTGGGAGACCTTCCCCTTGGGGGCCCGGGAGGGGACAAAAATATAGGTGGGGAACCCGGCGGCGGCGGCGTTGCCCGCCAGAGAGGAGGCGGCGTTGCCGGTGGAGGAGCAGGCGATGATCTCCGCTCCCGCCTCCTCCGCCTTGACCACCGCCATGGCGGAGGCCCGGTCCTTCAGGCTGGCGGTAGGGTTGACCCCGTCGTCCTTGACGTACAGGGTTTTGAGGCCCAGCACCCTGGCCAGATTGTCCGCCTGATAGAAGGGGGACCAACCCACCCGGAGCTTGGGCCGCTGGCCCTTGCTCAGGACGGGGAGGTACTCCATATACCGCCACATGGACTGCTCCGTCCGGTTTGCCATGACTTCATGGCTCACCTCTCTGGCGATGGCGGCGTAGTCATATTGGATGTCCAGCATACCGCCGCAGGCGGGGCAGGTAGTGATGTCCGGCTTTGCCTCCCACTCCTTGCCGCAGCGGATGCACTTGGCGCCCAGCACATGGTTCATCATGGCAGCATCCCTCTTTTTACAGATTCTTCAGCAGGCCGGTGCGCTCGTTGAACTCATTGATCAGCTCATCCAGCTCCTTGGCCTGGGCATGGACTGCATCCCAGGTGCCCTCGGTGTCGTACCAGAGGGCGTTGAGCTCGTCAGCGGTCTTGCCCTGCTGCTCCACCCAGGTGTAGTACTTCAGGTTATGGATCCGCTTGCGGTCCACATAGGTCAGCTCCATCAGGTTGTCCGTCTTGAGGTTCAGCATGTGGAGGTTGTGGTCCAGCACCGCCTCCTGATAGCTGTAGGGACCGTGCTGCTGGTTCAGCTCCTCAATCCGGCTGCCGTACATGACGGCGGAGTCGGTGAGGACGGTGCCCACCACGTCGTGCTCGGTGAACTCATAGTACTTGGCCATCTTGATGC
>JBJDXT010000102.1:0-6026 GCA_051866795.1 Candidatus Onthomonas sp. | reverse complement strand
AGCGCCCCCTCGTGGAGCAGAAAGGCCCGGTCCCGGTCGGAGACCGGCCTGATCTGCCGCCGCGCCCTGCCCCAGCGCCGGAAGAGCAGAGGAGAGATCAGCCAGGCCAGCCCCAGCAGCCGTCCCAATGGCTGCACTGCCCAGAGCGCTCCCGCAAGACCCAACAGGATACTGGGCCAAAACCGGCCAAGCCAGGCCCGGAGACCTCCGGCGCTTCCCTGACTGCTGGTCACCCAGTCCAGCAGATGCCGGTGGCTGACCAGCATCCGCCACAGGGCGGTGCAGACTGCGGAAAAAGCCGTCCAGCCCTGGGCGGGCAGAAAGAGAATCTGGGCCCCAGTCCGCAGCAGCACCCCGGAAAAGCCGGCGTAGCGCCCGGCGTGGTACCGGCGAAAGCTCCCCGCCCCGTGGCGGTAGAGCAGCTCCGCCATGGCGTAGAGCAGCTGCACCGCGGCAGAGGCCAGGGCCACCAGGGCGGCGATGGTGAAGAGGGGCCCGCCCAGCAGCATCCCCAGCACCAGAGCCAGCACCGTGGCGGGTGGCGCCAGAGAGCGGCGGAGATTGTCGGCGATCTTCCATTTGGCCAGCCGGGAGATGGGATTTTCCACCCACTCCCCCGCCTCGTCCTTCACTCGGGGCAGCAGCCAGGGCAGCAGCTGCCAGTCGCCCCGGATCCACCGGTGGTACCGGCTCAGCCAGCTCAGGGGGCTGGAGGGAAAGCTGTCCATCAGCTCCACCTGGCTGACCCAGCCGGCACGCAGGTAGCTGCCCTCCAGCAGGTCGTGGGAGAGAATCCGGTTTTCCGGGAACCGGCCGTCCATACAGACTCCGAAGGCCTCGATGTCGATGAGGCCCTTGCCCAGAAAACTGGCCTGATCAAAGAGGTCGTGATAGACGTCGCTGGTGGCCCCGCCGTAGGGGTCCAGGCCGCCCAGGCCGCCGAAGAGCTTGGCAAAGACGCTGGCTGAGGCGGAGGAGAGCTCGGTCTCCACCCGGGGCTGCAAAATGCCGTACCCGGCGGTGACCACCCGGCGCTGCCGGTCGATGACCGGCAGGTTCAGGGGGTGGAGCATGGCCCCCACCAGCTCGGTGACGGAATTCATGGTGAGAATGGTGTCCCCGTCCAGCACCAGCAGAAATCTGGTTCCGCTCAGCTGGGACTCCTCCCCCGCCAGCAGCTCCAGATTGCTCCGATGGCCCCGGAGGCGGCGGGTCAGCTCCAGAATCGCTCCCCGCTTGCGCTCCTTTCCCCGGTAACGCTTCTCCGCCTCATGGTAGACCGGCTCCCGGAAAAAAAGGAAAAATGGACTATCATATTTCTGATTCAATCCCTCCAGCCGGTCCCGCAGCTCATCCAGCAGCGCCCGGTCTGCCTGGGTCACAGGGGTCTCCCGGTCGGGCAGGTCGGCCAGCAGGCCGTAGCAGACCTGCTCCCCCGCACCCCGGTTGGCCAGGGCGTAGCGCTCCAGCTTGGCGGCGTATTCCTCCACACACTCCGGGCCGGTGAGCAGGGCGGCGATAACACAGAGAGTTTTGCCCTCTGGAGGCACCCCCTGCTTCAGCTCCAGGCGGAAGACCGGCCGGGGCGGCACCAGACGCAGCAGGAAGAAATCCAGACCGTTTTTCACCAGCTCAGAGACGGGCAGTAGAAAGAGTAAGATCCCCCACCAACGCCCCAGCGCAAAGCCTGCCCACAGGGAGAGGGCGGTGGTCAGCAGCAGCTGGAGGGAGAAATACCAGTCACCGCCGCTTTTGGGCGGGGAAAAGAGAAACCGGCCGATGTGGTTCTCCCCCTCCGGCGCCTGCCGGGACTGTTCCAGCAGCGCCTGGGCACAGGCCATCTGGCTGCGCTTATCCCGTTTGGCCCGACGGCAGAGGGCCTCCCGGTAATATCTCCTGCTGCCCGGGTCCATTTTCGGATAGACCCCAGCGGGGTCCTGATGCAGAAAACGGTCCGCCATGCTCACATCTTCCAATATTCCGGCCAGCGAGCCGGTGCGCAGCTGCCGCAGCCGGGAGAAGAGATCGCGCAGTTCCTCCTCCATCGGCTGGGGGTCCTCTCCCCGGCGCAGCAGCGCCTCTACCGCCTCCCCCTCCCGGCGCAGAGCGGACAGCAGGCTGCCCGCCAGTGCAGCGGGAAAATGGTCCAGCTCCTCCTCGGTAAGAGGCTCGGTCTCCTGAATGCCCTCCAGAAAATCGCGCAGTCCCGCTTCAGTGAGCAGCTCTGCCCGGGCCAGCGCGGCGCCCACCTGCTGAATGCGCAGCAGCCCTCCGCTGAGCGCGGGGAGCGGCTTTCGGCTCCGGCTGTGCCGGATGGCGTCTGTCCCGATCCGCCGGAAGAGCCAGCGGTTGTCCAGCAGCCAGTGTGCGGCGGGACAGTCAGCCCCCTCCATCGCCTCCAGCCTCCGGCACAGCCCCTCCAGGGCGCTGAGATCAGCCCGGACTGCACCCGCCAGACGGCTGACAGGCAGATGGCCCTCCACCGTCCAGGAGGAGGCCTCCTCCCTTCCCAGACGGCGCATCCCGTTTTTCTCCATCTTTCTCACCCTCCAAAGGTACAAAATCCCACGCTTACCTCCCATTTTTCCCGGAAAGGCTGGAAAAAATACGGGGGAAAAACCGCCTTTCCTCTTGACAACGGAGGGGAGTTGTAGTATAGTATCGGCTTGTAAAGCGCCGTTACTTTACAAAACCGGTTTGGGAGGAAGCTCATGAAGGATCAGGCCTTTCGCATGACGATGCTCTACGACTTCTACGGTGATCTGCTCACCGAGCGTCAGCGTGAGTTTTATGATCTCTATCACAATGAGGATCTCTCTCTGGCGGAGATCGCAGAAAACTACGGCATCACCCGTCAGGGGGTTCGGGACGTGATTGTGCGTGCCGAGGCCATCCTGAACGATTTCGAGGAAAAGACTGGTATTGTAGACCGTTTTCTCAAGGTGCGCAGCGCCCTGGATGAGATCGGTCGGCTCAACGATGAGGCAGAGCATTGGAATCAGGAGCACCTGCAAGACGCCAAGTTGAACCAGCTGACCAGTCAGATCAGAGCGCAGCTGACCGGTTTAGAGGAGTAACCCATGGCATTTGAAGGCTTGACTGAAAAACTCAACAGCGTATTCAACAAGCTCCGGGGCAAGGGCAGCCTGACCGAGGCAGACGTCCGGGAGGCCATGCGGGAGATCCGTCTGGCTCTGCTGGAGGCCGACGTCAGCTACAAGGTGGTCAAGGACTTTGTCAAGACGGTGACCGACCGGGCCATCGGCGCGGATGTCATGGAGTCTCTGACTCCCGGTCAGATGGTGGTCAAGATCGTCAACGAGGAGCTGACTGCCCTCATGGGCGGCGAGGCCACCGGGCTGAACATGGCCAAAGATGGCGGGCCCACCATTGTCATGCTGGTTGGCCTGCAGGGCGCCGGTAAGACGACCAACGGCGCCAAGCTGGCCGGCATGTTCAAGAAAAAGGGACGCCGGCCGCTGCTGGTAGCCTGCGACGTGTACCGTCCCGCTGCTATCAAGCAGTTGGAGGTGGTGGGCGAGCAGCTGGGTGTCCCCGTCTTTCAGATGGGCCAGATTGACCCGGTGACCATCGCCAAGAGCGCCATTGAGCACGCCAGGCAGCATGCCAACGACATCGTCTTTCTGGATACCGCAGGTCGGCTCCATGTGGACGAGACGCTGATGACCGAGCTGCAGAATATTAAGGCAGCGGTCAATCCTCACGAGATTCTGCTGGTGGTGGACGCCATGATCGGCCAGGACGCGGTGAACGCCGCCGTGGCCTTTGATCAGGCCCTGGACCTCACCGGCGTCATGCTCACCAAGCTGGACGGCGACGCCCGGGGCGGCGCGGCCCTCTCGGTCAAGGCCACCACCGGAAAGCCCATCAAGTTTGTGGGCGTGGGCGAAAAGCTGGACGCCATCGAGGTGTTCTACCCCGACCGTATGGCGGGCCGGATTCTGGGCATGGGCGACGTCCTCTCCCTGATTGAGAAGGCCCAGACCAGCCTGGACGAGAAAAAGGCCCAGGAGCTGGAGGAGAAGATCCGGAAAAACCGCTTCACCCTCCAGGACTACTACGACCAGTTGCTGCAGGTGCGTAAGATGGGCTCGGTGAAGGATATTCTGGGCATGATGCCTGGCATCAGTGCCGCCCAGATTGACGAGGCCAAGATCAACGAAAAGGATCTGGACCGGCTGCAGGCGATTATCCTCTCCATGACCCCTCAGGAGCGGGACAATCCCTCTATTTTGAACGCCAGCCGCCGCAAGCGGATCGCCGCAGGCGCCGGCGTTCAGGTCTCTGACGTGAACAAGCTGATTCAGCAGTTTGAGATGATGCAGAAGTTGACCAAGCAGATGTCCAGCGGCAAGCTGCCCAAGGGTGTGCGCAAGCTGATGCAGCAGATGAAGGGGCTGCCCGGGATGGACGATCCCGAGACGATGCAGGCCATCGGCCAGATGCGCACCCCTGGCCCCAAGCGCCAGCGCAAAAACAACAAGCGCAAAAAGAAACGCTGATTTACGTCTTTTGACGTATTTCATAGATTATGAATTTCATTTGGAGGTGAATGATAAATGGTTAAAATCAGACTGCGCCGCATGGGCGCCAAGAAGGCTCCCTTCTATCGTATCGTGGTTGCCGACTCCCGGTATCCCCGTGATGGCCGTTTCATTGAGCAGCTGGGCACTTACGATCCCCTGCAGGAGCCCGCTGAGATCAAGGTGGATGTTGACCGGGCTCAGGCCTGGATCAAGACCGGCGCTCAGCCCACTGACACCGTAAAGCGTCTGTTCAAGACTGCCGGCGTGCTGTGATCCCCCGAGAGGAGTATCATTCATGAAAGAACTCTTGGCCTACGTCGCAAAGAGCCTTGTGGACAACCCTGAGGCTGTCCAGGTCAAGGAAGTGGACTGCGACGGAGAGGTGATCCTTGAGCTCCGGGTTGCGTCGGAGGACATGGGCAAGGTGATCGGCCGCAACGGCCGGATCGCCAAGGAGATCCGTGCCATTGTGCGCTCTCTGGCTCAGCGGAAAAACACCAGAGTCTCTGTGGAGATTGTGGACTGATATGAAATTGCGGGGTTGCCCAAGGGCGACCTCGTTTTTTCATCGCGTCCTCCCTTCCAGAGACAGACGAAATACAATCCACTCATTTGGAGGCAGGCTATGAACGATTCTATGTTAGAGGTGGGCAAGATCCTCAACACCCACGGTATCCGGGGCGAAGTGAAGGTACAGTCCTGGTGCGATGCGCCGGAGGATCTCTGCCAGCTGGAGACCGTCTATATCGACCGCCGTCCCTACCGCGTCCAGGGCGGACGGGTACACGGGGACTTTGCCCTGCTACGTCTGGAGGGGGTCTGCTCCATCGACGACGCCCTTCCCCTGAAGAACAAGGTGCTGACCGCCAGCCGGGAGGAGCTTCCCCTGGAGGAGGGCGCCCATTTTGTGGTGGATCTCATCGGCCTGGAGGCCCGGGACGAGGCCACCGGCGAAGTCTTCGGCACCGTGAAAGACGTGCTGGAGTATCCCGCCCAGGACCTCTATGTGGTGGAGGGGGAGCGCTCCTACCTGATCCCGGACGTCCCCGCCTTTGTCAAGAAGGTGGCTCCGGAGGAGGGATATATCCTCTTCGCCCTGCTGGAAGGGATGGCTCAGTGATGTATCAGGTGGACATTATGACCCTCTTCCCGGACACGGTGGGCGATATGCTCTGTGAGTCCATCCTGGGCCGGGCACAGGAGCGGGGCTATATCCGCATCAACTGCCACCAGATCCGGGACTACACCGTGAACAAGCAGAACCAGGTGGACGACTATCCCTACGGCGGCGGCCGGGGTGCTGTCATGCAGGCGGATCCCCTCTACCGCTGCTGGTCTCATATCTGCGAGGAGGCGGGGGCCCGGCTGCACACCATCTTCATGTCCCCCTGCGGCAAGACCTTCTGCCAGGCGGACGCCCGGCGGCTGCGGGAGGATTACGACCGGTTCATCATCGTCTGCGGCCATTACGAGGGCATC
>JBJDXT010000101.1:0-6084 GCA_051866795.1 Candidatus Onthomonas sp. | reverse complement strand
GGTGCGGGAGCGGCGCTGGGATCCACCTGGCGGGTGAAGATGGCCATCTTGGCGACCTCCTCCAGCACCACCGCGTGGTACACCGCCTGGGCGGCGTCCTTGCCCCAGGCGAAGGGGCCGTGGCTGTGGCAGATGACGGCGGGGACGGCCACCGGATCGATGCCCCGGGCCTTGAACTCCTCCACGATGATGTTGCCGGTGTTCAGCTCATAGTCCTCGTCCAGCTCCTCCTGGGTCAGATGCCGGGCGCAGGGGATGGGGCCGTAGAAGTAGTCGGCGTGGGTGGTGCCGTAGCAGGGGATGTCCCGGCCGGCCTGGGCCCAGCCCACGGCATAGGGGCTGTGGGTGTGGACGATGCCGCCGATCTGGGGGAATGCGTTGTAGAGCACCAGATGGGTCTTGGTGTCAGAGGAGGGGTTCATGTCGCCCTCCACCTTGTTGCCCTTCAGGTCCATGACCACCAGATCCTCTGGCTTGAGCTCGTCATACTCCACGCCGGAGGGCTTGATGACAAACAGCCCCTTCTCCCGGTCGATGCCGGAGACATTGCCCCAGGTGTAGGTCACCAGATTGCGGCGGGGCAGCTCCATATTGGCCTCGTATACTTTCTTTTTCAGTTCTTCCAGCATGATCAAATGCCTCCGTTCTTATTCGGTGATGATATACATGGCCGCCTCGTCAATCTCACGGTTGGTGGCCACAATAACGTCCTTGCCGTCCTTGTTCACAAAATGCAGCACATTGGCAGCGCCGGTGTTCTGGTCAATGTACTCGGTCTGGTAATTGCCGTCTTCCCAGGTGATGGCGATGGTGTTCTTGGTTCCCTTGCGCCAGCCCACAACCCAGGTGGGCTTGCCCAGCAGCTCGCCGGCCCAGGTGGCGTGGATCATCTCAGTCTCCGCCTCCGGCCGCTCATACTTCCACTGGGGGACGTAGTTGCCGAACTCGTCCAGGTGATAGATGGTGAGAGATGCGCCATGGAAGGGGCTGATGCAACCCAGCTCCAGCTGGCCATCCCCGTCGAAGTCCAGCAGCACAGAGTCACCGGAGGGGATGCTCAGCAGCCGCTTGACCTCCCACGCACCCTCCGGGCTCTCGGGGGGAATGAACTGGAAGGTACCCTCCTCGCAGCCCACAATGGCGGTATCATAGCCGTCCTGGCGGAAGAGAGAGTAGCCGTGGTTGCGGAGCATGCCGTCCTTGATAACAGTGAGGGGGAGCTGATTGTCTTCATTATAGGCGGACAGGTCCTCCGGCAGCACAGCGCCGAAGCAGGCGCCGGGAAAACGCCAGTCGTTCTTGTACTCATGGCCGCTCTTGAGGCAGCAGACGATGAGATAGTTGACGCCGTTCCGGTTCAGGATTCCAAAGCGGTGGACAAAGGGGGCGTCGGTCAGGGTGCGGATCTCCCAGCCTCCCTCCGCCTTGGGGGTGGCGATGACGATCTTGGCCTCCTTGGAGTCGTTGGGGGAGTAGAACTTGTGGGTGGCCAGGAAAGCGCCGTTTCCGCCGGGAACCGGGGTCATGGTCATAACGCCGCCCGGCTCCTCCCAGACCGTCTCCAGCTGAGTGCCGTCCTCAGCAAAGAGGTAGCAGGGGTCATGCTTCTCGGCGGCCACCAGGAAACAGTGTCTGCCCTGATACTCCAGCTCGCTCATGGCGTAGCACTTGTTCAGATGGGAAATGACCTTTTTTTCAATATTCAATGTAATCTCCTCCTGACTGATATGAGTTAATGTTCACTTGATCTTCAAATTACTCCATTTCATCCAACAGCTTGCTCATACTCCGGTTGGCAAACTGGATGTCCTTCTTCCAGTCAGGGCTGCCCACATCCCACATCTCGGTGACATAGCGGCGGATGCCCATCGACCATGCCTTGGCGATGACGGCGGGGAAGTCTACATGGCCGGTGAGGAAGGGGATCTCCCGGAACTTGCCGGGCACCGTCTCCTTCAGATGCAGCGCCACAATGTGGCCCCGACCGGTCTCCAGATCCTCCAGCACATCGGTGCCGTAGGTCTTGGCGGCGTTGGTCAGGTTGCCGGAGTCGGGATAGACTCCCAGATAGGGGCTGTCGATCAGGCTCACATACTTCATGCTCTTTTCGACCGTATTCATAAATTCGGTCTCCATCGTCTCAAAGCCCAGGACGATGCCCCGGCAGGCGGCCATGTCCACCGCCTTGGCCAGGTTCTCCCGGAATAGCCGCTCGCTCTCGGCAGTGCCTTGCTCATAATAGACGTCGTAGCCGGCCAGCTGAATGATCCGGATGCCCAGGTCGTCCGCCAACTGAACCGCCTTCTCCATAATTTCCATGCCCCGGGCCCGGACGGCGGGATCAGACGCGCCGAAGGGATACTTCCGGTGGCCGGACAGGCACATGCTGCGGATGGGCACCCCCACCTCTTTCATTGTGGCAACCAGCTCCAGCCGCTCTTCCTTGGTCCAGTCCAGCCGGGCGAGGCGGGCATCCGTCTCGTCGATGCTGATCTCTACGAAGTCGTAGCCGCACTCCCTGGCGCATTCCAGCATCTCCCGCCAGGTCATGGTTTTGGGCATTGCCTTTTCGTACAGTCCGATTGCGTAAGCTTTCAAAGTAAACCCCTCTCTTTCATGTTTCGTCAATTTGAACGTCTGATTTACATTTTTAAACCGAACATATAATCAGTCGTTCGTTTTTGCCTTAATCGATCAAAAGAACATATAAACAAAGCTGCCGTTCGTTTCATGACCCTATTATAACGGATAACAATGGGCGTTTCAAGGGAATTTCAATAAAAAAATAAAAAAATTGCGTTCGTTTTGCGCCTGATAATTATTCCTATTTATTCGTCAGAACGACGAAAATAAAAGTTCTTTCAAGATGTTTTGGAATTATTAAATTCGTTAACAGAGCTAATTATAGATATATTTCATGATAAATAAGGTAAAAAGTAAAAATCTGATTGCCGGAGAAAAAATAGCTTTGACAGAAGGAACATTTAAAAGTCAAAACAAACATAAAAAGAGCTTGAAATAATGTTTGGTTTGCGATATAGTAGGATCACGCAAGCAACCGTGTGCATTATCAAAGGAGGAATCTGTGAAATGAGCAAAGTTTCTGAAATGACCCGTGATAAATGGATCATGAGTACCTTCCCCGAGTGGGGCACCTGGCTGGTGGAAGACATCGAGAACGAAGTCGTCCAGCCCGGCAACGTGGCCATGTGGTGGCTGGGCTGCACCGGCATCTGGATGAAAACCCCCGGCGGCGCCAACGTCTCCATCGACCTGTGGTGCGGCAACGGCAAGCGGACCCACGGTGACAACAAGATGAAGGTTGGTCACCAGATGGCCAATATGTGCGGCGGCCGGCTGATGCAGCCTAACCTGCGCAATGTGCCCTTCGTCTTTGATCCCTTTGCTTTCAAGCAGGTGGACGCTGTTCTGGCCACCCATTATCATCAGGATCATATGTCCGCCGAGTGGGCCGCCCATGTCATCCAGAGCGGCATGACCACCACCGACGATCAGGGCAACGTGATTCCCGTCCCCTTCATCGGTCCCAAGAAGTCTGTTGAGACCTGGATTAAGTGGGGCGTGCCCGCTGACCGCTGCGTCACCGTCAAGCCCGGCGACTCCATTAAGATTAAGGATCTGGAGATCATCGCCCTGGATTCCTTCGACCGGACCTGCATCGTCACCACCGACTCCACCGGTCCCGACCGTGAGGAGCTGACCGGCGTCTGCCCCACCGACATGGACGACAAGGCGGTCAACTATCTGATCAAGACCCCCGGCGGCAACATCTATCACTCCGGCGACTCTCACTTCTCCATCTATTTTGCCAAGCACGGCAAGGATTATGATATCGACGTGGCCTTTGGCTCCTTCGGCGAGAACCCCATCGGCATGCAGGACAAGATGACCTCCATCGACGTGCTGCGCATGGCTGAGAACCTCCAGTGCAAGGTGGTTATCCCCATCCACTGGGATGTGTGGACCAACTTCCAGGCCGACTGCGAGGAGATCAAGCTGCTGTACGATTTCAAGAAGGACCGCAACGAGTACAAGTTCCATCCCTTCTTCTGGCAGGTGGGCGGCAAGTATGTCTATCCTCAGGATAAGGACAAGATCTACTATCATCACCGCCGCGGCTTCGAGGACTGCTTCGAGCATCCCCAGAACATCCCCTTCCGTTCCTGCCTGTAATCGAGAGGAGAAAAGCGAATGGCCTCTGTACTTCAGACGATTGTTGAGAAGAAGCATTACAAGTTCGTTGACCGGGTGGACAGCTGGCAGGAGGGCGTCAAGCTCTCCACCGAGTCCCTGGTGGCCGACGGCAGCGTAGATCCCGATTACTATCAGCAGATCGTGGACTGCATCACCAAGTACGGCCCCTATGTGGTGTTTGACCACTATGTGGCAATGCCTCACTCCCAGGAGAACGCCAGCGGCGTCCACAAGACCGGCATCGGCTTTATGCGGGTGAAGGAGGAAGTGAGCTTTGGCAAGGACGAGGACGGCGAGGAGAAGATCGCCAAGCTGTTTTTCACCCTGGCCGCCTGCAACCCCGAGGAGCATCTGAACAATATCCAGCAGCTGATGAGCATCTTCTGCAACGAGGAGCTGCTGGACGCCCTCATGGAGGCCAACACCCCCGAGGACATCCTGGCCGCTGAGGCCGCCTATCCCTGTGAGGAAGACGAGTAAACGATCTCTCGTCTCTGACGGCCGCCGGGCCAGACAAACGGTCCGGCGGTCGCCTCAATTACAGAGGACTGCCAGCCCAAGCCCGCGGTAAACGCTGGCCGCGATTTCACCGGGCAAGCGGTTTTGCAGGAATACTGAGTGCGGTTACGAAAGCTCTGTGTCCCCGGCAGAACGCGGCAGACAGCGTGCCGGAACAGGCCGGCTCAGCGGTCCTCATGTCATTTTCCCAGAAAGAAAGGAGAACACCATGATCGTACTAGACATCCTGAAGGCCATTTGGGAATTCTTTGCAACCTATGTGCTGCAGAAGGCCCCTTACATGGTCGGCTTCCTGACCCTGTTGGGCTACGCCCTGATGGGCAAGAAGTGGTATGACTGCATCGCCGGCACCCTGAAGGCTATCATCGGTATGCTGATCCTGAACGCAGGCTCCAGCGGCCTGACCTCCACCTTCCGGCCCATTCTGGCCGGTCTGAAGGACCGCTTCAACCTGACCGCCTGCGTCATCGACCCCTACTACGGCCAGAACGCCGTCCAGGAGGCCATGGAGGCCGTTGGCAAGAGCTTTGCCGACACCATGATGCTACTGCTCATCGCCTTCATCATCAACATCCTTCTGGTTCGCTTCAACAAGATCACCAAGTGCCGCACCCTGTTCACCACCGGCCACGTCCAGGTGCAGCAGGCTGCCACCGCACTGTGGTTGCTGATGTTCGCTCTGCCTCAGCTGGCTGGCGACGGCGCCACCGTCTCCATCCCCATGATGATCGTCATGGCCGTCCTGCTGGGCGCCTACTGGGCTGTTGGCTCCAACATGACCGTCAAGCCCCTGCAGGAGCTGACCGACGGCGCCGGCTTCGCCATCGCCCATCAGCAGATGTTCGGCATCCGTATTGCCTACATCCTGGCCGACAAGCTCTTCGGCGAGCGCAAGGATAAGGACGGCAAGGTTACCCGCAAGATCAAGAAGGTTGGCGACATGGAGATGCCCGGCTTCTTCTCCATCTTCAACGAGAACATGGTCTGCACCGCCATCCTGATGACCGTTTTCTTCGGCATTATCATGGCCGTCATCGGCAAGCCCTACTTTGTGGAGAACCAGGGCCTGGCTGAGAGCACCAACTTTGTCTGGTTCTGCTTCGACAAGTCCCTGAACTTCGCCGTCTATCTGGCCATCCTCCAGCTGGGCGTCCGTACCTTCGTCACCGAGCTGACCGCTTCCTTCCAGGGCATCGCCGACAAGCTGCTGCCCTCCTCCATCCCCGGTGTGGACTGCGCCGTCTGCTATGGCTTTGGCGACGCCAACGCTGTGACCTTCGGCTTCCTGGCCGGCCTGTGCGGCCAGCTGCTGGCGATCATCCTGCTGATCGTCCTGAAGAGCCCGACCAT
>JBJDXT010000100.1:0-6137 GCA_051866795.1 Candidatus Onthomonas sp. | reverse complement strand
CGGAGGGCGAAGTAGTCCCGGGGCTGGAAGTATTTGCGCAGCAGCTGCTGCATCCGCTCATCCTTGGTCATGGTGCTCTCGATGATCAGCTGCTCCGTCTCCGGTGTGAACTGGCCCTGGCTGTAGGCCAGCTTGGCCATGGCGAAAAACCGGTCGTGGCTGTCGTAGTTCTGGTCCTGAGTGTGGACGGCCACCTCCTCCAGCAGCTGATAGTACCGGCTGATGGCCACGCCCCCCTCCAGAGGCTGGAAGTCCCCCACATTTTTGTTGGCGCTGTGGGGCAGGAACATCCGGGTGGAGTACCGGTTCCACACCTTGAGGGGGTGGAGGTAGACCTGCTCTCCCTTGGAGTACACGTCCAGCAGCAGCTGGGTGGTGTCCCGGATCCGGGCAATGGCGTCAAAGGAGTGGCGGCCCCGGAGGATGGGGAAGTAGGCCACCGTGTCCAGTTCAAAGAGATAGGGACAGGTGACCCGGAAAAAGTTGCCCATCATCAGATCGGTGTACCAGGCGGACTGGAGCTCGGAGAGGCTGTCAAAGACGTAAAAGGCGTCCCGGCCCTCTTTGGTGATGACGTCGTGGATGGCCACGGTGAAGGGCTCAAAGCCCTGATCCGGGTCAAACTGATAGATCTTCAGCCCCGGCATGGGGGAGAGCAGGGGCTCATGCTGGGCAAAGCGGATATAGATCAGATTGCGCCCGTCCGCCAGGGATTGCCGGGCGAAGGGCAGGGCAAAGTAGCGGAAATCCGCCAGGTCGGTGACCTGCCAGACCACGTTGTCTCCCATACGAATGCAGTCCAGCACCGGATCCAGGCCGGGCAGACCGCTGGGTACCTTGTCAAATGCTGCCATAGGCTCCTCCTTTTTGTCATCAATCAGGGCACGAAAAAACAGAAAAGGCATGAAGGGGAGATGGACTCCCGATCATGCCTCGTTGCACAGGATTCTGTTGTTTTTCTCATTATATCAGACCGAAAAGGGCAAGTCAATGGAGGGGAAACGGAGAACGCCCCCGCTCCGGACAGGCCGGAACGGGGGCGGGCAGCGGAGAGCAGTGGAAGGCTCAGGGCTCCAGATTCTTCTCGTCCTTGGGCAGGGCGATGTTGAGAATGACGGCCACCAGGCAGGCGGGGACGATGCCGCTCTCGCCGAAGAGGTGGGAGATGAAGGTGGGCATGAACTGCAGGGCAGTGCTGTGGGCGCCCAGACCGTAGCCCAGGCCCAGGGCGATGGCCACGATGGTGGTGTTGCGGCCGGTGAGAGGCTCCTTGGTGATCAGGTTGATGCCGGAGATGACGATGGAGGCGAACATCATGACGGCGGCGCCGCCCAGCACGCTCTGAGGCATGATGGAGACGATGGCGCCCACCTTGGGGAACAGGCCGCACAGCACCAGGAAGATGGCGCCGCAGGCGATGGCGAACCGGTTGACCACCTTGGTGATGCCCACCAGACCCACGTTCTGGGAGAAGGAGGTGTTGGGCAGCACACCGAAGAGGGCGGCAAAGGAGGAGCCGATGCCGTCGCAGATCACGGAGCCGGACAGCTCACGGTCAGAGGGCTCCCGGCCCAGGCCGCCCTCGGTGACGCCGGCGGTGTCGCCGATGGTCTCCACGGCGGTGACAATGAACATGACCAGCATGGGCAGAATGGCGGAGATTTCAAACTGCAGGGAGACGGGCAGCAGCTTGGGAATGGCGAACCAGTCGGCATCGGCCACCTTGCTCCACTGGACCACCCAGGAATAGGTGTACTCCGCCCCCTCGGCGGTGACGCCGGTGGTGGGCAGGATCAGACCCATGATGGTGGCCACGATGTAGCCGGCAATGATGCCGATCAGAATGGCGGTCTGGGAGAGGAAGCCCTTACCAAAGTGCTTGAGGCAGATGATAAAGACCAGAACGAACAGGCCCAGCAGCAGATTGGGAATAGAGCCGAAGTCTGCGTTGTTGTTGCCGCCGCCGAAGAAGTTGATGCCCACGTTGAGCAGGCTCAGGCCGATGGCCATGACCACGGTGCCGGTGACCACCGGGGGGAAGAACTTGCGCAGGGGCTTGATAAAGAAGCCCAGAACGCCCTCCCAAAGTCCGCCGATCAGGCAGGCGCCCATGACCACGCCGTAGGCGTAGAGACCGGCCTCCACGTTGGAGGTGATGGTGCCCGCAGCCACGCCGGCCATCATGCTGGCGGCGATGGAGTTTTTCATACCGATAAAGCCGGAGCTGGTGCCCATGACGATGGGCAGACGGGAGCCGATGGGGCCGATGGGATAGAGCTGCACCAGGGTGACCAGGCCGGCGATCAGCATGGCGTTCTGGAGCAGGGAGATCCGCAGGCCGCCGTAGTTTTCCACGGTGATGCCGCAGACCGCCATAATGGACAGCAGGGGGGTCAGGTTGCCTACGAACATGGCCATGACATGCTGCAGACCCAGGGGAATCGCCTGGTGCAGGGGCAGACGGCCGTCGATTTCGTAGGGAGACGAGTAGGTGACTTCTTTGGCAGACTTCGCCATAATCCTTCCTTCTTTCTCTCAGTGGGCTGGATGCAAAAAGAGGCATGATTTGGATGGACTTCCGGATCATGCCTCTTTGCACCGCATTGGTAATTCTTACAATTCAGATTATAACAAAGGGAAAAAATAAAGTCAATTGAGGGGCCTGCCGAAAAATTTACGGCAGCAGAGAAAAAGAAAGTATGGATTGAAAATTTTTTGTCAGAAGAAACAAAGAAAATTTTGATACGCGAAGGGTCAGCTGTGAATCCGGGTGCCGGTGCGGCCGAGAATGCCCTCCCGGGCCTTCTCCAGCTGGGTGATCAGGGCGGTGCGGCCAGGGGCGCTCTCGGCGAAGGCTACGGCGGCCTGTACCTTGGGCAGCATGGAGCCGGGGGCGAAGTGGCCCTGGGCGATGTACTCCCCAGCCTGCTCCGGGGTCAGCTCATCCAGCCAGGTCTCCTGAGGCGTGCCGTAGTGCAGCGCCACCTTCTCCACGGCGGTGAGGATGATCAGCACCTGGGCGTCCAGCTCCTGGGCCAGCAGGCAGGAGCAGAAGTCCTTGTCGATGACGGCGGAGGCCCCCTTCAGATGGCCCAGGTCGCTCCGGGTCACCGGGATGCCGCCGCCGCCGCAGGCGATGACCACCTGACCGGCGTCCACCAGGGTGCGGATGGCGTTAATCTCCACGATCTTGCCCGGCCGGGGAGAGGCGACGACACGGCGCCAGCCCTTGCCTGGAAATTCCTGCATCACATAACCGTACTCCCGCTCTGCGAAGTGGGCCTGCTCCTCGGTCATATAGTGGCCGATGGGCTTGGTGGGGTGCTGGAAGGCGGGATCGTCGGGATCCACCTCAATCTGGGTGACCATGGTGACCACGTCCTCATGGGGCTGGCCCTTGCCCCGGCGGCGGCACAGCTCCTCCCGGAGGGCGTTTTGCAGGTCGTAGCCGATGTAGGCCTGGCTCATGGCCACGCAGACGGAGAGGGGGGTGTTGGGCTGCTTCGGATTTTCCCGGCTGAGGGCGGCCATGGCGTTGTTGATCATGCCCACCTGGGGGCCGTTGCCGTGGGAGACTACCACCTGATAGCCCTCGTCCATCAGGTCGACGATGGCCCGGGAGGTGATTTTCACGGCCGCCATCTGCTCCGGCAGGGTGTTGCCCAGCGCGTTGCCGCCCAGGGCGATGACAATGCGGGGTTTGCGGTTCATGGGGATACCTCTTTTCTGTATCAGATAGGGAGATAGCTGTCGTCATTTGCGCTGGTCACGAACAGACCAGTACCAAAACAGGGCGGAAAGAAGGGCGGGAAAGAGAAACGCTCCAAAATTTACATTCCGGGTGCCTGCCAGCCAGGAGATCAGGCCGATCAAAGCGATCACCAGAAAGAGGATGGAGAGCTTTTGCTTTGGCTTCATGGGGAGCTCCTTTCAGCATGGCTCTGGCAGAGAGCGCTTTCAGTCGCGCCTGCTTCTGCGGCTTTATAAGAAAAAGAGCGGAGAGACGCCGAAGGACGCCTCCCCGCTTCGTCTCAGTCAGTGGGACAGGTTGTGATTCAGTCCAGCTCCATGACCCGCTTCTTGTCCTGATCCGCCAGCTTCTGGAGAATGGCGGCGGGATCCTCGAACTTGGCCAGCAGGATCATGGCGGCGATGACATAGGGCTTGTAGCTGGCCTGCTTGTACAGGGGGTCGCGGTACCGGTCAAAGACGGAGGCGTCCACCTCACCGGCCTCGCAGGAGACGCCGGTGATGTCGGCGGGCAGGCAATGGAGGTACAGGGCCTTGCCGTCCTTGGTGGTGGCCATCAGCTCCTCAGAGCAGGTCCAGTCCTTGTGCTGGGCGTTCTGGGCCAGCAGCTCCTGCTCCAGCGCCTTGATGCCCTCAAAGTCACCCTCACCGTAGAGGTTGGTGCGCTTCTCCATGGCGGCGAAGGGGGCCCAGCTCTTGGGATAGACGATGTCGGCGTCTTTGAAGGCCTCAGCCATGGAGTGGGTCTTGGTGAAGGAGCCGCCGGACTTGGCGGCGTTGGCCTTGGCGACCTCTTCCACCTCGCCCATGACCTCGTAGCCCTCGGGATGAGCCAGCACCACGTCCATGCCCAGCCGGGTGAACAGGCCGATGACGCCCTGAGGCACGGACAGAGGCTTGCCGTAGGAGGGGGAATAGGCCCAGGTCATGGCCACCTTCTTGCCCTTCAGGTTCTCGATGCCGCCGAAATAGTGGATGATATGGGCCATATCCGCCATGCACTGGGTGGGGTGGTCGATGTCGCACTGGAGGTTGACCAGAGTGGGCCGCTGCTCCAGCACACCGGCCTTGTTGCCCTCCTGCACCGCCTCGGAGACGGCGTGCATATAGGCGTTGCCCTTGCCGATGTACATGTCGTCCCGGATGCCGATGACGTCCGCCATAAAGGAGATCATATTGGCGGTCTCCCGGACCGTTTCGCCGTGGGCGATCTGGCTCTTGCCCTCGTCCAGATCCTGGACCTCCAGGCCCAGCAGGTTGCAGGCGGAGGCGAAGGAGAACCGGGTGCGGGTGGAGTTGTCCCGGAACAGGGAGATGCCCAGGCCGGAGTCAAACACCTTGGTGGAGACGTTGCCCTCCCGGAGGGTGCGGAGAATGTCCGCCACCGTCCAGACGGCCTTCAGCTCATCGTCGGTCTTTTCCCAGGTCAGGAAGAAGTCGTTGTTGTACATATCCTTGCAGTCCAGCGCCTTGAGCTGGGCCAGCAGTTGGTTGAATTTCGCGGTGTCCATCGGGAGACCTCCTCATCTTTGTGACAAATGGATTCGTAGGGGCGTACCGTGTGCGCCCGCTGCGGGCAGAACGTGTTTATTTCCTGTACAGCCCGGGCACGGCGGCGTACACTGCGGCGCAGCGCACCAGATCGGACTTCCAGGTGATCTCGTTGGGGGCATGGGCCTGGCTCTCGGCGCCGGGGCCGAAGCCCACGCAAGGGATGCCATACCGGCCCTGAATGGAGACGCCGTTGGTGGAGAAGGTCCACTTGTCGATGAGGGGCCGCTGCCGCTTGCTCATGGCGTCTGGCTCGCCCTGGCGGGTCTCGCCGTAGAGGGACTTGTGGGCGTCGGAGAGGGCCTGGACGTGGGGAGCGGTCTCCTTGTTGATCCAGGTGGGGAAGTAGCACTCGGTGGGGTAGACCAGACCGGTCCAGGCGGGACGGTCGTACATGTACATGGACACCTTCACGTCGTCGCCGTATTTCTTCACGCTGGGCAGCGCGCGGATCTCCTCCAGGCAGCTCTCCCAGGTCTCGCCGGCGGTCATCCGGCGGTCCAGAGAGACGGCGCAGGAGTCGGCCACGGCGCAGCGGGAGGGGGAGGTGTAGAAAATCTGGCTGACGGTGATGGTGCCCCGGCCCAGGAACCGGGCGTCCTCCCAGTCGGGGTTGAACTCCGGCTCCAGCATCTTGACCAGGCCCTTGACCTGGTCCTCGGGTCCGCAGCCGTTTTCGTTCAGTGCCCGGACATCCTGGAGAATGTCGGCCATCTTGTAGATGGCATTGTCTCCCCGCTCCGGAGCGGAGCCGTGGCAGGAGACGCCGTGGACGTCCACACGGATCTCCATGCGGCCCCGGTGGCCCCGGTAGATGCCGCCGTCGGTGGGCTCGG
>JBJDXT010000099.1:0-38509 GCA_051866795.1 Candidatus Onthomonas sp. | reverse complement strand
GAAATATTGTCGTCGGCACCCAGGCGCCCGAGGTCTGCCCTGTCTGCAAGCATCCCCAGGCCTATTTTGAGGTGCGTAAGGAAAATTACTGAGAAACCGGATCCCGGTACAATACATCGTTGTGTCCGGATGACCTTCTGACGCAAAAACGGCCCGCTTTGTCAAAGGCAAAGCGGGCCGTTTTCCGGATAAATTCATCTGAAAAAACCTCAGTGGCAACGTTGCTTCAGGCATTTTGCAGCTGCGCAAGCTTCGCCGGATCCGTTATTGCAATCATCCCCCGAGACAGCTTTACCATGCCCTCGCTCTGAAAATAACGGAGCATCCGGGTGACCACTTCCCGGGCTGTGCCCAGATGATGCGCAATGGATTCGTGGGTCATCTTCAGGCAGTCCGTCTCCTCAATAGATGCCTCCTCCAGCAGAAACCCTGCCAGCCGCTGGTCAAAGCGCTTCCAGAGAATCTGCTCCATCAGCCACATCACATCAGAAAAACGGGCGGCCATAATCTCATTGGTGTAATTGGACAGCGGGGCGGACTCCTGCATCACCTTCTGATAAACCTCTGCGGGGATCAGCCAGAGATCCGTGTCCTTTTCCGCTTCAATGGTCACCTCAAACTGGATGCTGCGCATGATACAGGAGGCGGAAAACAGGCAGATGTCCCGGTCAAACAGGCGGTAAAGGGTGACCTCACGGCCCTCCTCGGAGAGAATATAGGCCCGGAGCTGGCCGTGCTCCACCAGCAGCAGGCCGGTACAGTCCATACTGTTATTATGGATGACGGTCCCTTTCGCCGCTGTGCAGTGATACGCACTGCCGGAAAGGGCGCTCTGCTGGACAGGCGTCATCTGTTCCCACATGGGGAAATAGGTCGAAAGAATCATAGACGCAGCCTCCTTTTCCGCTTCAGTATAGTTTTATTTACGGCATATGTCAATAACGTTGTTGACATATGCCGTAAATTTAGTATAATCGAATGGAAAAGCCTGTATGAAGGAGGAGCGTCAATGCCCAGACCGACGAAATGCAGAAAGGTATGCCACTTTCCCCAGACGCTGGAGTTTCTGCCTGCGCAGGGGGCGGAGGAAAAGGAGACTGTGATTCTGACGGTAGATGAATATGAGACGATTCGCCTCATCGACAAGGAGGGGCTCTCCCAGGTGCAGTGCGGCGAATCCATGCGCATTGCCCGGACAACTGTTCAGCAGATCTATGCCAGCGCCAGAAAAAAGCTGGCGGATGTGCTGGTAGACGGCCTGCCCCTCCGGATTGAGGGCGGGCAGTATCAGCTGTGCGGCGGAGAAGACCGAATCTGCGAAAGGCGCTGCTTCAAGCAGCGTTTTCATCAGAGCCACGCAAAACCGAAAGGAGAGACCATTATGAGAATTGCAGTCACCTATGAAAACGGAGAGATCTTCCAGCATTTTGGACGCACGGAGCAGTTCAAGATTTATGACGTTGAAAACGGTGCGATTCTGTCCTCTGAGGTTGTGGACACCCAAGGCAGCGGCCACGGCGCACTGGCTGAGGTTCTGCACGCACTGAATGTGGATGCTCTCATCTGCGGCGGCATTGGCGGCGGCGCTCAGGCGGCCCTGGCCGCGGCGGGCATCCAATGGTACGGCGGAGCGTCCGGCAGTGCCGATGCCGCGGTGGAGGCACTACTCTCCGGGAAGCTGGACTACGATCCTGATGTCCACTGCGGCCACCATAGCGAGGGGCACGCCTGCGGCGCTCACGGCTGCGGTGGCGGGCAGCCCTGAGCGCACAGACAGGACAGAGACAATGGAGTCCTGAAAGATGGGATCATTTCGGCGGCAGAGCTTGCAATCTGCGGCCAAATTACCGCCTGTCCGCAAAATTGCAGAGCTGCATCGCAACACCATCTGGCATCATCTGAAATCCATGCTGCTCATAGAAGGAGACGTTTTTACGCTCTTCCGGCATGATTTCGATATAGAGGTAGTTTTTGTATTTCTCCTTCACCATCCGGATCATGGTGCCGGCAATCCCGCGGCGGTGATAGGCGGGATCGACCAGAACATAGTGCATGTAGGCAACCAGCTCACTGTCATCGATCAGCCGCACCAGACCTACAAGGCGGTCTCCATCCCAGGCGGTGATGACAGTGGAGGAGTGCATCAGCGCTTTGTAAAGCCGGGTCGGATATTGACCGGATACCCAGCCAACCGACAAAAACAGCTGTTGAATCTGATCCTGTGTGAACTTCTTTTCCTCTGTGTATGTAATTTCCATTACGCTTTCCAAAGGCTGTGCAGGATACAGTAGGCATAGACGGCCTCTACCTCGTCACCCTCGCAGAGGGCGAAGCAGACCTCCGGCCGGTCACCGGGATGCAGAGTCTTGCGCTGGTTCCCCTGCTTGGTCTGCAAAGAGACCCACTCAATGTAATGCTCCGGGAGCATGGGATGGTCAGTGGAGCCAACCTTTACCGTTACAAGATTGCCCTCCACCTGAAAGACGGGAATGTGCTTCTCTGTGGCTGTCTCAGCGGTTCCGGGGATGATCTCCTTCATCCTCTGTCCGCAGCACATAACAGGGACGCCTGCGTCTTTGACCTTGGCAATAATGTTGCCGCAGCGCTCACAAATATAGAATTTCTGCTCCATTTTCGCATGCCTCCTTTTTAGTCTGCTTCAGAGAAGGACTCCTTGCCGACGCCGCACAGAGGGCAGACGAAATCAGCAGGCAGATCTTGGAACTTTGTGCCGGGTGCGATCCCATGCTCAGGATCACCCACTGCCTCGTCATACATCCAGCCGCAAATATCGCAAATATACTGTTTCATGTTGTGTTCCTCCTTATTCTGTTATGAACTGAACCATCTGATCCAGCCAACTGCCTGTGAACGTCTCAATGCTGCCCTGATCGCACAAGGCTGCCAGCGCTGGGTCGATGGGAATCTGAGCGGTACTGCTGATCCGAAACCGGGCAGACAATTCCGCAATATGGCTTGGGCCGAAGATTTCATGCCTGTGATGGCAGTCAGGGCACTCAAAATAGGCCATATTCTCCACCAGCCCCAAAACAGGGACCTTCATCATAGCAGCCATTTTGACCGCTTTCTCGACGATCATTTCCACGAGCTCCTGTGGAGATGCGACGACGATGATTCCGTCTATAGGAAGCGACTGAAATACAGTCAGCGGAACATCGCCGGTTCCGGGAGGCATGTCCACAAACATATAGTCGATATCGCCCCAGTTCACGTCTGTCCAAAACTGTTTCACTGCTCCGGCGATGATTGGCCCTCGCCATACCACGGGATCGCCCTCATGCTCGAGCAGCAGATTGATAGACATGAGCTTGGTGCCGCACTTTGTTTCGGCGGGCAGGATACCGCTCTCGTTCCCGACGGCCCTCCCATGAATTCCAAATACTTTGGGAATGGACGGGCCTGTGATGTCCGCATCCAGGACTGCCGTCTGAAAGCCCTTGCGCCGGGCCAATACCGCCAGCAGGGCGGTGACCAGAGATTTTCCAACGCCTCCCTTGCCGCTGACCACGCCGATCACTTTTTTTACAGAGGAGTGCCGGTTCAGCGGTTCGACTTCGCGCTTGGGTGCAGTTCGCTCGCTGCATTCACTGCTGCACTGGGAGCAGTTGTGGGAGCAGTTTTCACTCATGACAGCCGTCTCCGTTTCCGACGCACCCATGCTTGTCCTCGTGGCAGGTTTGTCCTCCGCAGGAATGCTCCTGCTCACGGTGCGCGCAGTGCACATTCGGGTCGAAGCGCAGCGTCCCGTCCAGATAGGAGCGGACTGCTTCATCTGCCGTGCCGGAAACGCCGCCAAAGAATGAAATACCGGCCTCTTTCAGTGCAGCTTGGGCGCCGCCGCCGATGCCGCCGCAGATCAGCGCATCCACCTTTGCCTGTGCCAGAAAGCCGGACAACGCCCCGTGCCCCTGCCCATTGGTATCCACCACCTGGCTGCTGACGATGCTGCCATTTTCCACATCATAGAACTTAAATTGTTCCGTGTGGCCAAAATGCTGAAAGACCGTGCCATCCTGATAAGTAACTGCAATTCTCATTTTTGCTGCTTCCTTTCGTTGTATCATCTGCGAGCTGACAGCACTGCCGCATTTTTGACGGTAGCAGCAGGGAACTGTTTTGTCCCATAACCGGTAATGGCCTCCGGAGATCAACAGCGCTTTCCCATGGAGGATGCTGTCCGCGATCTTATAGCGGGCTGTTTCATAGATTTCCGTCACAGTTGTGTGGGTAATATCCATCTGTGCTGCACATTGCTCATGCTGGCTCCATACAGATTTTCTGCATTTACTGGGTTTTGCCATATCATCGCCTTGCTTCGTTTCTGACATATGCCAGAAACATTGTAGTGCTGATTGCAAGAGAATACAAGTCACTATGAAATTTATGAGTTTCTGCTATTTCTGCAGTTCGCTCCGGACAGCAGTTTCCGCTATTTCAAGGCGCAGTAGTATCTGTAAAACATGGGGGCAGTTGTGCAGACTGCAATCGTATCTGCAACCGGCTCGGCAAGATATACCCCCATGGTTGGGTTTGGACATACCAATGGAAGAACAAAAATCAGTGGAATCAGCAGAATCATTTTGCGCCAGACTGTCAGAAAGATAGCTTTTGGGGCTTGATTCAGCGCCACAAAACTGTACTGGCAGGCAACCTGAACGCCGTAAATCAGCAGCATGGCCAGATAGATCCGTATGCTCCACTCGGAATATTGGATCAGGTCTGTGTCGCATGTAAAAATGCTGGCAACAGCGCCCGGAGCGGTCATGCACAAAAGCCAGATCAAAAACGATCCGGTCACGCAGGACAGGAGAAGCAGTCGGAACGTTTCCTTCACGCGCGGCACACTTCCCGAACCGAGATTATAGCTCAAAAGAGGCTGTGCACCCTGTACCAACCCCGGCAGAAGCAGCATGACGAACTGCATGACGCTGTTCAGAATACTCATGGAAGCGACTGCCATGTCGCCGCCGTATTTTTGCAAAGAGATGTTGAAACTGATTGCCACAAGATTTTCCGTCAGCTGCATCAATGCCGGGGAAGTGCCCAGCAAAATACATGGCCACAGGATGTGACCGTCAAAGCGGATGATTTTCCACTTCAGCCGTAGCACGCTCTTCCCGGTACATAGATATCGGACCACAAAAAAGGCGGATACACCTTGGGAAATGACTGTTGCCAGGGCCGCACCTTTGACGCCCATCTGACATCCGTTGATCAGTAGGGCGTCCAGAATAATATTGGCTACAGCACCGATGGCTACATTTCGCATACTGACAAAGGTTTTCCCCTGGGCGGTGATAAAAGCGTTCAATCCCAGAGTAAGCTGTGTAAAAACAGTGCCGAGGCAGTAAATGTTCATATAATCCACGGCGAAGTCAATCGTGTCTGTGCTGGCTCCAAACATCAGCAGAATGGGCCGTCCGAACGCCAGTATGACGGCGGTAATCAGCAGCGAAAGCAGAAGCAGCATCCAGGTGCAGCTTCCCAGCACCTGTTCCGCTTGCCCTTTCTCGTCTTTTCCGAGGAAAATGGAGGCTTTCGGTGCGCCGCCCATGCTGACCAGCGCAGCAAACGCAGAGATTGCCAGAATGACCGGTGTGGTAACACCAACTCCGGCAAGGGCCTGCTTTCCAACCTCCGGGATATGCCCAATGAACATCTTGTCCACGAGGTTGTACAGAATATTGATGAGCTGTGCGGCTACCGCCGGAATCGCCAGTTTCAGAAAAGCTTTGGGAACCGGCATGGAGACCAATATCGTTTCACTATCGTTCCGTTGTTTTATCACTGCCAAACTTCTTTCAAACCAAAAGCAGAACGGTGCTTATACCATTCCTTCGAGATGATCACACTTCTGGCACTGGATCATGGTTGCGCCATTGTCCTCCTTGTAAAATGCGCCAGCCCACTTGCAGATGCTCTGCAGAATTGGGACAACGGACTTTCCTTTTTCCGACAGGGAATATTCTACCCTCGGCGGAATCTGGTCGTAGGATTTCCGCAGGACGATTTCGTTTGCAATCAATTCTTTCAGTGTCGATGCCAGGACTGCGTCCGTGATGTTCCCCATCTCCTTTCGCAGCTCGCTGTAGCGGAGTGTCCCCAGCGTGGCCAGCACGCAGATGATCCGGGAGTTCCACTTTCCCCCGAACAGCTCCATCCCGTATTCCAGGGGACAGCGGATGTCCTTGTCCAGCTTTCTCTGGTATGCCATGATTTCCTCATCCTTTCACGATTGTCCAGGCACAGTACAGGAGAAATGATCCCAAAATGGCATTGAAGGGCCTGAAATACCGCAGGTAAACGCTCTGGAGTCTGACACCCAGAAAAGCCCAGGTCAAACAGGCTGCGGAGCCAATGCAGACGGCAAAGACGCCTGCCAATGCCAATTCAAGGATCGTTTCACAGTAGGGAATGAAGTACGCACTGAGCAGGGAGGAAATGTAGAAATAGATCTTCCCATTTACCAACTGGAGCAGTAGGCCCTCCAACAGGGAAGGAGCCCTCTGTACAGCGCTTTCCTCCGGCTGGCTTCGGAACATATGGATTGCCAGCCACACCATGTAAATACCGCCGACAACCCGCAGGGCTTCCAAAGCCGGTGAAAAAAACTGATTCAGACGGTATAGGGCAACGGAGCAGATCGTCTGCACCAGCGCATAGCCCAGGCAGATGCCCAAAATCAGGTAACGGCTGCGTTTCCAGCCATAGGTGCTTGTGGTATTCAGGGCAAGGATATTGCCCGGTCCCGGTGTAAAGGAACAGACCAGCATATATCCCAGCAGAGAGGTAAACGCTGCAGCCGTCATGAGAACTTCATTCTCCCCCATTTTATCGTGATAACTCGGAAATAACAAGCAGCTCTATATTTTGTAGTAATGTGCTGTCCACGATGTTTATAGAACCTTCTTGTTTTCTGCGCCCGGAGTGGTGACGATTACTTTCTCCGGTGTGATGATCAGCGCGCCCTTTGCAGTGGCGGCGCCATGGAACATCTTCTCAACCATGTTCTTGAAGGTGTCCACGATGCTGCCCTCGGTGACATACTCAGCCGTGCCCTTGACCTGATAGCCTTCCAGCTTCTGCGCATCGTAGACAGAGATGGCAATTCGGCCTCCGTTTTCCTGAAGGTTCTTCAGTGTGGTCTCCAAAAACACATCTCCAACCACCAGCTTGCCATCCCCGGTTACATCCTTAAACGCAACAGGGACTACATTGGGCTCCCCGCCCGCGCAGGTGGCCAGATCCCACATGCTCGTCTTGAGCAACTTCATGACATTTTCGTTCAGCATCGGAAATACCTCCAAAATCATATTTGCTTGACTCAGCATGCTTATTGTAAAAAATCAGCTCATGCGGAACAAGATATTAGTGAGTTTATGAGTCACTCATAAATTTCATAGTATTGGATGCGGATCCAATGAAGAACAGCGCACTGCTGATGCCCTTGTGCTGATTTTTGCACGATCTACGGATCCGAGCAACTCAGAAAAAGAATAGGGGAAGCGGGGAATTGAAATAAAGCCGGATCTGTGTTATACTTCTTCCGATCATTTATCAGCTTTTTTGCGCGTATGGGAGGAGCGGTAGAATACGATGCGAGGACTATATTCCAGCAAGACCGATTTGCGGCGGAAGGTTTTCACTGAAATTGCACGGTTTGCCTACGAGGGCGGCAGCAAGACGGATTTTGAGGAGATCCCCTTTAAAATCCTGCCCGGCGAGGAAGGGGCTTACCGGGACAATATCTTTCTGGAGCGGGCGATTCTGGGAGAGCGGCTGCGCACTGCCATGGGTATGCCGGTCCGCACGGCAGGGGAGTCCGGTCCCATTTCCACCGGAATCGACGATGCGGAGATTGCGGAGCACTATTACACCCCTCCGCTGATCAACGTCATCAAGTTTGCCTGCCACGCCTGCCCGGAAAAGCGGGTTATCGTGACCAATGGCTGCCAGGGCTGCCTGGAGCATCCCTGCGTGGAGGTCTGCCCCAAAAAGGCGATCTCCATCGTCAACGGCAAGTCCCAGATTGACCAGAGCAAGTGCGTCAAGTGCGGACAGTGCGTCAACGCCTGCCCCTACAGCGCCATCATCAAGCAGGAGCGGCCCTGTACCAAGGCCTGCGGCGCAGGCGCCATCAGGAGCGACGAAAAGGGCCGGGCCGAGATTGATCAGAGCAAATGCGTCTCCTGCGGCCAGTGCCTGGTCTCCTGCCCCTTTGCCGCCATCGTGGACAAGGGCCAGATCTACCAGACCATCACCGCTATCAAGAGCGACGTCCCCGTCTATGCTGCGGTGGCCCCCGCCTTTGTGGGCCAGTTCTCCAGCAAGCAGACGGACGAGAAGGTGCGGGCGGTATTCAAGCGTCTGGGCTTTGCGGATGCCGTGGAGGTCGCCGTGGGCGCCGACCTGTGTACTGTGGCGGAGGCCCGGGACTTTATCGACGAGGTGCCCTCCAAGCTGAAGTTTATGGCGACCTCCTGCTGCCCGGCCTGGGCGGCTCTGGCCAAAAAGACAGTGCCCCAGTTCGCGGAGAATATCTCCATGGCGCTGACCCCCATGGTTCTGACTGCCCGGCTGATCAAGAAGCAGCATCCCGGCTGCAAGGTCGCCTTTATCGGCCCCTGCGCGGCGAAAAAGCTGGAGGCCATGCGGCGTACCATCCGTTCCGATGTGGATTTCGTCCTGACCTTTGAGGAGGTACAGGGGATCATGGATGCCAGAGGGGTCAGCTTTGACAGCATCCCCGAGTCTGAATATCTGCCCTTCAACGAGGCCAGCGGCGACGGCTACGGCTTTGCGGCCTCCGGCGGCGTGGCCCAGGCGGTGAAAAATGTGATCGCCAAAATGGATCCGGAGCGGGAGGTCAAGGTAGCCCGTGCCGAGGGCCTGGCAGAGTGTAAGAAGATGCTGATGCTGGCCCGGGCGGGCAAGTACGACGGCTATCTGCTGGAGGGCATGGGCTGTCCCGGCGGCTGCGTGGGCGGGGCAGGTACGATTGTCGCCCCCGAAAAGACGGCCAAGACGCTGGCGGCGAATGTCAAATCCAAGTCCCAGACAACACCCCTGGATTCTCAATACTGTAGCCTGCTGATGGATATTGAGGAGCGGGAGGAGCTGCTCAACAGCGACTTCTCCACAGACGCCGCCGCGTGGGAGCATCAGGTGTTCAACGACTGATCCAGATCCATCAATTGCATACATCCCGAATGCCCCTCGCTTGTGCAAGTGAGGGGCATTTTTGTATCCCGACAACCACCGGCCCAGCCAATCGTTTTCGGGATATAAAAAGCCCTGAAGCTGTGTGCCTCAGGGCAATCTTCTTACTGCCGATGGCCGGATCCGAGCCGGAACGGATTACTCTGCCGCATTTTGAGGCAGGATTGAAGTGTCCCCAGCCAGGCTGGCAGTGAAATGATATTTTTCTGTACCTGCGGCGATTTCGGTTTCATAGCACCAGCATTTGTAGTTGATCACATCCAGCGTTTTCCGGAGCTCTGTCATCTCCTTCGTGACTTTGTCTCCCGGCTGTGGTATACTTCACCCAATAAGGTCTGCGCCTCCTGCCGGGCAGGCCCGCAGCCTCTGGGATATCCTGGAAGGCTGCCACTCGATTATGTAAGGAGTCAATCAATATGTCTGGTGTAACCGAACGATTTTACAGATACATTGCGGTCGATACAACCTCTGTCGATGACGCGGCCTGCTACCCCTCCTCAGAGAACCAGTTGGTTCTGGCGAGACAGCTGGAGCAGGAGATGCGGGAGCTGGGCTTGTCCGATGTCCGGACAGACGAGTACGGCTATGTGACGGGTACCATCCCCGCTAACCGGGAGGATGTTCCCGTCATCGGCCTGATTGCCCATATGGACACCAGCAACGCGGTCTCTGGAGCAGATATTCAGGCCCGAACCGTCCTGTATGAGGGGGGAGACATCCTCCTCAACCAGGCCGGGAACATCCACATCAGCGCCCAGGATGCCCCTGAACTCTCCCGGTATGTGGGCCAGCACCTGATTGTCACAGACGGCACCACTCTCCTGGGAGCGGATGACAAGGCGGGCATTGCCGAGATCCTCACCGCCGCTGAGCGGCTGCTGAGGGACAGCTCCATTCCCCACGGCGAGATCCGCCTCTGCTTCACCCCGGACGAAGAGGTGGGGGAGGGCACCAAATACTTTGACGTGGCGGCCTTTGGCGCTGACTATGCCTATACGGTGGACGGCGAAGCGCTGGGTGAGCTGGAATATGAGAATTTCAACGCGGCTACCGCCAAAGTGATAATCCACGGCAAGTCCATGCATCCGGGCGCCTCCAAGGGCCGCATGGTCAACGCCCTTATGCTGGCCTGGGAACTGCAGGGTATGCTCCCCTGGCAGGAGCAGCCGGCCTATACCGAGGGCTACGAGGGCTTCTACCACCTGGAATCCATGGAGGGCACGGTGACCGAAGTTTCCATGCGCTACCTGATCCGGGATCATGACAGGGAGCTGTTCCAAAAGCGGAAGGAACGCATGGAGAAGATTGCCGCCTATCTGAACGACAAGTACGGCAGCGGCACAGTGGAGCTCTCCGTGGAGGATTCCTACTACAATATGAAAGAGAAGATCGCGGAGCACATGGACCTGGTGGAGCGGGCGAAGGACGCTTTTGCAGCCTGCGGCGTGGCGCCGAAAATCTCGCCCATTCGCGGCGGCACGGACGGCGCGCGGCTCAGCTACCTGGGCCTGCCTTGCCCGAACCTCTCCACCGGAGGACATAACTGCCACAGCGTTGTGGAGTTTATCCCTTGCGAATCCATGGAGACCATGGTAGACGTGTTAATCCATCTGGCCAGCTCCTTTGCGGGGCAGACCGGGAATTCCAATTGCTGAAACAGAATAGAAAAAGAACAGCGGAGCATGACCGGCGGCGGGCTGGTCATGCTCCGTTTTTATATTCTTTACTGCTTCGCTTTTGCCGGAATTTCGTTCGAAGATCTGATCCAGCCCTGGGTAGCCACAAGATTGGCCAGATCTCCCATTTCTTTTGGTGTTTTTGGAATATCCTCCAGTAGCCACTGACGGATCATGTGGTACGCACCGGTGGTCAGAAAGGTGGTCACCAGCCGCTTGTTGTCCTGACTTTTCGCATAGGAAAGCGTCTTCTCATAGAGTTCCTGAACATGGGCGGCGCTCAACAACAGAGCGGGAAACTCCGAGTTGGTGTCGCTGTCCCGGAACAGCAGCTTGGCAACGTCCCGATGCTCCTGCAGATAGGTACACAGTACCTCAATCCGCCTGTTCAGAGGCCAATTTTGCCGGTCAGCCTCCTTTCCATACTGTCCCAGATCAGAAATGACACCATTTTCAATTTCAGTCAGGATGTCGCCGGGACAGCCGTAGTGGTTATAAAAGGTAGAGCGGTTGATTCCAGCTGCGTCACATAACTCGCTGACGGTTATATTCTGCATGCTCTTTTCTGACATGAGCTGAAGCAGGCTCTCCTTTAACAGGCGCTTTGTCAATGCGATCCTCTGATTCTCCTTCTTTTTCACAGAAGCTCCTCCTTAAAAATTCCTTGTAATTCCACAGAAGACACCATCAGTGTCGGTTTTAACACATTTTAAAAACATCTGTTTGTTGTAAGTTAAACACATGTCTATTATAATAGAACGAGAATTGGTTTGTCAATTATAAAAGTGCCTGTGGCAAAACAAAAAACGTCTGGAGGAAAGGAATATGAAGGCATCATCCAAAATAGGCAGCATCATCTTATCACTCTGCGAGGCAGTTATCGGCGTCCTTCTGCTGGTAAATCCCGTGGGCTTCACCACCGGAATCATTGTCTTTCTGGGTGTTGTCCTGCTCATTCTGGGCATCGCCAGCGTCGTGCAGTATTTCAGGGCGGAGCCTGAGGAGGCGGCAATCAAGCAGGGGCTGACCCGCGGCTGTCTGGAGATTCTGGCCGGCCTGTTCTGCGTCACCGAGAGTGGCTGGTTTATCGCCACCTTCCCGCTGCTGACCATTCTTTACGGAATCGGCATGCTGGTAACGGGAATCACCAAGGTCCAGTGGACGGTGGACAAAATCCGTCTGAAGATCAAAAAGTGGATCTGGACGGCAATCAGCGCGGTGCTGACCATTCTCTGTGCGGTCGTTATCCTGTACAATCCCTTCAGCAGCGCGGCTGTGCTGTGGATGTTTATCGCGATTATCCTGATCATTGAGGCGGTTATCGACATTATCGCTGCCATCTTTGCAAAGGAGGACGTGCTGTGATCGACTTGAAGGCCGCGCCCTTTTGCCTGTCTGACCGGGACTGTCAATGGGTGAAAGAGACCATTGCGGCCATGAGCGACGAGGAAAGGGTGGGACAGCTCTTTTTCGGTATCTCCGCCTCCTTTGACGAGGCCTATCTGCGGGAGCTGACCGGCAAATATCATCTGGGCGGCTGCCGGTATAACGCAGCCCCCGGAGCGGTGGTGCGGAGGCATTGCGAGGTGCTGCAGCAGTCCTCTGCCATACCCCTCTTCATTGCCTGCAACACCGAGTCCGGCGGGGACAACGCCTGTACCGACGGAACCTTCCTGGGCTCCGGCATCAAGATCGGCGCCACAGGTGGAAAGGAGTATGCCTTCGCCCTGGGGAAAATGGCTAACGAAGAGGCGGCGGCAGTGGGCTGCAATATGGCCTTCGCCCCGGTCTGCGACATCTCCTATAACTGGGAAAACACAGAGATTATCTCCCGGGCCTTTGGCAGCGATCCAGAGCAGGTGAAGGAGATGAGCTGTGCCTATCTGCGGGGGGTTCACACCATTCCGGGCTTTGCCTGCGCCGCCAAGCACTTCCCGGGAAACGGCCTGGACTTCCGGGACGCCCATCTCTCCAACAACGTGAACAGCTTTGATCTTGACCAGTGGAGCAAGACCTATGGGAAGGTCTACCAGGCCCTGTTTCGGAACGGGCTGGAGGCGGTCATGGCCGGGCACATCATGCTGCCCAAGGCGGCAAAGGAGATCAATCCCGAGCTGCGGGATGAGGACATGATGCCCGCCACCCTGAGCCATGAGATCATCACCGGCCTGCTGCGGGAGCGGCTGGGCTTCAACGGCCTTGTGATTACAGACGCCTCCCACATGGTGGGGATGACCTGCCGGATGAAGCGGCGGGACATGCTGCCCCGGGCGATCAACGCGGGCTGTGACATGTTGCTGTTTTTCAACGATCCGGATGAGGACTTTGCCACCATGTTGAGCGCCTACCGGGAGGGGATTGTCTCCGAGGCGCGGATGCAGGAGGCGCTGACGCGGATTCTCGGCCTGAAGGCCCATATGGGCCTGCACCGGAAATCCCGAGAGCAGCTTGTGCCCCCGGCGGAAACCATGAGCCGTGTACTGGGGAAAGCGGAGTACGCAGATACCCAGCGGGCCATCAGCGAGGCGGGGATCACGCTGGTCAAATATAAGGATAAAGAGGTGCTCCCCCTGACGCCAAAGCGTTATCCGCGAATTATGCTGGTCCATATCAAAGGCGCGGAGAGCGGCATGACGGCGCTGATGAGGGCGGTGGGCATGGCCGGGGGCAGCTCAGTGGAGCTGCTCCGGAAAAAGCTGACGGAAAAGGGCTTTCAGGTCTCCGTCTACGAAAATCCCCTGGACAGGATGCGGCGGCAGGCGGAGGCCGGGCAGAAGCCGGACTTCAATGAGTTCTTTGCGGGGAAGAGCGCCATTGCGGACTTTACAGCTCAAATGGATCTGGTCATCACCCTCTGCGATGTGGACTCCGGCCGCCCCTGTTTTGGACTCTCCAGGGGCGGAGGGGAGATTCCCTGGTATGTGTTTGAGGTGCCGGTCATTGTGATCGGATGTCAGTCTCCCACCATGCTGGCGGATATCCCCCAGGCCCGCACCTACATCAATACCTATGACGCCAGAGAGAGCACCATGGACGTGCTGGTGGAGAAGCTGATGAAGGGCCCGTGGGCCTTCTGGGGAAAAGACCCCATCGACAGCTTCTGCGGCCTGCCGGACGCGCGTCTGTGAGCGGGGGAGGCTGAAAACGAGCAGAACAGTATGGAAGAAACGCATTGGTCTATAACAAATTTAAGGAGGACAATCTTATGGAACAAGGATGGAAACGCACTTTTTTGTACAACTGGTATAACGTCTCCGTGGCGATTGCCGGGCTGCTGGCTGTGGTGTTGGCCATCGGGGATTGGGACGTCCGGCAGCGGATGCTGCTGGGTTCCTCTGTCGTGATTTTTCTGCACTTCTTTGAGGAGTTCGCCTTTCCCGGCGGCTTTGCTCCCATGGGCATTCGGGTGGAGCTGCGCATTACCGATCCCGATGCACACCAATGGCCGCTGAACCAACTCAATTCCATGGTAGGAAACTGGCTGTTTGCAGTGCTGGTTTATCTGCTCCCGCTCTTCCTGCCCAACGTAAAGTTCCTGACTCTGGCCGCTGCGGTGTTCTGCTTTGCCGAGGTGCTGATGCATGCCGTTGTGTTCAATATTGCGACCAAGCGGTGGTACAATCCCGGCCTGGCCACTGCGGTGTGCGGGCTGCTGCCCATCTCGGTGTGGTATTTCAGCAATATCTGGGGCCAGCATCTCTACAGCGGCGTAGACATCGCCCTGGCCCTTGTCTGGATTCTCTTCAATTACTGGCTGGGATTCCGGGGCCCCCTCTATAAGAAGCTGGGCGCTATGTCTGACCGGTACGCCTTTACACCGGAAGAGGTGGCCAAGGGCGCAAAGTACCTGAAGTGAGGCCGGAAAGAAACCACTGGGCAAAAGGGGAGGGACCGGCTGCGTTTTTTCCCCTTTTCATATAAACGGCGAGAGAAAACAGTTCTGTGAGAAGGGAGTGTCAAAGAATGAATGAGGTAAAAAAACCGAAGAAACCGCTGATCTACTACTATTTTATTGTACTGCTGGTCATCATGCTGTTCAACCTGCTGCTGATGCCCCGGCTGGCGGCAAAGCAAGTCAGAGAGATCGACTACGGCACCTTTATGAAAATGACCGAGGAGCAGGATGTCGGTCTGGTTGAGATTCAGGAGAACCAGATCCTGTTCACAGACAAGGCAGAGATGGTCGTCTACAAGACCGGCCTGATGGACGACCCCGGCCTGGTGGAGCGGCTGTATCAATCCGGCGCGACCTTTACCAGCCAGATTGTGGAGGAGGCCTCGCCGCTGCTGTCCTTCCTGCTGACCTGGGTTCTGCCTATGGCCATTTTTATCGCCATTGGACAGTATGTCTCCAAAAAGATGATGGACAGGATGGGCGGCGGCGCCAACTCCATGATGTTCAATATGGGCAAGAGCAACGCCAAGGTCTATGTGAAGTCCTCCGACGGCATCAAGTTCTCCGACGTGGCAGGGGAGGACGAGGCCAAGGAGAACCTGACGGAAATCGTGGACTACCTGCACAACCCGGAGAAATATAAGGAGATCGGCGCCTCTATGCCCAAGGGCATTCTGCTGGTAGGCCCTCCGGGCACCGGCAAGACCATGCTGGCCAAGGCGGTGGCCGGCGAGGCAAACGTCCCCTTCTTCTCCATGTCTGGCTCCGAGTTTGTGGAGATGTTCGTGGGCATGGGCGCCAGCAAGGTCCGGGATCTGTTCAAGCAGGCCAAGGAGAAGGCGCCCTGCATCGTGTTCATCGATGAGATCGACGCCATCGGTCAGAAGCGCAGCAGCGGCAAGATGGGCGGCAATGACGAGCGGGAGCAGACGCTGAATCAGCTGCTCACCGAGATGGACGGCTTTGAGGGCAACAGCGGCGTCATCATCCTGGCCGCCACCAACCGCCCGGAGGCGCTGGACGCGGCCTTGACTCGCCCCGGCCGGTTTGACCGCCGGGTGCCGGTGGAGTTACCCGACCTGAAGGGCCGGGAGGAGATTCTCAAGGTCCACGCCAGGAAGATCAAGGTGGCGGAGGACGTGGACTTCTCCAAAATCGCCCGTATGGCCTCCGGCGCCTCCGGTGCGGAGCTGGCCAACATCGTCAACGAAGCCGCCCTCCGGGCGGTCCGGGACGGACGGCGGTTTGCCACCCAGGCGGACTTGGAGGAGTCCATTGAGGTGGTCATTGCCGGCTACCAAAAGAAGAATGCCATCCTCACCGACCACGAAAAGCTGGTGGTGGCCTACCACGAGATCGGCCACGCCCTGGTGGCCGCCAGACAGAGCAATTCCGCTCCCGTGCAGAAGATCACCATCGTCCCCCGAACCTCCGGCGCTCTGGGCTACACCATGCAGGTGGAAGAGGGGAACCACTACCTGATGACCAGGGAGGAGCTGGAGACCAAGATCGCCACCTATACCGGCGGCCGTGCGGCGGAGGAGGTTGTCTTCCACTCCGTCAGCACCGGCGCCTCCAACGACATCGAGCAGGCCACCAAGCTGGCCCGGGCCATGATCACCCAGTATGGCATGAGCGAAGAGTTTGACATGGTGGCACTGGAGACCGTCTCCAACCAGTATCTGGGCGGCGACGCCTCTCTGGCCTGCTCTGCGGAGCTACAGGCCAAGGTGGATTGCCAGGTCATTGCGCTGGTTAAGGCACAGCACGAGAAAGCCAGACAGATCCTGTCGGAAAATCGGGAAAAGCTGGATGAACTGGCCAGGTTCCTGTATGAGAAGGAGACCATCACCGGCGAGGAATTCATGCAGATTCTGAATGGCTGACCAAATCACAGACAGGAGAATATGACATGGAACTGGTTTTAACGCTGCTCAGCGGCATTGGATGGATGATTGTATACGAGGAATGCATCCGCCTGGGATTCCGGGACAAGACCTACGCCATGCCCTTCTGGGCGCTGGGGCTGAACTTCTCCTGGGAGCTGATCAACTTTGCCGGGGAGATTATCTTTCACTGGCACGGAGCCATGGAGGGGATCACGCTGCTGCAAACCGCTGTCAACGGCTTCTGGGCGGGGCTTGATGTGGTGATTCTGTTTACCTACCTGGAATTCGGAAGAAAAGAATGGACGCAGCACGCGCCGGAAAATTGGTTTGTTCCCTGGGCGGTGCTCGGCCTGATCTGCTGCTTTGCCCTGCAGATTATCTTTATCGTGCAGTTTGGGGGCGTGGCCGCAGCGGAGTACTCCGCATTCCTGCAAAACCTGTTGATGAGCATCCTCTTTATCGACCTGTATTGGAAGCGGGGCAGCATGGAGGGACAGTCTGTTCTGCTGGCAGCAGCCAAATGGCTGGGTACGCTGGCCCCGACCATTTTGATGGGCTGGATTTCCTTCAATCCCTTTGTGCTGTGCTGCGGAATCCTATGCTCTGCCTTTGACCTGATTTACATCGGACTGCTTGTACAGCACCGCAGAAAGGAGAGACAAGCGTGCGGGAAAGCATCATCAACACGCTGATTGTCATCAGCGGCATCTGCTGGTCTGTCGTCTATGTGAACGCGATCCATACCGGCTTTAAGCAGAAAACCTGCTGCATGCCCCTGTTTGCCCTGGGCCTGAACATCGCCTGGGAGGGGATCTACGCCTATACCGATCTGTTTGTCCGGGGCAGCATTACGGCGCAGGCGGTGGCCAATACTGTCTGGTTCCTGCTGGACATCCTGATTGTCGTCACCTGGTTCAAATTTGGCCGGGAGGAGATGCAGGATGAACAGGGGCAGAAGGCCTTCCTTCCCTGGAGCATCCTGGTTCTGGCCGTCTGCTTTGCCCTCCAGATCCTCTTCATCGCAGAATTTGGAGATGTACAGGGGGAGAAGTATTCTGCCTATCTGCAAAATATCGCCATGAGTGTGGCCTATTTGTACATGCTCGGCCGCCGGAAGTCCAGCAGGGGGCAGACTATGCTGATCGCAGTCTGTAAATGCATTGGAACCCTGACGCCCACCATCTACGGAACGATGGAGGGGAACACATTCATTCTGGTCACCGGCGTGATCTGCTTCCTCTTTGATGTGATCTATATCTGGTGCCTGCACAACGTGAAGCAAAAGGAATTTACCAGAGAGCACGACTCCGATATGAGGATTGCGGTCGTTTGACCTTCCGGCAGGAGAGATTTGTGTGCACTGCCGCAGGAACTGAGTCATTATGTGCAGGAGGTTTGCGCTATGAACGGAAGAGTGCGGGAGGCGTTTTCACTGCATCAGGATACCGCCGGCTTTGAGAAGATCAAGGATCGGATCATCAGCGGCGGACAGGTCACAGGGACCAACCTGTGTATCCTGATGATGGCAATCCTCATCGCCTCCATCGGTTTGAACATGAACTCAACAGCGGTGATCATCGGCGCCATGCTGATCTCTCCGCTGATGGGAAGCATCCAGGCGATGGGCTACGGTGTGGCGGTCAGCGATGCTGTGCAGTTTAAAAAATCAGGCATTGGCTTTCCGTTTCAGATTGCCATCTGCCTGATTACATCCACGCTCTATTTCTGGATCTCGCCGATCTCAACCCAGACCTCTGAACTGCTGGCCAGAACGCAGCCCAATATCTGGGATGTGCTGATCGCCTCCTGCGGCGGAATTGCCGGTATGATCGGCATAACCCGGAAGGAGAAGTCCAACGTGATTCCCGGTGTGGCAATCGCCACGGCGCTCATGCCGCCGCTTTGTACCTGTGGGTATGGAATTGCCCACGGCAGCCTGCGCATCGCTCTGGGCGCCGGTTATCTGTTCCTGGTCAACGCCTATTTCATTTTCCTCGCCTCTGCGCTGATTCTGATCCTTTTGAAGGTGCCTCAGGAAGGGGAATTCAGCCCAAAGCAGCGCAAACGGATGCGGCGGAGGCTGGTCAGCAACACAGTGCTCATCTTGATCCCCTGTCTGATCGTGGCAGGCTTTATGGTACGCCAGGCCAATGTGGACAGCACCTCTGTCACAGGCTTTGAGGAGGCTGTGCCGGTGGAGACAGTCGCGAAGGAGGCAGAGATCCTCTTTCCGGCAGTGGAGAGCATTAAAGCCGGCACGATGGAGTCTGTAAACGCTGAGGGACAGCTGGTGACGGAGATAGGCGTTGTCGTATACCTGCGGGAGGAAATGGAACAGACGGAATGCAAACGTCTGGAGCGATGGCTGGAGGAGGTGTACGGCGGGACCTGTACTGTCATCTGTGTTGAAAATTAGCATTTGTTCAGAGTAAATGAAGGCTTCTGAAGGGTAAGCATATCCAGACATTCAGAAGAGCCTGATTTTGCAGCAATCCTGTATATAGTTTGAAGAAAAGGGTATGTTTTGCTGTTTTACAGATTAAGAGAAATATTGGAAAGTGTTGCATAATAAGGGAACATCGATACATGGCCAATAATGGACTGGCCATGTATCGATGTTATCTTGCTTTATTGCATAAGATAATAGATTTTTTTGCTTCATGCCGAAGTCATTTTTATCAAGGGAAGTGGATATCAAATCAAACCTTCCACGCGGGAGAACTTCCGAAGAGTGCTGGAACAGCAGCACAAAGATGATCTGCGGCAGACGATTATTCCCAGTGACCCGGAGAAGCGCAGGGCATATATTACCGCACGTCTGCTCTCCAATGAGCTGGACCAGAAAACGGTCATCGACTTCTATGATCTGGCGGACGAGCTGTTTGTCAGCGCCTCCACCCTGAAAAACGACCTGAAGCTGATTTAGGGCAGGCTGACAGACGTTGCGTTCCGCAATCTGATGGTACATATCCTGATCATGCTCAAGCGGGCCAAAATGAGCCAGGGCGTGACCTATGAACCGGAGATGATCCGTCAGCTGGAGGAGAGCAGAGAATATCAGATTGCAGACCAGATTCTGACCCGGATCTCCACAAAGACCCACACAGATCTCCGCTCTGAGACCTATTATCTGACTCAGAATCTGATGGCCGCCCGCACGCTGATTACGGATGAGGCAGCGGAACAGGATCAGTTTGCGCTGACAATCCAAGAGATCATTTCCGAGATTGACCGGATGACAAACATCGATCTGTCTCAGGATATGATGCTGAAGCAGGGCCTGGAGAACCACCTGAACATCTCGCTGAACCGGATCCGGTTTAAAATGCGCATTCGGAACACCTTCCTGGACGCCATGAAGAGCAGCTACCCGCTGGCATTTGAACTGGCTGTTATCTCAGGGATGGTGATCGAACGGCACTATCAGCTCAAGCCTGACGAGAACGAAATCGGGCTTTTGGCGATCCACCTGGGCGCAGCTTTGGAGCGCCAGGGTCTGATGACAAAAAACGGTCAAAAACGCCCTGATCGTCTGTGCCTCCGGCATGGCGACTGCGCTGCTCCTGGCAGAGCAGATCAAGCGGCAGTTTCAGGACCAGGTTCACATGGTCAAGATTCTGCCCCTCTACGAAATTGACGAAGAGATGTGTTCCTGACCGGCCAGGTGCTGCTTTGGGAAGCGACGATTACCGTGGTGTTTGGCCACTATGCCGGGCTGAACGGCGTGATGGTCGTTCTTGTCGGCGCTGTGATCGGCGGTCTGATGTGCACACTGATGCCCGCAGCTGCCCAGCCCTATGTGTCCAAGATTACGGAGAGTGACGATCTGGCCCTGGGCCATCTGTGCACCATTGGCTATCTGGTCACTGCCTGGGTCGCCAAGCTGACCGCCCGTATCACAGGCAAATCCACCGACGTCGAGGAGATGCAGATGCCCAAGGCATTTGAATTCCTCCAGGATACCTATCTGTCCGTCATGGCGGTTATGGTCCCCCTGCTGACGATTGTGGCTGCCATTGCCGGTCCGGAGGCGTCCGCTCCCTACTGCGGAACCACCAACTATGTGGTCTACGGCTTTATCCAGGGCGTGCAGTTCGCTGTCGGTGTGTACATTGTGGTGGCCGGCGTCCGTCTGCTGCTGGCTGAAATTGTCCCCGCTTTCCGCGGCATCGCAATGAAGATTGTCCCCGGCGCAATCCCCGCTCTGGACTGCCCGGTTCTCTTCCTCTATTCTCCGAATGCGGTGGTCGTTGGCTTCATCTGCACCACAATCGGCTCCATCATTGGCATGTTCCTGTTCCCCGCTTTCGGTCTGCCGGTTCTGCTGCCCGGCATGATGACCAACTTCTTCGCGGGCGGTACTGCCGGCATTTTCGGCAACAAAGAGGGCGGCTTCCGGGGCTGCGTTATCTCCGGTATCATTCACGGCCTGTTTATCACCCTGCTCCCCGCACTCCTGGCTGGGATGCTGACCGACATGGGCTTTGTGAATGCCACCTGCACAGATTCGGACGTCATTCTCACCGGCCTGTTCTACGGCTGGGTGCTCAAGCCCATTGTCGGCCTGTTCTCCTGATCGGACAGGCATAAGGAGGCAGAAAGATGTTTGGATTTGGAAAAAAGAAAAAGAAGGCGGCACCGGAGCAGAAGCCGACTGTTGTGACCGAGCCGGCGCCGGATCGGGACGAATTGCTGGCCCAGGCTGCCGCGCTGGAGGAAGCGCTGACGGGTCTCCAGGGCAGTGAGCGAATTGATACGCTGAACAAGCTGGGCGGTCTTTACTTCAAGGCACAGGAGTACAGCAAGGCCATCGAACGCTATGAGACCAGCCTGAATGAGGACCCGAAACTGGGCATCGCCCATAAAGACCTGATGAAGCTCTACAGCGCCATGAAAAAGCAGGCTGCCGCTGAAAACGACACCGATAAGGTGATGCTGTATGTCAACAAGATGGAGGCTCTGACTTCCGTCTCCAAAAATTCCATGCGCAGCGGTAACTTTTAACCAAACGAGGTAAGAGCGAAGGGCGGGTGATGCGGACAGTGACACATTCCGCATCATCCGCCCCTGTTTATAATCGGTATTTGAGCAGTCTGGCAGCTATCCACACTGAATAGCGACAGGCCGCTGCTCAAAATCACGGAAGAGGGGATTGCTGATTACTCATCGGCATGGGCTGTCGGTTTCCTTCCCTGGAAAGCAGTCAAGTCGGTTCAGATTTCTTCTGTCCTTCTCGAGAAATATGTCAGCATCTCACTTGTGGATACAGAGCGCTGCCTGCATGCGCTCCCCGCCTGGAAACGGCTGTTCATTTCTGTCCGGACGGCCATGGGATACGCTCCGGTCTCTGTCAGTATGAGCGCGGTGAACGGTAAGGGAAATGAGATTGTGAAGCTGGCCGCGAATTATCTGTAATACTATGCGCCGGCAAAACCGGTCTTTTAAAGTGAAATTAGTATCAATGGAGGATTGTCATGACAGACATGGAAGAAAAAGCACTGAAGCTGGAAGCGGTTAACGTCCGCCGGAATATTCTGATCAGCACACACAGCGCGAAAACGGGGCATCCCGGCGGGAGCCTCTCCTCGGCGGATTACTTTACCCTGCTCTATAATGGCGAGCTGCGGATTGACCCGCAGAATCCGAAAGCCCCTATGCGTGACCGCTTTGTCCTCTCAAAAGGGCATGTAGCCCCTGGTCTGTATGCGGCGCTGGCACTTCGGGGATATTTTCCGGAGGAAGATTTGCCCACCCTGCGGCATATCGGTTCATACCTTCAGGGACATCCCAATATGCGCACGACGCCCGCCGTCAAGAAGTTCTTCGAAGAAAACCTGTAAGCATTTGTTGTCAGAGAACATGTGGCATTTCTCAAAATTCTTTTTTGCTCAGCTATACTTTTTTAGTATTTTACAAACGAATCCCGGTTTTCACGTGATGAAAACCGGGATTGATTTGCGTGATAATTTAATTGGTGTTCGTTAGGCCTGAGGCGCCTTCACTTTCTTCAGGTAGAGGGAGACCTCGGAAACCACCAGGCTGAGAACCAACAGTACGGCGCAGAGGATGAGCTCATTCATGTGTCCGAAAGGCTCGATGCCGTAAATTGTGTCGGACACGGGCCAGATGATCACATGGACAAACATCATCAGACAGATGCCGCTGGCCGCGCACAGGACGACCGGAGCAAAGGGAGCCAGCTGATCCACAAAGAGCATGACCGCGGCAATCACGGCGGCCACAGCGAGCAAAATGCATAGATTCTGGTCAAAAATAGGTTCCTTGTACTGGATGGCGCTGAATGTGACGCCGTAGACCGCGGCGGAGGCGATGCAGAGAATCACTGCCGCCAGACCGACATAAAAGCCGCCGGCCTTGCGCTGCAAAATGTGCTTCATTGATGATGAACTCCTTCCATATCAGGGCGAAATAGGCCCAGCGGCAGGAAACTGGGAAAACCTGAAAAAAGGCAGCAGGGCGGAAACCGCATTTTCGCACCGGGTTGCCATTTCCATACAGGCACTCTCATTATGGCATCATTTGCCTCTCGCGTCAAACGGCCCGGCTTTGCTGCAAAACCCGCCGGGAAGGAGATTGCGTCAGAAAAAGAACAGTTCACGACAGATACTACCGTGAATGATGTGCAGCACAGCATGAAATTCAGAAAAGATTTTTGACGTAAAAAACAAAAGAATATACGGAGAAATGAGAATTTTTGAACACTTTTCCAAAAGGATAAAATGATGTAAGATAAAGAAACAGCAAACTGTCCGGGTACAGGCATCCGCAGGCTGTCCCGTTCGCCGCCGAAAGGCAGGAGCGGATGGGCGGGACTGCCGTGAGATGCCTCCGGCGGCCACCGCATGGGCGGCCGGGTGGGACAGCGGCAGAGCAGGTTAAGGAAAGGAACACTGATAGCGATGAAGAAGTCTAACAAAAGGCTGTGGAAAAAGATATTCACCAACGTAATGGCGGCACTGATGATCGTCTCTTACTTTGGCAGCATGATCGCCAATGAGTTCGCCGGACAGATTAATTCCTTCCTGGGCATCTCCACCACCCGTACGGAACAGACGGACGGGGGAGAGACGGAGTATGCCCGGTACTATGAGAGCGATTACCAGTCGGTGGCCAGCCTGAAGGAGGCCGGCCTGGCAAAGGTGCGCGAGGTAGAGGGCGAGGGCGCCGTTCTGCTGAAGAACGACAACGATACCCTGCCCCTCCAGGGCACAGAGGTCTCCCTCTTTGGGGCCACCGCCATCTCGCCGGTCTACGGCGGCACCGGCTCCGGCGCGGTATCCGCCGCCGATGCGCCCACCTATGAGCAGGTGTTCACCGAGGCGGGCTACACCGTAGTCAACGGGGACCTGCTGGACTGGTATCTGGCGGAGGAGTATGGCCGGGACTTTGACGAGGGCAACATCAACGAGGCATCCTGGAAGCAGATTCAGAAGTCTGACGCCGTGGACAGCTTTGGCCGTGGTGAGACCGCCATCTTCGTCATCGGACGTGTGGGCGGCGAGGCTGAGGACCTGAAGAGTACCGGCCACGACGACGGCGCCAACGGCGACTACCTGCGGCCCAACAAGAACGAGCTTGCGGTGCTGGAAGGCCTGAAGGAGTACAAGGATCAGGGGAAGATCTCCCGCATCGTGCTCATCATCAACAGCGCCAACCCCATCTCCTCGGAATTCATCAACGACGAGGCCTATGGCATTGACGCCGCCCTGTGGATCGGCTCCGTGGGACAGACCGGCCTGTACGGCGTGGCCGACATTCTCTCCGGCGCGGTGAATCCCTCCGGTTCTCTGCCCGACACCTGGTGGCAGGACAACCTGCTCGATCCGGCTATGGCCAACTTTGGCAGCTACACCTATGAGGGTGCCGACGCCTATAACCTCGGTTCCCGTGTGTACACCTCCTATGTGGTGTATCAGGAGGGCATCTATGTGGGCTACCGCTACGCAGAGACCCGCTACGAGGACGCCGTGATGGGTACCGCCAAGGTGGGCAGCTACGACTATAATTCGGTTGTGGCCTACCCCTTTGGCTACGGCCTGAGCTACACCACCTTTGAGATGTCCGACATGCAGGTGGAGAAGAGCGGCGATGGGATGGATACCACCTATACCGTTGATGTCACCGTGACGAACACTGGTGACACGGCAGGCAAGAAGTCGGTGCAGATCTACGCCCAGAAGCCCTATACCGACTATGACAAGCAGAATCAGATTGAGAAGGCCAGCGTGGAGCTGGTGGGCTATGCCAAGACCCAGCTCCTGGAGCCGGGCGCAAGCGAAACTGTGACGGTTGAGGTGCCTGAATATTACCTCACCTCCTACGACGCCTACAACACCGGTGTGTACATCCTGGACGAGGGCACCTACTATCTGACTGCGGCGGACAACGCCCACGCTGCCGCCAACAACATCCTGGCGGCCAAAGGCTATACCAGCGCCGACGGCATGACCGCTGAGGGAGACGCCGCCCTGACCGAATCCATGACATACGAGTTCGACAGCGAGACCTATGCCCAGTCCTATGGCACCGGAAACGACGTGACCAGCCTCTTCGCTGACGCGGATATCAACCGCTATGAGGGCTCCGGAGACAACCATGTGGACTACCTCTCCCGCAGCGACTGGGAGGGCACCCTCATGCTCTGGGAGGCCGGCGACGATGACGAGAACGTCAACTATGTGAAGCTCTCCATGACTGACCAGATCGCGGCCGACGTGGTGCTGGATGCAGATGATCTTCCGGAGAACGACGGCGACTGGCCCACCATGGGCTCCACCGAGACCTCCTATCAGCTGGTCAACCTGATGACCGACGAGAACGGTGATCCCATTCCCTATGACGATCCCATGTGGGAGGACTTCCTGGATCAGCTGACCTACGAGCAGCTCAGCAAGCTGTGTGCCGTGGGTCTGCGCATGACCGTGGCTGTGGAAGAGGTCGGCAAGCCCGAGACGCTGGATCACAACGGCCCCAGCGGCGTGACTCAGAAGTACAGTCTCGGGTCCAACGGCTACGCTGTCCAGAACAACGACCCGGACAAGGAACAGACCGGTACCTGCTATCCCTGCAACGGCATCATTGCCGCCACCTTCAACAAGGAGCTGGTCCGTGAGGTGGGCGAGCTGATCGGTGAGGACGCCATGTGGGCAGGCTACGCCGGCCTCTACGGCACCGGCATGAACATCCACCGCACGCCCTACTCCGGTCGTGTCTTTGAATACTACTCCGAGGACGGCATCCTCACCGGCCTGATGGCTTCTGAGGAGACTGCTGGCATTCAGTCCAAGGGCGTGTATGTCTACAACAAGCACTTCGTCCTCAACGATCAGGAGGAGCAGCGTCAGGGCATTGGCACCTGGTGTAACGAACAGGCGCTGCGTGAGATCTACCTGCGGGCCTTCGAGCTGCCCATCGTCTATTCCGATGCCAAGTGCGTCATGTCCGGCTTCAACCGCCTGGGCGCCTTCTGGTGCGGCTCCATGCCCGAGCTGATGACCGACTGGCTCCGGGGCGAGGCTGGCATGAGCGGCTTCGCTGTCACCGATATGTACGACGGCAGCTACATGTCCAAGCCCCATGAGGTGCTGGCCGGCAACGATATCCCCGACAACTATCCGGGTACCTCCGGCACCAATGTGAGCAGCACCACCAACGATCTGGGCTATGAATTTGCCGCCTATGGCCCCGGCGCTGCCCAGGAGAACGCGCCTCTGGCCCGGGCCATGCGGGAGTCCGCCCACCGCATCCTCTACACCGTGGTTCACTCCCGGGGCATGGACGGCATCAGCTCTGATACCGTCATCGTCCAGGTGACCCCTTGGTGGTCCACCGCTCTGACTGCGGCTGAGATTGTCTTCGGCCTTGGCACGGTGGCAGGTGTGATCCTGCTCGTTCTGGATAGGAAGGGCACCGGCACCAAAAAACAGAAAAAAGCCTGATATGTGACGGACAAAAGGCCGACCAAACTGATATCTTCTGCTGAAGCAGTAAGATAAGCGCTTACGCTCCATCCTTACCTCCCATACAGTGGAGCGCGGGCGCGACCGCCTGCCGGATCTCCGGCAGGCGGCTCTTTTATGTCCAAAAGCGTATAAGAGGGGCAGCGGCAAAAGCCGATAAAAACCGATGAAGAAAGACCGTGGAGCCCTACAAAACAGGTTCCACGGTCTTGCAGCATCCGGCGCGTGAACGCACCGGCAGCGCAGCTACCGCTGGAGAGCGTACACCTTTCGTTTTCTCTGGCAGGCGAAAGCAGGTGTAGGCTGGATGTAGGGGCTGGGCTTGTCCAGGCCCGTCCTGAAGACACGGATCAGATGGATTATACGGTTCTCTACTAAAAGGTATCATACCTTTTGCGGGAGCGCAGTATGAAAAGGGATACAGACAGAAAAATACCCCTATCCGGGGCAAATTGAGGGCCGCAGCAAACGTTCGGCTTGCTGCGGCCCCGTTGGGTACTTAACCTGTTAGGCGAATAGATTACTACTTCAGGCCTTGGTAAAGATGTAGGCGTATTCACAGGTGGCGCTGCTGTCAGTGACGATATTGCCGTCGGAGTAGCCCACGATGAGCTGTCCGTCGCTGTTCACGGCAATGATATCCAACAGCTCGTCCACTTCGACGCCGGCGAGCACGTCAAAGAACACGCCCTCGTCGTCGTCACGGATTTTCAGCTTGTTGGCGCCGTAGAACTCGCAGTTGCCCTCGCCGATCACATTGACCGTGGACCAGTTGGACCAGCTGGCGGAGCAGCTGTAATCGTCCACAGAGATGTCGGCATGGTCAAAGCGCATGGTGCCGGAGAGATTGATGGCGTCGGCGTGGGTATAGGCGGCCTCATCCACCAGCTTGTTTGCGTCAATGCTCAGCTCGATGTCCAGGTAGCAGGCGTTCTCTGCCACAGAGAGCATGCCGTCATCAGCGGTATAGGCGCCGGTGAGCACCCAGGTGCCGACGAAATCATCGGGAACGGCCTCGTAGTTGACGGACAGAGCCTCGTCGCCGGGCGCGGCGGTAGTGCCGCCCTCATTGGCGGTCTCCTCAGGCTCAGTGGCGGGCTCCTCGGTCTCGGCGGGAGCTTGCTCAGCGGGAGCGGTGACGCCGGAGACGTCCATGCTCAGACCGAAGCCGGAGACATACAGGTTGCCGTCGGCATCCTGATAGGCGTAGCTGCCGGAGGGGGACTGGGCCAGAACCGCGGCGTCCATGTACTGATCCTTGTCATAACCGGGCACGTCGTTGGGGGAGACGCAGACGGGATAGGTCTTGCCGTCGATCTCCACGTCGTTCACCGCAATGACCTCATTGCAGGAGACCATGGTCACGGGCAGCTTGCCGGTGGGGGCATAGAGGCCGGTGAGGACGTCCACCCGGGCCTCAACGCTGGTGGAGAAGGAGCCGATCAGAGCGTCGCAGTAGGGCTCCAGATTGGTGAGAATCCAGGGGCTGGAGATGTCGATGGAGGCGATGACGGTGCCGCCGTTGGAGTGAACAGTCTTGGCGATGTCGGCGATGTCGTCCACATCCTGGAGGGTGGTGACTTCCACTGTGGTGCCGTCCTTCTCCTGAGTTTTCACATCCACATGCTCCGCTTCCTGATTTTCCACCAGGTCGAGCACATTCATGAATTCGTTGCTGTAGAGCACGTTGCCGGGAACCACGTCCAGAATGGCAATGTCGGCGGCGGAGGGGTCGTTCACGACGGTATAGCCGGCTGCCTCAATGGCAGCAGTCCAGCTGGCGATGCTGTCATCGTTCAAACCGGTGCTGGTGAAGGAGGCCAGATACACGGTCTTGGAGGTGTCGGTCAGGGGGAGCACCTCGTCGTGGTTCTTCATCAGGACAACGGACTTGTGATGAATCTCGGACTTCATCTCCTCAACGGCGGCGGCGTTCTGATCACCCACGGCCTTGCTCGCAGCGGCATCCCGGTAGGGGTTATCGAACATGCCCAGATCAACCCACAGGTTCATGCGGTTGGTGGTGGCACGGTCATAGGCCTCCTCGGTGACCAGACCGGAGGTCACAGCCTCGGTGAGGGCGGTGTAGTCAGGCGCGCCGAAGCTGTTGCCGACCACGTCAGAGCCGGCGTTGATGACGGCGGCCCAGCGCTCGGGCACAGTCATGTCCTCAGCGCCGAATTCCAGGCCAAATCCATCGATGATGCCGGAGTCGGTGTTGACGAAGCCGTCAAAGCCCATAGTATCCCGCAGCAGGTCGGTCAGCAGGGCGGTGCTGTAGGCGTTGGCGATCTCTTCCATGTTCACTTCGGTGCCCTTGTAGCTCTGGGTCACGCTGCGGCCATCGGTGGCGGGACGGCTGTAGCCGGGCATGATACCGGCCACGCCGGCGTCGATGGCGGCTTGGAAGCCCACCAGCTGATAGTTCTCCAGAGAGCCTTCGGTGGCATAAATTCGCCACTGGCCCATGCCGTTATGAGACTCAAAGCCGTTTTCGGCAGCGCCGTCGCCGGGGAAGTGCTTGACGGTCAGGCCCACGTCACCCGACTGGATGCCGTCGGTGCCGTGCTGATAGCCTTCGACGAGTGCGGTGGCGATGTCGGCCATGACCTCAGGATCCTCGGTGTAGGTGGTGCTGTTCCGGGACCAGCGGGGATCGGTGATCAGATCGATCTGGGGACCGTACATCTGGTGGATGCCCTTGGCGTCCCAAATCTCGGCGTCCAGCTCAGCGTAGGTTTTCATCATGTCCGCATTGCCATCACCAGTGACGGCGGCGCCAAAGCCCATAGAGCTGGGATAGCCGGCGGTCATGGGGTTGGAGATGAGCAGGAAGGGGACGGTGACCTCGCCGCTGGTCACGGCGGAATATTCGGCCGTGAGATTCAGCGCGTTGTTGAACAGCGCGCCGGTCTCGGTGTCGGTGTTGGCACGGATGACGCCGGAGCGGCAGTCAGAGTCGGTGACCGCACTGGCCAGATAGCTGGTGTAGTCGCCGCTGCCCTCATACTCGGGCAGGGTGAGCAGCATAGCCAGATTCACGGTGCCGTCCTCGTTGTAGGCCTGCTCTGCCGTAATGGCCTGGGGACTGCTGTTCAGGCTGTTCTGCATCAGGCCGATGCGCTGGTCCTGGGTCAGCTTGCCCACCAGGTCCGCCACACGATCTTCCGTGGACAGGCGCCAGTCCTCAAAGGGGTCCAGCTCCTGGTCGTTGTCGCTGTCACGGAAGTACTTGCCGTCCTCCTGGATGACGCCCACATAGACCACGCTGATGGTGGGGCCATCCTCGTTGTCATAGAACACAGGCTCGCAGTACTCAGTGGGGGTAGAGCCGGCCTCTGCTGTGTAGGGAGCGGGGATATAACCGGATTCCGGTTCTTCCTCCACAGGGGTGACTTCCTCCGGGGCGTCGGGGGTTTCCTCAGCAGCCGGCTCTTCCTTCCCGCCGCAGCCGCTCAGGAGCCCCAGCAGCATGGCAAGGCAGAGAACTACCGCCAGGAGTCTTGAGGAGAGCCTTGTTTTGCGTTTCATGTTCGTTCCTCCTTTTAAAAATGTTTGGAACAGGGCAGTGCCGCTGTTCCGGATGCGCAAGCCCAACTGAGATCAAAAATAACCTGAAGCTCCCTTCGTGATCTGGAAAAAATCGTTCAACTTGCATAAAAAATATAGCATATAGAAGAAAAGAACGAAAGATGGCCCAATTTCGCCAAAAAACCTGTTTTCTTCGCGAAACAATCCGGCTGCCGTGAAGAAGTCATTTTTGACGGGAACAGAAAAAGCCTGTCGTGGACTGAGCGGTTCCTGTCGTAAAGAACCTGCGTCAGATGCACTCCCCCTGGTAGCTGATGAGCATCTGCTCAATTTTCTTGTAATGGGCTTTCGCCACGGGGATTTTTAGGCCGTGAACCATTAGATAGTTTCTCTGGAGGCTCTGCACATGGCGGATGTTCACCAGATAGGAGCGGCCGCAGGGGACGAAAAAACGGCTGTCCAGCTTTTCCCGGACTGCCCTCAACTGGCCCCGTACCTGGTAATCTCCAAAAGCGGTGTGGTAGATCAGCTCGTGATCGTACACCTCTACAAAATAGATGTCCCGGGCGGAGAGACTGATGATCCCGCCGGAGGTCCTGAGGGCGAAGCACTCCCCCTGATCCTGATCTAGAGAGGCCAGCGCCCGCTCCAGCACCCGGTCAATGGCCTCCTGGTTCACGGGCTTGAGCAGAAAATCCTGGGCATTTACCTCGTAGCCCCGGATGGCCAGATGAACCATCTGCGTTACGAAAATTAGCTTGGCGTCCTTGTTGACAATGCGCAGGAAACGGGCAGCCTCCAGACCGTCCATGTCCCGCATTTGGGTGTCCATAAATACAATGTCGTAGGCTGTGCGGCTGCGGATAAATTCTACCCCGCTGTCGTAGCGGTGAACCAGGAAGGCGATCTCCCGCCCGTTCAGATGGTGCTCCACATAGGTTTCCAGGACCTTTTCCTCTTGGGGGTCTTCTTCCACAATGGCGATCAGGATCATAGGACAGCTCCTTTCTCACGAACTTCTATAGCTGCTCCGGCGAGTCGGTTCTTTGTTTTACGGCAGCCAGGAGGCATTTCACGACCAGTTCTCCGATTGCCGTTTCTGCGCATATTATAATAAACAGATGTAGAATTTACAACAAACAGATGATTTTGAAACGATGCAAGATAGACGATAGGACGAAAAGTGTTGTAAAACAAGAAAATCGAGAAGGAGAAAAATCTATGTAGCAAGGGAGAACTGGCGAATCGTGCTGACTAAGTGGCCCCTGAAGAAAGAATTTGATTCATTAAGCACATAACCCGTACCCGAGCGAGCAGGGAACGCCGCCGAGACGGATGGCTTCCTGGGGCTATGACAGCCTCACCAAAGGAGGCCTGCGGTATCCCCATCGTCCGGGGTGCGTGACAAATAGCACGAGAAAATAATGCAGCAAGGACACAACTATATAAAATACCGTATGTCATATTGACCAATTCTCAAAAGTATAAGGGAAGATACTATGTTTTTGATATGGATAGCTGCGCTGCTCAATAGCAGACTGTTTCGACAGATTTCCCAAGCACCCAAGAAGCAGCTATAATGACGGCCGGTGAATGCTATGCCCATCATAGCATTCACCGGCCGTGCATAACATGAACCAGGAAAAAGGAGGACAGCTTATGAATTCCCAGGGAATGAAAATCACAGATCACTACCCGAAGGAACCGTTTGACCGGAAGCAGCAGATGGAGTGGGCCCGAACTGTGGTGGACAGGCTGCGCTCCTATGCATCTGCCGCAGCACAAAGTCCAGCACAGGCTTCCGGCAGCCGTCACAAGTGAAAAGAAGTCAGCTAGAATAGAAGGCACGGAGAATTATCCGTGCCTTCGATTTTATGCTGATCTCTGATAAAAAGGTGTAATACCTTTTTATAGCGCTGAAAGCGCGTCAGGCGATGTCTTTCTGATTTAAATGACACATTTGAATCAGAAAGAGCATTAGGGGGTAACGCATGGATGCCATTTATGCACGGCAGTCAGTGGACAAGAAGGACAGTATCTCCATAGAAACCCAGATTGAGCTGTGTGAACGGGAGGTGACCGGGGAAGATTATAAGGTATATCAGGACAAGGGCTACAGCGGCAGCAATACCAACCGGCCGGACTTTCAGGCCATGCTCCGGGATATCAGAAACGGCCTGATCAACCGGGTGATCGTCTACCGGCTGGACCGGATGAGCCGCTCTCTGCTGGATTTCGCCAACCTGATCGACTATCTGGACAAGTACAACACCTCATTTGTCTCCACCCAGGAGAAGTTTGACACGGCCACGCCCATGGGACGGGCCATGCTGAGCATCACCATGGTGTTCGCCCAGCTGGAACGGGAGACGATTCAAATCCGAATCAAGGACAACTACTATGCCAGAGGGGAAAAGGGGATGTACCTGGGCGGCCCGCCGCCCTACGGCTTTGAAAAGGTGGAGGAACGGAAGGAGGGCGTCCGGAAGAAATACCTGGTTCCCGTTGCGGAGGAGGCCGAGGTGGTGCGGCAGATGTACGAGCTGTACGGCGCTTCCCTGAAAACCCTGGGAGAGGTGGCCCGGCAGCTCAACTTCCGGGGCTGTCTCTCCCGTTCGGGGAAGGAGTGGACCAGCAGCAAGATCAGCCTGACCCTGCGCAATCCCATCTACGCCTGCGCCGATATTGGGGTATATCAATATTATAAAGAGCGGGGCTGTAAGCTCACCAACGACCCGGAGCTGTTCATCGGCACCAACGGCTGCTATCTCTACGGCAGGCGGCAGGGGAACGAGCGCAAGTACTCCACCTTTGAAGACCATGTGCTCTCCCTGGCCCCCAGCGAGGGACTGGTGGAAGCCGACCTGTTTCTGACATGTCAGAAACGGCTGGACGGGAATTCCCAACTGGACAACAGCGCCTGGGGCAATATCACCTGGCTGACGGGTCTGGTTAAATGCGCCAAGTGCGGCTATGCCGCCATTCCCAAGTCCTCCAACGGCGGACGGTACTACTACCTGTACTGCTCAGGGCGGGGAATGAACTACTGCGACGTGGCCTCCAATCTGGGCAACGCCAGGGAGGTGGAGCGGCTGGTGGAGGCCAGGATTTTTGAGGTCGTCTGCAAATACGGCGCCCTGCAGGTGGAGACCCGCAAAAAGGTGAGCCTGGAGGCCAACCGGCTGAAGGCTCAGATCCAGACCTGCTCCAACCAGATTGAGAGGCTGATCGACATGGTGCTTCAGTCAGAGGAGACGGCGGGCAGATACCTGAATCAGCGGATGGAGGCCCTGGACTGGCAGAAGCAGGAGCTGGAGCGCAGGCTGGCTCAGATCGAGTCAGAGGACGGTGGCCTGGAGGAAAAGCAGCTGACCTCCTTCCTGGAGGACTGGCCCAAACTGGACGCCCGGCACAAAAATGAGCTGGCCAGGCTGTTCATCGACCATATCGCTGTCAGCAGGGAGGAGGTCACCGTCTACTGGAAGCACCGGTTTTGATTTTACCCCACACAGGGGAGAAGGGAACATGTTTTTTCGTACTTAACCCGCATGAGCGCTGACAGCCTGGACTGGAAAGAACTGTCTGCCTCTGAGATCACCCAGAGGGTGCTGGACGGGGTGGGACCAGGCTCCATTGTCCTCTTTCACAATGCGGCTCTCCACACTCCGGAGGCGCTGCCTGGCATTATTGAGAGCCTCCAGGACCAGGGTTATACCTTTACCACAGTAGCTGACTTGATCTATACCGGGGAGTACACTATAGACCACACCGGACGCCAGTGCCCGGTTCAGGCGGGCTAAATCAGGCGGCTATTCAAAGTGCCGCGGAAAAACCGTCAGGTTGCCTGAAGATTTGTCAAAATCGGGAGAGGCAAAATGCGTCAGAGACCATGACAGCGGGAGAGAAATATGATATAGTTAAAACACAATTTGCGCTGGGGAGAGCTGCGCAGAGAAAAAGGAGCATGAGCATATGAAACTGCTGGAAGATCGGATCCGCAAAGACGGAATCCTGGCCGATGGTGATGTGCTGAAGGTGGACTGCTTCCTCAATCACCTGATGGACGTCAACCTGTTCCACGAGATGGGCATGGAGTTCAAACGTCTGTTTGCCGATAAGCCCATTAACAAAATTCTGACCATTGAGGCCAGCGGCATTGGCATCGCCTGCGTGACGGCGGAGTGCTTTGGCGTGCCGGTTTTGTTTGCCAAAAAGTCTCAGAGCATCAACCTCTCCGGCGAGGTGTACGCCACCAAGGTGGAGAGCTTTACCCACAAGCGGGTCTATGACGTGGTTGTCTCCAAGAAGTTTATCGGGCCGGAGGATCATGTGCTGATCATCGACGACTTCCTGGCCAACGGCTGTGCCCTGCAGGGCCTGATCGAACTGGTGCAGGATGCCGGCGCCACGGTGGAGGGCATCGGCATCTGCATTGAGAAGGGTTTCCAGAAGGGTGGTAAACTGATCCGGGATACCGGTATCCAACTCGAGTCTCTGGCTATTGTAGATAAGATGGATCCCGCTACTGGTGAGATCGTTTTCCGGGAGCAGTGAAAAAGAGCAGGTATGGCATTGTGCGGTTGCCATACCTGCTTTTATTTATCCCGTTGGAAATCCGGGCGGGTGTCCAGATCCGGCAGCGCCGGTCCGGGCCAGAGAAAACGCTCTGCCTGGTGCCGCTCCAGCACCCGGCGTCCCCCTGTGTCCCCCTGGAGAGCCATCAGCTCATCCCAATATTGCCGGTGAAAAATAGCGGGATTGCCGGGCTGGCCCTGGTGAGTGACACAGCCCAAAGGTTTTCCGGAGGCAAGAAATGCGTTCAGAAAGGCTTCTGCCGTATCTGTGGTGAGGTCTGGTTGGTCGGCCACTGAACAGAGATAGAAGTCGGCATCCGGGGCGCTTTCCAGTCCCAGACGTAGGGAGGAGGAGATTCCATCCTCACTGTGCCCATTCCAGCGAACCTGGGCGCCCAGGGCAAGCGCGTGGGATTGAATCTCCTCATAGCGGGTTACTACGGTGAGACGGCAGTCCGGTCGCCGGGCCGTCAGAGCAGCCAGAGCCAGCAGAGAATAGGTGTAAAGCGGTTTTCCATGCCAGTCTGCCAGCAGTTTGTTACCGCCGAACCGGCGGGACAGACCTGCGGCCAATAAAATGAGCTGTGTCATCAGCTGCCTCCCCTCATACGGTGAATGTGAGATAAAACATCAGAATCCAAGATCTGTGACCTGAGAGCCGCTGCGGTGTCCGCAGCGGCTGTTTCAGCAGTTCTCATTTTAGTAGCTTTCCAAAATGATGTCAATGAAGGGCGTACCCGGAACAGAGAGACGTCTGCACAGCAGTCCTGAAAAAACAAAATTTTTCTATAGACAAAAATTTGACGGTATGCTACAATACTGGATATTAGTCGCCATATGTAGTGCGGGGATTTGCAGCGTAACACCTCAGGTATGGGTTGCTGCGGCTGCTGTGGCGAAGGAGAGAGAAAAATGAAAACCACAAGATTGGTTAGTGCGGTTTCTCTTGCTGGGAACCGTTTGCTCATGTGTTTTGAGACAGGAGAGGTACGGCTCTGTGACTTTGATACGCTGCGCCGGGAACTGCCTGCGCTGGCTGTGCTGGAGGATTCCGAGCAGTTTGCGCAGGTTGAGATTGAGGCCAACGGGAGGGAACTGGTCTGGCCGGGTTGCTGTCGTATCTCAGAAGAGAAGTTGGCAGTGCTGGGAGAGCGGCTTGCGCTGAATCGGGAAGATCTGGTTCTCTTTTGTCAGAATCAGCTGGTCTCTACAGCGGAGGCGGCTGAAATGCTTCACTGTACCCGGCAGAACATTGACAGTTTGGTACGTCGGGCCCGGCTACACCCGGTCAAGTGCTATGCGAAAAATAAGGTTTTTCTTAAGTCGGATATTTTGCGGCGCATGTGGGATCTGAGCTGAACACTCCGCTGCTGCTGAAGCGGCCCTTGCTGCCCAGTGCCCCCTCTTCCATGAACGGTGGGAGAGGGGGTATTTGCGTAAACAGGGAAGAAAAGGCTGCGGAACAGGGAAGTTTTCCCGTTGCTTTACTTACGGAGGCCGGTGCAGTATAATTAGGATCATCAATGAAGGCAGAAATGGAGGAACTACTATGAAATTTCCCCAGATGTCCTATCAGCGTCCGGATCTGGAGACGCTGAAGGGGCAGATTCAGGAGCTGACCAGGAAACTGAAGCAGGCGGAGCGCTATGAGGCTGCCAGGGCTGTCTTTCTGGAAAAGGAGACGTTGGAAAAGCACCTGATCACTCAGTCTACGCTGGCGGAGATCCGCCACTCCATTGACACACGGGACAGCTTCTACGATGGAGAGATGAAGTTCTGGAACGCCGCCATGCCGGAGCTGCAGGAATATACCCAGGCATGGACCCGTGCCATGCTGGCATCTCCCTTCCGGCAGCAGTTTTCCGAGGAGTACGGCGACATTCTCTTCCGCAACGCGGAGATCGAGCTCAAGACCTTCTCTCCGGAAATCATCCCGGAGCTTCAGGAGGAAAACGACCTGACCCAGGCCTACGAAAAGCTGCTGGCCTCGGCACAGATCCCCTTTGAGGGCGGAACCTATACCATCTCTCAGATGACTCCCTTCAAAAACGACCCGGACGACGCCCGGCGGCTGGCCGCCTGGAAGGCGGAGGGCCAGTGGTACAAGGACAACCAGCCAGAGCTGGACCGGATCTATGACCGGCTGGTGCATCTGCGGGATGCGATGGGCAAAAAGCTGGGCTATGAGGGCTATACCACCCTGGGCTATTACCGGATGGGCCGCAACTGCTATACCAAGGAAGATGTGGAGCAGTTCCGAGCCGCCGTGGTCAAGTACCTGGTGCCGGTGGCGGATCAGATTTACCGGGAGCAGGCCAGGCGGCTGGGCAAGGAGTATCCCATGAGCTTTGCCGACAACGCCCTCCAGTTCCGCTCCGGCAACCCCAGGCCGGTGGGCACGCCGGAGGAGATCCTGGCCCAGGGCAAGAAATTCTACGATGAGCTGTCCCCGGAGACCAGTGCCTTTTTCAACACCATGCTGGAGGGGGAGCTGCTGGATGTGCTCTCCACCGAGGGCAAGGCCGGCGGCGGCTACTGCACCGGCATCCCGGATTATCGGGTGCCCTTCATCTTTGCCAACTTCAACGGCACCCAGCACGATGTGGAGGTAGTCACCCACGAGGCGGGTCATGCCTTCGCCTACTATATGAACCGTGACCGGCTGCCCATCTCCTGCTCCTGGCCCAGCATGGAGGCCTGTGAGGTACACTCCATGTCCATGGAGTTCTTCGCCTGGCCCTGGGCGGAGGGCTTCTTCGGGCCGGACACCCGGAAGTTCCTCTACAGCCATCTGGCCAGCGCGCTGACCTTCATTCCCTACGGCACCATGGTGGACCACTTCCAGCACATCGTCTATGAGCGGCCGGAGCTGACGCCCGCCCAGCGCCACGGAGTCTGGAAGGAGCTGCTGGGGACCTATATGCCCTGGATGCGGCTGGACGGGGAGATCCCCTTCTACAGTGAGGGAGAGGGCTGGCAGCGCCAGCATCACATCTACTCTTCCCCCTTCTACTACATTGATTATTGCCTGGCCCAGACCGTCTCCCTCCAGTTCTGGGCGATGATTCAGAAGGATCTGCCGGATGCCTGGGCCCATTATATGGCCTACACGAAACAGGGCGGCAGCCGCACCTTTACCGACCTGCTGAAAAACGCCGGTCTGGAGAGCCCCTTTGAGGAGCGGTGCCTCCGGGAGGTGTGCCAGGCGGCCAACCAGTGGCTGGCGGACTTTGACCTCTCCGGAATCTGCTGACCATGGAAGAAAAGAAACGGCAGGGCCGCCGGAGCTACCTGAACGATTTCCAGCAAAATGCGGCGGGGGAGTACCTCTATACAGGAGCGCATTACACCTTTGTAGAGCAGGGAAAAAACCGCCGCCGGTTTCTGACCGAGCTTTGGCTGCTGTGCGGCGTGGCTTTGGCTGCCGCTGTGGCAGGAGGCTGCATTCCCGGCTCCGGAATGGACCAGTGCTTCTATGTGATGCTTCCCTATGCTGCAGGCCTGGTGGGGGCGATCAGCCTCTGCTGGGGCCTTGGCCGGCTCACTGCCGGCGGCGATCCGCTCCGGGCCTATGTCTATGAGCAGACGGTGGAAAAGCTTCCCGGCCGTGCGATGGTGACGGCGGTCATGGCAGGGCTGACCCTGCTGGGTTCTCTTGTCCGACTGATTCTTTCCGGCTTTTCCGGGAAAGTATGGGGATCTCTTCTCTTTTTTGCATTAGAGA
>JBJDXT010000098.1:0-6141 GCA_051866795.1 Candidatus Onthomonas sp. | reverse complement strand
CATCACCCACCGCCGGGGCACCATGGAGGAGGCGGACGTCCTCTATGGCGTCACCATGCAGGAAAAGGGCATCAGCCGGGTGCTCACCATCAACCTCAACGATGTGGAGAAGGAATTGGGCATTGAAGGATAATCCCGTAGGGGCCGTTCACGAACGGCCCGTCTGTATGCATTTCATCTGGAACGGGCGATTCATGAATCGCCCCTATGAACCGACAATACGACACGACAGGAGCGATAACCATGGGATTTTTCGATAAACTGAAGAAAATCAATATCTTTAACAACTATACTAAGCTGACTGACGACTTCTACGACGAGCTGGAGGAGTCCCTTATCCTGGCCGACATGGGAGTGGACACCTCGCTCAAGGCGGTGAGCCGCCTGCGGGAGCGCTGCGAGAGCGAGAAGATCGGAGACACGGAAAAGGCCAAGCAGGTCATGCGGGAGATTCTGGCGGACATGCTCAATGTGGGGGACAAGCGGCTGATCCTCTACAGCCAGCCCTCCATCGTCCTCTTTATCGGCGTCAACGGCGTGGGCAAGACCACCACCATCGGCAAGATCGGCAACATCCTGAAAAACGAGGGCAAGAAGGTCATGTTCGCCGCCGCCGACACCTTCCGGGCCGCCGCCACCGAGCAGCTCACCATCTGGGCGGAGCGCTGCGGCGTGGACATCATCAAGCAGGGGGAGGGGGCCGATCCCGCCTCGGTGGTCTTTGACGCCATCAACGCCGCCAACGCCCGGATGACCGACGTGGTGCTGGTGGACACCGCCGGACGGCTGCACAACAAGACCAACCTGATGAACGAGCTCAACAAGATCGACCGGGTCATCAAGCGGGAGTGCCCCATCTGCTCCAAGGAGACTCTGCTGGTGCTGGACGCCACCACCGGCCAGAACGGCCTGATTCAGGCCAAGCAGTTCAAGGAGTCCTGCGGCATCACCGGCATTGTCCTGACCAAGCTGGACGGCACCGCCAAGGGCGGCATCGCCATCGCCATCGCCCAGGAGCTGGGCCTGCCGGTGAAGTTTGCCGGCGTGGGCGAGGGCATCGACGACCTGCGGTACTTTGATGCCGACGAGTTTGTCAAGGCGCTGATCTGAGTAAGGAGAACATGACTATGAAACGAATTGACAACCGGGCCAAGGACGCCCTGCGGCCAGTGGAGATCATCCCCAACGTGAACCGGTTCGCCGAGGGCAGCTGCCTGATCAAGTGCGGGGACACCCAGGTATATATCACCGCCTCAGTGGAGTTTCGCACCCCGCCCCACGTCCCCATGAACGAGGGCTGGGTGACGGCGGAGTACAATATGCTGCCCCGGGCCAACCGGGAGCGCAGCCGCCGGGACGTATCCAAGCTGAAGCTCTCCGGCCGCAGCGCCGAGATCCAGCGGCTGATCGGCCGCTCCCTCCGGGCGGCGGTGGACCTGAAAAAGCTCCCCGGCATCCAGATCACCATCGACTGCGACGTCCTCCAGGGAGACGGAGGCACCCGCACCGCCTCCATCACCGGCGGTTTTGTGGCCCTGGCTTTGGCCTGCCGTAAGCTGCAGAGGGAAGGGAACATCAAGGAAAATCCCATCATCCACAACGTGGCCGCCATCTCCGCCGGTATCGTGGAAAACGCCCTGCTGCTGGACCTGCGCTATGAGGAGGACTCCTCCGCCATGGTGGACCTCAACTGCGTCATGACCGAGGAGGGTAAGCTCATCGAAATACAGGGCACCGGTGAGGGCCGCTCCTTCGGCGTGGACGAGCAGCAGAAGCTGGTGAACCTCTGCGCCAAGGGCATTGAGCAGCTTATCGCTCTGCAGAACCGGGTTCTGGCGGAGGCGTGAGATGAAATTTGTACTGGCCAGCCAAAATCCGGGCAAACTGAAGGAGATGCAGGCCATTCTGGACGGCCTGGGGGTGGAGGTGGTCCTCCAGTCCCAGCTGGGCCTCCATGTGGACGTGGAGGAGACGGGCAGCACGTTTGCGGAAAACGCCCTGCTCAAGGCGCAGGCGGTCTGTGCCGCCAGCGGCCTTCCCGCCATCGCCGACGACTCGGGGCTCTGCGTGGACGCGTTGAACGGGGCGCCAGGGGTGTATACCGCCCGGTACGGCGGCCCCGGACTGGACGATGCGGGCCGCTGCCGGCTGCTGCTGCAAAATATGCACGGCCTCAGTCCCCGCACCTGCCACTTTGCTTCCGCCATCGCCTGCGTCTTTCCGGACGGGAGGGTGCTGACGGCCCAGGGCCGCTGCGACGGCACTGTGGCCTACGCCCCCATGGGCACTGACGGCTTCGGCTATGATCCGGTCTTTTTTGTCCCCAGGCTGAAAAAGACCTTTGCCCAGCTGACGGCGGAGGAGAAAAACGCCATCTCCCACCGTGGAAAGGCCCTGCAAGCCTTCGCGGAACAGCTGAAGGCATATTTAACATAGTAGTAGGGGCGCACATTGTGCGCCCGGACCGCAAAACATCGCATTTGAAAGGAAATTGCTGTTTGAAGTATTTGAAACTGGAGTCGGTACTGGGCCGGGAGGCCTGCGCAAACTGAGACTCCGTATGGCCTCCCATTGGGTTTGAAAAACACTGAGGAGGCAAATTCCCATGAACCGGGAACATAAAAAGAGACAGTACGATCGACATTATTACCAGACTCACCCCTGCACCGACAGCTTTACCTGCAAAAACTGCGGCCGGCTGGTGGTCTCTGCCGGAGCGGGCAGCGATCACCGGAATCACTGCCCCAACTGCCTGACCAGCCTGCACCTGGACGTGGAGCCGGGAGACCGGTCGGCGGACTGCGGCGGGCTGATGGAGCCCATCGGCGTCTGGGTGCGAAAGGGCGGCGAGTGGGCGATTATCCACCGGTGCCGCCGGTGTGGGGCGCTGAGCTCCAACCGGACGGCGGCGGACGACAATCCCATCAAGCTGATTTCCATCGCCCTTCGGCCCCTGGCCCAGCCGCCCTTCCCCGTCGAGCGGATGGAGGAGCTGGTACGGGCGCTGGGGATGGACAGCAGCACAGAGTGATCCATAGAAATCCGGCAGGGCGTCACCCTGCCAGGCGGGCGCACAATGTGCGCCCCTACGGGGGAATCCATCGCAGAATGGTAGGGCGGGGGCTTGCCCCCGTCGCTTCCCCCGACAACATCAGCATAGAACGGAGAAATGATAGATGGAACTGACAAGCAAACAGCGGGCCCAGCTCCGCAACCTGGCCAACGGCATTGACACCATTCTCACCGTGGGCAAGGAGGGCATCAGTGAAAACCTGGTCAAACAGTGCCGGGACGCCCTGGAGGCCCGGGAGCTGGTCAAGGGCAAGGTGCTGGAAAACAGCGAATATGACGCCCGCAGCGCCTGCGCCGAGCTGTGCGAGCGGACCTCTGCCTGCCCGGTCCAGGTGATCGGCAGCAAGTTCGTCCTCTACCGGCCAAGCCACCGGAAGGATAAGCAGGACAAGATTGTCCTGGTTCAGGCAAAACCGGGACAGAAGAAATGAGCGCCGGTGTCATCGGCGGGGCGGACGGTCCCACCGCAGTCTTTGTCACCGGCAATCCCTGGGCGGCGATTGCCGTGGGCGTTCTGGTGCTGGCGGCGATTGTGCTGGCCGTGGTACTCTGGAGGCGGAGAAAGAAATGAAAATCGGCATCTACGGCGGCACCTTTGACCCGCCCCACCGGGGCCATATGGCCGCGGCGGCCCAGGCGGCCCGGGCGCTGGAGCTGGATCTGCTGCTGCTCATTCCGGCAGGGCTGCCCCCCCACAAGCATCTCTCCGGCAGCTCCGCCGCCCCGGCGGACCGGCTGAAGATGACCTGCATCGCGGCGGACCGGCTGGGATTGAAAATGCCTGTCCAGGTGCTGGACCTGGAGATCTGCCGGGAGGGGAAGAGCTACACCAGCCACACGCTGCGGCTGCTCAAGGCAAAATATCCCGAGGACGAGCTGTGGCTGCTCATGGGGACGGACATGTTCCTCAGCTTTCACACTTGGCACGAGCCGGAGGTGATCGCCTCTCTGGCGAACCTCTGTGCCTTCGGCCGGGAGGCGGGAGATACCCAGGCGGCACTGGCTCCCCAGAAGGCCCGGCTGGAGAAAGAGCTGGGGGCGAAGGTGGTCACCATGACCATCCCCGGCCTGGTAGAGGTTTCCTCCACCCAAATCCGGGAGGCGCTGGCCCAGGGCGGGGGAGATCAGTGGCTGGACGAGAGCGTCTGGGGCTATATCCTGCGCCACCGGCTCTACGGCACCCAGGCGGACCTGAAGAATCTCACTTTGGAGCAGCTCCGGGCGACCAGCTATTCCATGGTGCGCGCCAAGCGGATCCCGCACATCAAAGGCACCGAGGAGACGGCGGCCCGGATGGCCCGGCTCTGGGGGGCGGACGAGCTGGAGGCCCGAAAAGCCGCCATTTTACACGACTGCACCAAGTATTTCGACCTCCAACAGCAGTTGTCAACCTGCGAAAAGTATGGTATTCTGTTGGACGATATGGAAAAAACCACCCTGCCCCTGCTCCACGCCAAGAGCGCCTCGGGCATTGCCCGGGAGGTTTTCGGCATGCCGGAGCAGGTGTGTCAGGCCATCTGCTGGCACACTACGGGCAAGGCGGACATGACTCTGCTGGAGAAGATCCTCTATATTGCCGACTACGCGGAGCCCACCCGGCGCTACGGCTGGGCGGCGGAGCTGCGGGAGCTGATTGAGACGGATCTGGATCGGGCGGTGCTCCGGGGTCTGGAGATCACCATTGAGCACACCGCTCAGGAGGGCAATCCCATCCATTACCGGACCCTGGAGGCCAGGGACTGGCTGCTGGCCCACGGGGGCAGAGGATAAAACAGAAAGGAAGCGGCATATGGCAGAAGCAAAGGTATTGGCAGAAGCGATCGTCCGGGCGCTGGACAGCAAGCGGGCCCAGAAGATCGAGATGATTCAGGTGAGCGACGTGACCATCCTGGCGGACTACTTCATCCTGTGCACCGCCACCTCTACCACCCAGATCCGGACCCTCTCCGACCTGTGTGAGGAGGCGGGGGAGCAGCTGGGCGAGACGCTGCACCACAAGGAGGGCGAGCGGGAATCCGGCTGGGTCCTGCTGGACTTCTCCACCGTGGTGGTGCACATCTTCCTCCCCGAGCAGCGGGAGTTTTATAACCTGGAGCGGCTGTGGAGCGACGGCACCGAGGTGGACCTGTCCGGTCTGCTGGAGGAGGCCCGGGAGCAGCGCAAACAGGAGCTGGAGCAGAACCGGCTGTAAGCGGAATTTGTGAGCAGACATTATGTAGGGGCGATTCATGAATCGCCCGCGATGACATAAGTGCTCCGAAAGGGCGATTCGTGAATCGCCCCTACAATTGTCATTTGTGTCAACCGCTCTGGTTTGGGCGGTGACAGAATCTGAAAAGAGAGCGTGACCTAAGATGAAATACGATTTTGTGGCCATTGAGAAGAAATGGCAGGACAAATGGCGTGAGACCAAGGTCTTCCGGGCGGTCAACGGCGATACCACCCGGCCCAAGTTCTACGGCCTGGTGGAGTTCCCCTATCCCTCCGGCGCAGGCCTGCATGTGGGCCATCCCCGGCCCTACACCGCAATGGACGTCATCGCCCGGAAAAAGCGGATGGACGGGTATAATGTGCTCTTCCCCATCGGCTATGACGCCTTCGGTCTGCCCACCGAAAACTTCGCCATCAAGAACCACATGCACCCCGCCGTCATCACCAAGCGGAACATCGAGAACTTTACCCGGCAGCTGCACATGCTGGGCTACTCCTTCGACTGGGACCGGGTGATCGACACCACCGACCCCAAGTATTACAAGTGGACCCAGTGGATTTTCCTCCAGCTGTTCAAGAAGGGCCTGGCCTACAAGACCACCATGCCGGTGAACTGGTGCACCAGCTGCAAGTGCGTGCTGGCCAACGAAGAGGTGGTGGAGGGGGTCTGCGAGCGCTGCGGCGCCCCTGTCGTCCGCAAGGAGAAGAGCCAGTGGATGCTCAAGATCACTGACTATGCCCAGAAGCTGATTGACGGCCTGGACGACGTGGACTTCATCGAGCGGGTCAAGACCCAGCAGAAGAACTGGATCGGCCGCTCCACCGGCGCGGAGGTCACCTTCAAGGCCACCACCGGGG
>JBJDXT010000097.1:0-6144 GCA_051866795.1 Candidatus Onthomonas sp. | reverse complement strand
ATGCCGTATTCCGCCGTCTCGTGCATCTCCCAGGTGCGGATCTGCACCTCAAAGGGGATACCCTGACGGCCGATCACCGTGGTGTGGAGGGACTGATACATGTTCGGCTTGGGGGTGGAGATATAGTCCTTGAACCGGTCCGGCACCAGGTTAAACATATTATGCACAAAGCCCAGCACCTTGTAGCAGTCGGCCACCGTGTCCACGATGACCCGGAGGGCGTACAGGTCAAAGATCTCGCTCATGGTCTTGTGCTTGGTGTAGATCTTCCGGTAGACCGAGTAGATGGACTTGATCCGGGAGTAGATGGTACACTTGACCCCCTCCTGGGTCAGCCGGTCCTTGATCTTCTGCTGCACCTTCAGCAGAAACTCCTGCTGATGGGCGGTGACGGCGGCCAGCTCGTCCTCAATCTCCTTATAGCCCACCGGATCCAGATATTTCAGGGACAGGTCCTCCAGCTCCCACTTGAGGCGCTGCATGCCTAAGCGGTGGGCGATGGGGGCGTAGATCTCCATGGTTTCCAGGGATTTCTCCCGCTGCTTCCGGGGGCTCTGGTACTGCATGGTGCGCATATTGTGCAGCCGGTCGCACAGCTTGACCAACACCACCCGGATGTCCTTGCTCATGGCCAGCAGCATCTTGCGCAGGTTCTCCATCTGTTTTTCTTCCATGGAGACGTACTGCACCCGGGTCAGCTTGGTGACGCCCTCCACCAGGTCGGCCACCGCCGGGCCGAACTTGGCGGCGATCTCCTCATGGGTGGCGTCGGTGTCCTCAATGCAGTCATGGAGCAGGGCGGCGATGATGGAGTCGGTGTCCAGCTTCAGGTCGGCCACGATGTCCGCCACTGCCAGGGGGTGGGTGATATAGGGGGTGCCGTCCCGGCGCAGCTGTTTGGAGTGGTGATTATCCGCATAATGAAAGGCATCCTGGAGCCGCTGACAGTCCGCATTGGGATTGTAGGACAGCACTTTCTCCTCCAGCGCCTGATACATTTCCAGAATAGGGTCCATAGTCTCTTCCTTCCTCCCGGGCTCAATCCGCCTTGCGGCGGCGCAGACGAATCAGAATCTCGGAGGCCTCCAGATCCACCTTTTGATCCGTCTTGTGTATGGTAATCGTCAGGGTATCCGCGCTGCGGCGCAGCTCAATCAGCCCCCGCTCATGGAACACCTCCAGGCAGACCATGGTGCGGCCCAGATCCTCCTGACGCCCGCAGGAGCGGGCAATCTTCTGGGACAGCCGGACGGGGGATTCCCGAAGTTCTCCCTCCGGCGCCGCGTGGCTGAGATAACGCCAGACCGCCACAAAGTCAGGCCGCTCCGGGATGAGCCGGGCCAGCTCTGCCCCGGTTAAGGGAGAGCCGGAGCGGTACAGGCGGTAGAGCTGCTGGCTCTGGGCCGCCTGGGAACGGCTGACCCGGCAGTCAGCTACCTGGAACTGCACCGACTGGACGCCCCGAAACTCATTGATCTGCAGATGGAAGGCCACGTCAATCCGAGCCCCCACCGCCAGCTGAGCATCCTTTGGCGTCGTTGAAAAAAAGATGGCCTCAAAGGTCACACCGCTCTTGCGCATCTGAATTCTGGTGTGGCGTCCGCCCCCCACCCGGGTGAAGCCCATTACGGTCACCCGTTCCAGGGCGAACACCGGAGCGGGATTGCCCACGCCATGGGGCTCCAGCAGCTCCAGTGCCTGGACATTCTCCCGGCTGAGCAGCCGGGTATCCGGCAGGAGCACGTCCACCGTCAGGGCAGTGCCTGAGGGGTGGGTCCCACGCCAGGCGCTGGCCAGACCTGCCATCTTCTGGCGGAAAGCGGGAATCTGCTCTCTGGAGATGGTAAAGCCAGCCGCCAGCTCATGTCCGCCGAAGCTCTCCAGCAGATCTGCGCACTGCTCCAGGGCCTGAAACAGGTTGAAGTTCCCCCAGGACCGGCAGGAGCCCTTGCCCCGATTCCCCTCCAGACAGATCATAAAGGTAGGGGCCTGATAGCGTTCCGCCAGCCGGGAGGCCACAATGCCCACCACCCCCTGATGCCAGTTGGGGCTGGCCAGGACAATGACGTCCTGGGCAAAGGCGGGGTTGCGTTCCAGATATTCCTCACACTGCTGGCAAATGGCCAGCTCCACCTCCTGCCGGTCCCGGTTGAGGGCGCACAGCTGCCGGGCCAGCAGTTCCGCCTGCAGGAGATCCCGGGTCAGCAGCAGCTCCACCGCCAGCTCCGGACAGCCCATCCGGCCAGAGGCGTTGATCCGCGGGGCCAGGGAAAAGCTGATTGTCCCGGCGTTGAGACTCTTGTGCTCCTGCCCCGCCTCCCGGATCAGAGCGGCCAGTCCGGGCCGGCAGCAGGCGTTGAGCTGCTCCAAGCCCAGGGACACAATGGCCCGGTTCTCCCCCCGGAGATCCATCACGTCTGCCACAGTGCCGATGGCGGCCAGGTCACTGTAAACCCGGAGCTGATTGCTCCGCTGCTCCGGCGGCGTCATGGCCAGCACCAGCTTGAGGGCAACTCCCACACCTGCCAGATTGGGAAAGGGATAGTCGCAGTCGGGCCGGTGGGGATTGACCACCGCAGCCGCCTGCGGCAGCTGCTCCTTGCACTCGTGGTGGTCGGTGATGACCACATCCATGCCCAGCGTACGGGCATAGGCAGTCTCCTCCACATTGGTGATGCCGCAGTCCACCGTCACGATCAGCGTGACGCCCTGTCGGGCCAGCAGATCGATGGCCGCCCGGTTCAGGGAATAGCCTTCCGTGAGCCGGTTGGGCACATAGGGCAGCACTCTGGCGCCCCGCTCCTGCAGATAGGCGGTGAGCAGGCAGGTGGCGGTAATGCCGTCCACATCGTAGTCTCCATAGACGCAGATGGTCTCCCCTGCGGCAATCCCCTGCTCCAGGCGCGCTGACGCCCGGTCCATATCCTTGAGCCGGAAGGGATCGTAGAGCAGAGAGGTACTCGTATTCAAAAATGCAGCCGCTTTTTCCGGCGTGTCATACCCCCGGGCAACCAGCACCCGAGCGGGCAGCGGCGGAACAGACGCCGCCTCCAGGCCTGCCGATGCCGTCTCGCTTACCGGGAGAACATTCCATTTATCGTATTTCATCATTCATTTGCCTCTGAGGCCGGCAATTCACTGCCGAGAAGGGATAATTTTATTTATTATAGCAAACTCCGACACCACATACAAGTAAAATGACGGTCTGAAACCGGTATTTCCGGGTTCAAACCGTCAAAAGAGACAAGCTCAAAGGGTACAGTTGAAGGCAGGCAGCCGGGTCAGGACCACACGGCAGCCCTCTTCCGGCGAATGTCGCAGGGGCAGTCCCCGCCGTGGCAGAGGGCGCCAGCAGCAAGTTTCTCCCGTCTGATCGACAAACCCTACCAGCCAGCGCTCCGCCCGCCTCCGGCTGCCGGAGCGCCACCCAGTCTCCCGCCCCAGAGGCCGGCTTGCCGGGTCAGATAGGCTCACCTGCCCGATGGACAGACTGGGAGACATCCGGCAGGCCGGCACATGGAGCAGACAGCTCAGCAGTCCTGCTCCGGCCAGCATCAGTGCCGCCAGCCGCAGCCAATTGCCTCTTTTCTTCATCTCATCTGCCCCTTCCTGCTGTTTTCGTCTATTTTACTGCAAAATGCAGTAAAATGCAATACCGCATTTTGCGGTTGATAGAATAGGAGCGGGTGATAACCATGTATCCAAGAATCCGGGATTTACGAGAGGACGCCGACCTGACCCAGCGGGAGGTGGCCCAATATCTCCACTGCTCTCAGCAGGTGTACAGCAACTATGAGTTGGGTCAGCGGGATGTGCCTACAGCGATTCTCATCGCTCTGGCTGACCTGCATCAGACCACGGTGGACTATCTGCTGGGGCGGATTGACCAGCGGGGGATGCCGGTGGCGTTTCGGGAAATCGATATGAAAAACCGCGGGAAACCTTGACGGCTTCCCGCGGTTTTCGTTTCACATTGCTCAGGCGTGGGTTTTCTCTTGTTCCTTTGCCTGTTCCTTCGCCAGTCCCTTGGCGTTGGCCAGCATCAGTTTAATTCTGTTCTCCTGATTGATCTTGGTAGCCGACGGGTCGTAGTCGATGGCCACCACATTGGAGTTGGGATAGTTGTCCTTCAGCGCCCGGATCATGCCCTTGCCCACAATGTGATTGGGCAGGCACCCGAAGGGCTGGGCGCAGACGATATTGTTGGTGCCGGAATGGATCAGCTCCAGCATCTCGGCGGTGAGCAGCCAGCCCTCGCCCATTTTGCAGCCCTCGCCCAGATAGCCCTGGACCAGCTGGCGCAGCTGCTCAAAGTCCCCGGGAGCGCGGAAGCGGCCGGACTTTTCCAGCGCGTGGATCATGTCGTGCTGGCACTTCTGGACATAGTCCATCATGAACTCGCACATGGCCTTCTTGGCGGGGTTGCCGCCGTAGATATTGATGTCCACCACCCGGTTGTAAATCTTGAAGATCATAAAGTCAGTGAGGCCGGGCACCACCGGCTCGGCGCCCTCAGAGAGGAGGAACTCCTCCAGATGATTGTTGCCCAGGGAGGAGAACTTGACGTAGATCTCTCCCACCACGCCGACCCGGATCTTCTCCTCCTGGCGGACGGGAATGGCGGCAAAGTCGGCGATGATCTCGTCAAAGCCCTGGCACATAGCCTTACGGCTCATGCCCTGGCCATGCTGGAAACGATCCACCAGCTTGGCGATCCAGCCCTTGACGGCGGCGTCGGTGTCCCCGGCGGTGATCTCATAGGGCCGGACCTGGTTGGAGATGTTCATAATCAGGTCGCCGTACATCATGCCGAAAACCAGCTTCTGCAGCAGGGAGACGCTGAGGGAGAAGCCCGGGTTGGACTCCAGACCAAAGCTGACCGAGATCACCGGGATGTACTCCATCCCCGCCTTCTGCAGCGCCTTGCGCAGCAGGTGGATGTAGTTGGAGGCCCGGCAGCCGCCGCCGGTCTGGGTGATCAGCAGCGCCACCTTATGGGGGTCATAGCCCCCGTTCTTGATGGCGTCCATAAACTGGCCGATGACCAGCAGGGCGGGATAGCAGGTGTCGTTGTGGACGTACTTCAGGCCCTCGTCCACCACGTTGCGGCTGTCGTTGTTGAGCTGCTCCACCTTGAAGCCCTCCAGCAGCAAAAGCTGGCGGAACATCTCAAAGTGGATGGGCAGCATCTGGGGCATGAGGAGGGTGTACTCCTTTTTCATCTCCTTGGTAAACAGGAGACGACCGTCTTTGTTATATACCAGTTCAGCCATAGGGTTTCCTTTCTTACTGCGCGTTCCGGGCCTTCCGGGCCTCGATAGCGGCGATCAGACTGCGGATCCGGATCTTGACGGCGCCCAGATTACTGATGTCGTCAATCTTGAGCTGGGTGTACAGCTTTCCGCCCTGCTCCAGAATGGAACGCATCTCGTCGCCGGTGATGGCGTCCACGCCGCAGCCGAAGGAGACCAGTTGGATCAGCTCCATGTCCTCCTGGGTGCAGACGTACCGGGCGGCGTTATACATCCGGGCGTGATAGGTCCACTGGTTGAGCACCGTCCGGGGCTGCTTGTCCATCTCCCAGGCCACGGAGTCCTCGGTGATGAGGACAAAGCCGAAGCCGGTGACCAGATCATTGATGCCGTGGTTGATCTCCGGGTCCATGTGGTAGGGCCGGCCGGCCACCACCATAATGGGCATATCGTGAGCCCGTGCATAATCAATGTAGCTTTGGGCAGTGGAGCGCAGATCTTCCTTGTAGGCGTCGTAGGCCGCATAGGCCGCCCGGGCGGCCGCCACCGTCTCCTTCTGGGGAATGCCGAACTCCTCCTGGAAGTAGCGGGCGGCGTGCTTTTCAAAGTCGCGGGGCCGGTGGAGGCCAAAGTAGGGATGGAGGAACCGCTTGCCCTGCAGGTCAGGGAGATTGGCTGCGATCAGGTCGGGGTAATAGGCCACCACCGGGCAGTTGTAGTGGTTATCGCTCATCCCCTCGTCAAAGTTGTAGCTCATGCAGGGGTAGAAGATGGTGTCCACCCCCTGCTCCAGCAGGCTCTCCACATGGCCGTGGAGCAGCTTTGCCGGGTAGCAGACGGTATCCGAGGGGATGGTGCGCTGTCCCTTCAGGTACAGCTTGCGGCTGGACTC
>JBJDXT010000096.1:0-6238 GCA_051866795.1 Candidatus Onthomonas sp. | reverse complement strand
CCAGAGCGGGAAGAAGGCCCAGAGCTGCTTTCAGCAGGGTGGATTTTCCGCTGCCGTTGGGGCCAAGCAGGACGAGAACCTGTCCGGGCAGGAAGTCCAGCGTTACCTCCTGGACGACAGGTGCGCCGGAATAGCCGGCGGAGAGCTGTTTTAACTGAATCATGTCCGGCCTCCCCGCTGTCGGAACAACAGCCACAGAAAGAAAGGAGCCCCTGCGAAGGCCAGAATGATACCCACCGGCAGCTCATAGGGGGCGAAGAGCACCCGGGCCAGCAGGTCACAGGCTGTCACAAAGAAAGCTCCACCCAGAGCGGAGGAGAGCAGCAGCGGCAGGCTGTCCTCTCCCACCAGACGGCGCATGGTGTGGGGAACGATCAGACCCACAAAGCTGATCAGCCCGGAAAAGCTGACTGCCGCCCCTGCCAGCGCCGCCGCCAGCAACAGCAGCAGGAACCGCACCGGCCGCACAGAAAGGCCCAGGCTCTGAGCAGTATCGCCGCCCAGAGCCAGAATGTCCAATTGATGGGAGAGGGAGAGCACCAGCGCCAGACTGACCAGAATCAGCGCTGCCGCCGGGGCAAGCTGGGCCATAGTGACCCCGGAAAAGCCGCCGATGCGGAAATCCGACACCCCGTTGAGGGCGTCCGGCACCAACGTAACCACCGCGTCAATCCCGGCGCTGAACAGGTTGGAGACGGCTACTCCCGCCAGCACCACGGTGATCCGGGAGGCGGAGGTCCGCTCCGCCAACCCCAGCACCAGAAGGATTCCCGCCAGAGCCCCCAGAAAGGCCACCAGCGGCGTCCACTGCTGGGCCAGAGGGGCCACGGCGCAGACCAGCGCCACCGCCAGGCCGGCCCCGGAATTGACGCCGATGATGCCGGGAGAGGCCAGGGGGTTGCTCAGCACCGTCTGAATGACGCAGCCGGAAACCGCCAGGGCGGCCCCGGCCAGCAATGCGGCGCAGGTCCGAGGCAGGCGGGTATACAGCACAATCCGGGCGGCCACCGAGCCGGTGTCCTGCCCAGTGAGGGCGGAGATAACCTCGGCAGGGGAGAGGGAGACCGACCCAATCCACAGACTGAGTACCGCCGCGCCCAGCGTCAGGGCGCAGAGCAACGGCCAGAAGCGTTTTTTATTCGGCCGGGTACAGGATGTCCGCCAGCTTTTCATACGCCTCGCCCCATCTCTCGTTCGGTTTCAGGTTGTACAGGGTCTGGTCCATGACATGATAGCGGCCCTCCTGTACGGCGGTCAGGGTGGACCAGGCCGGCTGGCTGAGCAGAGTGGACTCCAGCACCGCCTCCGCCTCGGAGGGGTCGGAGCTCTGCAGCACCACAAAGATATAGTCCGGATCCGCCGCCAGGATCGCCTCCAGACTGAGCTGTTCCAGCAGACTGTCCTCCTGATCGGCGATGTTCTCACAGTCCAGAGCGGCCAGCATTTCGCCCAAAACGCTGCCCTCGCTGTTTTTTACCTTGCAGCTGCTGCCGCTGGCTCGGATGTACAGCACACTGGGCCGGGAGCCGTCCGCCCGGGCGATAGCAGCATCCACCTGAGCCTGGACGTCCAGGCCGTAGGTCTGGTAGTTTTCCGTCTGGCCCGTGATCTGGGTGCAGACATCCAGCATGTGCAGGTATTCCTCAAAGGTGCTGACGGAAAAGTAGGCGGTGTTCAGCCCCATCTCGGCAAAGGTGGGCTCCAGCTCCACGTTGAGCGCGGTGTTGCAGCTTGCCAACACAAAGTCCGGCTCACTGGCCACCAGCTGCTCCAGATCCAGCTCCTTGCTTCCGCCCAGATTGACCACTTCTTCTGACAGGGGGAGGTCAAAATAGGTCCAGGTGTCGTTGGCGGTGGCGACAATCTCCTCCACGCCTCCGGCCAGATACCAGATGTCGGCAAAGCTGCCGATCAGACAGGCCACTCGCTGGGGACGGTCTACCGTCACCTCCCGGCCCAGATCGTCGGTAAAGGTCACTGCTGTTTCGGAGATACCCTCCTCTGCTTCCACTGATTCCGCCGGCGGGAGCTCAGTGGGCTGACCCGCTGGGACAGGCGTCTGGCCGCCGCAGGCGGTGAGCAGCAGGCAGCAGGTAAAAAGCAGACACAGGATTCGTCTCATGTTCGGTATCCTTTCTATGCACGCAGAGTGCGCCAAAAATGCCGGCCACTACAGGCAAAGGGGCAGACGAACTCTTTCCCTCAGCGGAAAGAAGCGTCGTTTCAAAGCCCTGCATCGCCTTGCGCGATCCGGCAATTACTCTCTGAACAATTCCATTGTAACAAGGCGTATCTCCTTTGTCAACGGAAAAGAACTGGCAGGGAATATGCTCCAGCCCGCTTTCGCTTGGGACACAGCGTACAGTGGCTGTTTATGTGTGGCGTAATTCTTCTATTTTGTGGCTTGACATGGCTTTCTGTGCCGGGATAATTTCTGTAAAATAGCAGTATCAAGCAAAGATACTGTAAAACCAGAAAGGAGCTAACCCTATGCTGCAATATCCTATTCATCTGACAACTATTCAGCAGTTCAGAAAATACGCCAGCTTTACCTACCATTTCCCTGTAACCGGCTATGTGAAGCTGGAGGATGCCCGGATTAACTTGTCCTTCCTGCATGAGCTGATGTGTCACTGCCCCATCCGCCGGGCGGAATTGGTTCTGACCACCTGGCGTGCGGAGGATCTGTCCGCGATAGAAAACGACCTAGTCGCTGCCGGTGTAATGGATCTGGGACGCTATTGCCCGGGAAATGTGGACAAAAGCGCCTGACTAAACGAAAAACGATCCCTTTCGGTATTCTTTTGGGGTGCATCCCATTGTCTCAGAGAATACTCTGCCGAAATAGCTGCCAGAGCTGAAGCCGCAGTTTTCCCCGATGGTCAGAACGCTGTCGCTGGTCTGGAGCAGCATCTGCGCAGCCATTCGCACCCGGTATGTAGTCAGGTAACGGATGGGAGACAGCTTAATGCAGCGCTGGAAACATCTGCCGCACTCGCGCGGGCTGATATTGGCCGCTGCGGCGATGCTCTCCAGCGTTACCTTTTCCATGTAGTGGCTGTGGATATAGGACAGCATCAGCTTGATGCGATCGGTGTCCACAAGGCTCTGCTCCCCGGGTTCCGCGCGAAGCGCCTCCGTCTCTTCCAGCAGGAGACACCAAAAGCGGCACAGCTCTGCCCGCAGCTCAAACTCATATCCAAAGGGCTCCTGACGGCACAGCTCGACGCATTTCAGAATTTTTTCCATCATCTGAATCCCCTGATAGTGGTCCGGACGGATGACAAAGGTCTGCATCCGGGTACTTTTCAGCACCGACAGGAAATAATTGCGCTCAAACACGCTGTTATACATTCCGGAGAGGAAGGTCATCTCAAAGAGGTGGGTATAGATCTTGCAGCCTCGTGTCTGCCCCTTTGCACGCACCTCGTGGAGTACGTTGGAGTTGCAAAAGACGGCCTCTCCTCTGCGCAGCGTGAGGGTCTCATCCGGAGTGACCAACTCAGCGGTTCCCTCCGTTACATAGTCAATTTCAAAGGCGCTGTGCCAATGCCAGGGGATACAACGGCCCACATACTGATCCAGCGCCAGATCAATGCAGACGTGAGGAAAGCCCTCTGTATCCATGGGCAGAATCTCCTCCCGATTGGCGCTGGATTTAAAATCAGATGGAACGATCATGGCACTCACCTCGTCTCTATTATAGCTGATGCTTTGGCGCTCAGCAACAGAGATGGCAGAATATGGTGACGCTCAGTCCTGATTTGAACACTGCACACAATGTGGCGGCTGTTTTTCAGACAACCGCCGGAAAATAGAAAGGAGAATCGGCCATGCTGACGCTGGCACTCCGGCTGCGGACGATTACAGACTTTCGCAACTATGCGGATTTTGTGGATACCTTCTGGTTTGAGGGAACGGTGTCCTGTCAGGGCTTTCAAGTGAAGCCGGAGGATATACTCACCCTGCTGGCCCTTTATCCCCTTCGGGATGTTCGGCTGAACATAGAAAATTACGATGCGAGAGAACTGCCCCAGATGCAGCGGTTTCTGCGAGAAGCTGGTCTGTTAGAGGCCCGGCGACGGGAGAGAGGAGAATAAATACAAAAAACCTGCAAGCACATGCCTGCAGGTTTTTGTTGTGTTTGCACCCTCAGTACGATACAAGATACCCATGTATAACGATGGGTTCATATAAGAGTACTCGAGAGGCAATCGTAGAATTTTACTCTTCAGCCGATACAAAATCAAAATAATCAAGAATCTGGTTATTCAGATTCTTGCGGACATCGCGCCAATTGGGCATAAATCTGTCCATTAGGGCCACAAATCTTTCGTTATGACCCTTTTCCACCAAGTGTACCAGTTCATGCAAAATAACATATTCCAGGCACTCCGGTGTCTTCTTTGCCAGCTGAAGGTTCAGCCAAATCTTGCGGGTTTTCACATTGCAGGTACCCCAACGAGTGGTCATATTCTTAGTCTGCCATCCATCAGGATGTAGCCCTGTAATTTGCTCCCATTTGGGCAGTACACGCTCTATTTCAGCCTTCAGAATACCTCGATACCATTCGTTTACGAACTTTTCTCGCTGTTCGGTGGTGCTACCCTCACGCACGGTGAGGATAGCCTTTTCACCATCCAGAACAAGAGAATTTCCCTTATTGCTGTAGTTGACCAGCAGATAATACTGTCGGCCCCATACATACAGTGCCTCTCCGGAAACATATTCTCTGACGGTCTGCCGGGGTTGTTTGTCAAACTTCTCTTGCTGTCGCCGAATCCAGCCAATTTTCGTCCGAATGAAAAGTTCGATACTATTATCACTTAGATTGACCGGAGCGGACACCTCCACGTGACCGTCCGGCGGTTTGACATAGAGGTGCATATTTTTAATTGCTTTTTTTGTTACGGACACTTCTATGCCGTTTACCACCATTCGCATTAGTATTCCTCTTGTTCTACAATAATTTTGAAAACACGCTCTACTTCGTCCTTGGATTTCAGGATCTTCAGCAGTTCGCGCTTAATACGGCGTTCCTTGACAGGATCGTTCCGGAATCTATCCATTTTGGAACGCATAACAGCAGCATGGAGAGCTGCGGCCAAATCTGCATCACAGCCGGTATTATCATACAACGCTCTCATGGCTGCGCTGTGGCGCACCTTTTCCGGATAGCTTTCATTTTCCTCCGGCTTGGTTATATTACGAGCCAGTTCGATATACTTCTCCAGCAACTGAGCGTATGTAATGACACCCTGCTTGCGTTCAAGAATCAGCTGTTCCAAAACCGCAGACATTTTTTCGTAGTATTGGGGGTTCAGGACAATCTTCTCAACAACCTTTTTGCGGATGTTGTTCTCGATTGCCTCTGCCGCACTTTCCTGCTCCTTGGACTTTGTGCCGTCACCCTCCATTTTGTCACGCTGAGCCAAAATGAAATCAAGCAGGGTGAAATCATCAAAGTCACCGATGATGCGAGCATCTTCCGCCACGATGTAATTATCGATTAGGTAACGCATACCGGGTTCATATGCCTTTAGATCAATAAAGTCACCACTGGAACGACCTATAGTAGCTTTCAGGGCAATATAGAAATTGACCGTTTTATCATACTGCTCCTGCTGTGTTGTGGAATAACCTAGTTCGCCCATCATGGGCTTCACTTCGGCATATGCACGGATGAGTGCATTGACCAGACGGTACAGCCGCTCACGCATTCTGGCATAAGCTTCGTCGTTGTTTACATCGATGCCATTTTCACCGCAGAAATAATGCAGATAATCCAGTTCGTCCTTCGGATACTGCACACCCTCGCACAATTCATCCAGTTCATCAAGGATCTTTTCAAATCGTTTCTGTGCTTCAGCCTTGCGATCCTTCAGCAGACCCTCCACATCTTTGTCAGCATATCCTTCAAAGGCACCAGAAGTGTACTTCTCCATGGCAGCAGACAAATCACCAAACAACTGCTTATAGTCCACGATATAGCCGAAATCCTTATCTTCACCATCCAACCGATTGACCCGACAGATAGCCTGGAACAAACCGTGGTCATGCATGGTTTTATCAATATACAAATATGTGCAGGGAGGAGCATCGAAGCCGGTCAGCAGCTTATCCACCACGATCAGCAGTTTCATATTATACGGTTCTTCGATGAATGTCTTCTTTGCCGCCTTTTCAAATTCCTCCACACGCTTTGCGATTCCACACTTGTCAGCTGTAGCATCGGGAT
>JBJDXT010000095.1:0-6351 GCA_051866795.1 Candidatus Onthomonas sp. | reverse complement strand
TGACAACAGCGGCACTGACAATGCCGCCCCTTCCGGTGAGGAGCGCCAGGAGAGCCCGGAAGCCCCTGCCGCCTCCGGGGAAACGACCCACATCTATGTGCTGACCGCCGCCGAGGATCACGGCTGGACCGGCTCTGTCGCCACCTTCGCCAAGGAGAAGGTGGAGGAGCTGAACGCGGAGGGCACCTACACCGCCGAGGTGATTACCGCCGGCAGCGCCGCCGAGCAGATCACCAAGATTGAGGACATCGTCGCCTCCGGTGAGGAGAACATCGCCATCGTGGTGCAGCCCATGGACGACACCGTCCAGTCCGCCATCCAGCAGGTAGTTGACGCCGGCATCCCCTATGTGGCCTTTGACCGCATCATCGACGCCGTCTCCTCCTCCGCCGTCTCCAACGTCAAGGGCGACAACTCCGGCATCGGCGCTGCCGCCGCCGCCTACTTCGTCTCCCTGGGCATGCAGCCCGGCGACAAGGTCTATGTCTATGAGGGCGACACCTCCTCTGTCACCACCCTGCGCAACAACGGCTTCACCGACTATCTGACCGGCGCCCTGGCCTATGACGGCGCTTACATCGACGAGGCTGCCAAATGGACCGAGGAGGATCTGGCCTCCATCACCTTCTCCGGCGCCATGAACTGGAGCCGCTCCACCACCAAGGAGAGCTTTGAGTCTCTGATGGGCGACAGCTCCAACACCGACATCCAGTGGATCTATGCCGAGGACGACGAGCTGTCTATGGGCGTCATGGAGGCACTGGCCGGCGGCGGCATTGACGACGCCACCAAGGAGGCCTTTTTGAGCAACTCTCCCGCCATCACCGGTTGCGGCGGCCTGGGCGAGATGTACGACGTCATTCGCGGCGACTCCTACGGTGAGATCGGCAACCGGTTCAGCGGCCTCTGTTCCGTCACCTATAGCCCCGCCATGATTCAGACCGCCATCCAGGACATGGTGGATTATCTGAACGGCCAGGAAGTGGAGCAGGACCACGTCATCGCCTGCGAGATCGTTGTGGCGGAGAATGTGGACGATTATCCCTCTTTCTGAGCGAATGCTCCGGGCTTGAGAAGGATGTTCTGAACGGTTTCAGCCCCGTTTCGCCGCTTTTCCGGGCAATATCCGAGACCGCACTGCATCGCATGACAGGTGAGGGAGTCGTGAATGCGGCTCCCTCTTCTGCCTTCTCCGGATAATCTGTTCCAACCACCACCGCACCAACCTGCGACGATCATTCAGGCAATCGTGAAGGGAGAAAAGACACGATGGAATTGTTGAACATGAATGGTATCTGCAAGTCGTTCGGCGGCGTTCCCGTCCTGAAGAATGTGCGTCTCTCCGTAGAGAAGAGAGAGGTGCACGCTCTTCTGGGCGAAAACGGCGCAGGCAAGTCCACCCTGATGAACGTCCTCACCGGCGTCTATCCCCGGGAGGCCGGCACAATCGTCTTTGACGGACAGAGCTACGACACCATGACCATCCGGGCGTCGGAGCGGATCGGCATCGCCTTTGTCCATCAGGAGCTGAACCTGTTCAACGACTTGAAGGTATACGAGAACATCTTCCTGACCAGGGAATACACCACCAGGCTGGGGTCTCTGGACAAAAAACGCATGCGGCGGGAGGCCGCCGCCCTGTTTCAGGAGCTGGGTGTAGACATCGACCCGGAGGAGCTGGTCTCCCACCTGAAAACCAGCCAGAAGCAGCTGCTGGAGATCGCAAAGGCGCTGTTTTTTCAGGCCAAGCTGCTCATTCTGGACGAGCCCACCACCTCGCTGAACAATGCGGAGATTGCGCATCTCTTTGAAATTCTCAACCGCCTGAAAGAGAACGGCACCTCCTTCATCTTTATCTCCCACAAAATGCCGGAAATCTTTGCGCTGGCCGACCGCTACACCGTGTTCCGCAACGGTGAGTACATCGCAGAGGGGCGGATTGCGGATACCACGCCGGAGCAGATCACCGAGCTGATGGTGGGCCACTCCGCCGGCCGGGGCGGGCTGTATCAGGTCCGGGAGCTGGGTGAGACCGTGCTGCGGGTGCAGGGGCTCACCGGCGAGGGCTTTCATGACGTAAACCTGGAGCTGAAAAAGGGGCAGATCATCGGCCTCACCGGCCTTCAGGGCAGCGGCAGCAGCGAGCTGATGCAGGGCATCTTCGGAACGGTACCGGTCTGGGGCGGCACGGTAGAGGCGTTTGGGAAAAGCGTCCCCGCCAACTCCATTCACAAGGCCATGAAGTCCCGGATCGCCATGCTGGCCAACAACCGGAAGGAAAACTCGGTGGTGCCTGATCTGTCCCTGTTGGAAAATATGTATCTGGCGGAGCACACCCTCTCCGCAGGAAAATTCCACATCAGAAAGGCTGCGGAGCAGAAAAAGTTTGACCGTTTCCGGCAGCTGCTGAACATCAAGGCCCAGTCCAGCGCCGACGGTATTCTCTCGCTGAGCGGCGGCAATCAGCAGAAGGTGTTTCTGGCCCGCTGGCTGAACACCGAAGCGGAGATCCTGCTGCTGGACAACCCCACCCAGGGCATTGACGTAGGGGCCAAGGAGGAGATCTACGCCCTGATTCTGGAGCTGGCAAAGGCGGGAAAGGCCGTCCTGATCAACACGCTGGAAATTCCGGAGATTCAGAAGGTGGCGGACTTCTGCACGGTATTTTACGATGGGACCATTGTGAAAACCTTGGGCCATGATGAGATCGACGAGCAGACGGTGATGCTCTATTCCACCGGCTCTGCTGTACAGAAGGAGGAGCAAGAGGCATGAATACCGCAAAGAAATCGCTGCTGGGCAGCGTTTCCAGACTGGTGGGCCAGTACAGCTTTATTGTCGTTTTTGTCGCAATCTTTATCGTCTACGCCTTTACCAGCAGCAGCCTGACCTGGAGCGGCGTGATGAACATTCTCCGCCACTCCGCCGTCATCGGCATTCTGGCCCTGGGCATGGGGCTGATCTGCCTGACCGGCGAGATTGACCTGTCCGTGGGCTCCATGCTGGCCATCGTGGGCGGTCTGGCGGTGGTCGTCTTTAATATGACAAACAATATCCTGCTGACGCTGCTCTTTGCCCTCGTCCTGGGTGGCCTGCTGGGGCTGATCAACGGCGTCCTGGTGGGCGTAGTCGAGATGCCCGCCTTTATCGTCACCCTGGCCACCATGCTGATCTACCGCTCCATCGCCCAGTATCTGTGCCAGCACCTGCCCAAGGAGCTCTGCGGCGGCGGCTCCTCGGTGTACAAGATGGACTCCGGGCTGAGCAGCTATCAGACCCTCTACGGCTTCGGCAACGGCAAGGCTGCCACCGTTCCGGTGGTAGGCATTCTCCTGATTCTGATGACGGTTCTGTTTGTCTACCTCTCCACCTGTACCAAGTTCGGCAAGAAGGTGTACTCCATCGGCTCCAATCAAAAGGCCGCGGGGATGGCGGGCATCAACGTCAGTCTGGTCAAGACGGTGGTGTTTGTCATTGCCGGCGTGCTGGTGGGCGCAGGCGCCTTTCTCTGGATCGCCATGAACGCCTCCTGCGACCCAGCCACCACCGGAAACAGCTATGAGATGTACGCCATTGCGGCGGTGGTTCTGGGCGGCATCAGCATGAGCGGCGGCAGAGGCAAATGCCTGGGCATTCTCTTCGGCGCCATGAGCTACACCATCATTGACAAGATTATTGTCGCACTGAAAATGGACTCCCTCATCAATGACGCCATCAAGGGCGTCATCCTGATCGTCGTCATCCTGATTCAGGTGGCAGGACCCAAGCTGAAGGAAAAGTTTGGACATTGAGGGAAATCTATAAAGATTGCTGAGGGCGGAGAAGATGATTCGGGTTACCATTTGGAATGAATACGTTCATGAACAGCTGGACAGGCGCACCTTTGCCTTTCAGAAGGACTGGGGGCCGGAGGGGATCCGGTGTATGGCAGAGCATGCGGGAGAGATCCGGGCCGCCCAGGAGGGTGGAACGATTCACGACACCCTGAAGCGGCTGGTGGAGGAGGCTCCGGATGTGGTAGTCTGCCATATCGCCACCCTGGAGATGCCGGAATGCGGCCTGACCGAGCAGGTGCTGGAGGACACGGACGTTTTGATCTGGTGGTCTCACATCGCCCAGGAGCAGGTTCCCTTCGAGATTGCGGCACGGGTGCGGGACCATGTGCAGCGGGGCATGGGGGTGATCTTCCTTCATTCCGCCCATCTGTGCCGGCCCATGCAGCTGCTTCTGGGCACCTCCTGTACCCTGCGCTGGAGGGAGAACGACTGTGAGCGACTGTGGTGCTGTAACCCGGCCCATCCCATTGCAAAGAATGTCCCCGTCTGCGTCTGGCTGGAGCACGAGGAGATGTACGGCGAATACTTTGACATCCCCAAGCCAGATGAGCTGGTCTTTATCGGCGGCTTCGACGGCGGCGAGGTATTTCGCGCCGGCTGCGTCTGGAACCGGGGCTGGGGCAAGGTGTTCTACTTCCAGCCCGGCCATGAGACCTGTCGGAGCTATTTCAATCCCCACATTCGCAAAATCATTCAAAATGCGGTACAATATCTGGCGGACCCAGAGCAGCGGCAGGAGAAGATAGAATGCCTGTCGGTGTAAGATCAGACAGAGAGCGGGGGATTTCGTTGAAAATCGGAATCGCAGGGGCAGGCAGCATTGTCCCCACATTTTTGTCAGCGCAGGCCAAAATTCCAGGACTGGTACCTTGCGCCATCTGCGCCTCACCCAGGAGCCGGGAGCGGATGGAGCGGCTTTCTCAGCAGTACGGCATTTCCAAAATTTATTACAGCTATGAGGATATGCTGTGCGATCCCTCCATTGAGGCAGTCTATATCGCCGTGCCCAACCATCTGCACTACCAGTTTGCCCGGATGGCATTGGAAAGAGGGCTCTCTGTCCTCTGCGAAAAGCCCTTCTGCTCCAATGCCCGGCAGCTGGAGGCGCTGATCTGGCTGGCGGAGCAGCGGCGGCTGTTTCTCTTCGAGGCGGTCAGCAACCTATATTTCCCCAACTATGAGAAGGTGCGGGAGCTGCTGCCCGAGCTGGGAGCGCTTCGCATTGTGGAGATGAACTATTCCCAGTATTCCAGCCGCTATAACGCCTTCCGGCGGGGTGAGGTGCTCCCCGTGTTTGATCCCCGGAAAAGCGGCGGCGCCCTGATGGATCTGAACGTCTATAACCTCCATTTTACGGTGGGATTGTTCGGAAAACCGGCAGCGGTGCAGTACTTTCCCAATCTCCAGCGGGGCATTGACACCTCCGGAGTTCTGGTCCTGCAGTATCCGGGCTTTATCTGTACGCTGACTGCCGCCAAAGACTGCAAGGCACCCTGCCGCATCAGCATCCAGGGAGAGCGGGGCTGCATCTACAGCGACTGCCCCTCCAACAGCTTTGAGCGGTTTACACTGTCACAGAACACGGGAGAAGCTGTTGTATACGCTCTGAATGCGGAGAAGGAGCGGCTCTTTTACGAGCTGCTGACCTTTTCAGAGCTGGTCTCCGCAGCGGATTTTGAAACCTGCCGAGAGCAGCTGCGGCACAGCCTGGACGTCCAGCGGATTGTAGACGAAGCCAGAATGCAGGCGGGCATCCCGATTCTGGAGTGAGATATTTGAAACGCTCGGCAATTCTGAGCGGGAAAACCGGAACTCCTGTCAATGCACGGGAAGCATTCTGTCTATTTGGAAAGGAGCGATCAGCATGAGGTATTTTCAGATTCAATTTGATTCCGGCACCAGCGTAAAGCATTTTGTGGAAACTGCCACCCGATTTACCTGTGACATTGACGTAAAATCCGGACGGTATGTGATCGACGGCAAAAGCATTTTAGGCTTGTTCTCCATTGACTCCAGTCTGCCTGCCACAATCTGCTTTCACGGCAGTGACGACGACGCAGAGCGGTTCCGGGATCTGATTGCGAAGAAGTTGAAGATCTGGGAGCTCGGCTGCAGCGAGGTAACCGCGCCGCTCATGCACTGAGAGCAGGGAGAGAGAACACAATAAGGGCCGGAAGGACTCCGCTTTGTACGGAGCCCTTCCGGTCCTTCTTTGCCTATATCCCCTTACAGATATTAGCTGATGTACAAACGACTCAGGCAACATTTTCCGGGCAAATCCCGCCACTTTCACATCCGCTTCTCCAGGCCCATCATGCCCAGGCAGAACCATTCAAACCATGTCCACGTTTTCTGTGACGGGTCACCCTCTCTGATACGCAGCGTTCGACGGATCTCTTTCGGAATGACCACCCGTCCCAGATCGTCCCATTGTGTCAAGCAGGTGCAAAAAAATTTGATCCACCTCCGAAAAGCCCAGTAATATCAATGTTTTTAGGCTTCTCGGAGATTTTTA
>JBJDXT010000094.1:0-39350 GCA_051866795.1 Candidatus Onthomonas sp. | reverse complement strand
GACCTGCGGGCTGCCTTCTCCCGTCAGGGCTTTACCGACGGCTATTATCAGGGAAAGACGGGCCGGCAGATGTTCGGCGTCCGGGAGAAGGAGCAGGTGCCGGAAAAGCGGTTTGCCCAGGTGCGTCAGGAGTACCGCCGGGAGCATGCCCGGGTGCCCGTCACCATGAACGCCCGCATCCGGCCGGGGGAGCCCATGCAGCTTACGGCGGAGGACCGGGAGGGACACCGGGTTTCTGTCACCGGGCCGATGCCTCAGACCGCCCAAAACAGGGCAATCACGCCGGAGCAGGTGCGCCAGCAGCTGGAGCGCACCGGCGGCACCCCCTTCTACGCGCAGGAAATACAGGTGGAGGCGGACGCAGGCCTGGCAGTCCCCCTCTCCGCCCTCAACGGCCTGCGGCGCAGGCTGCTGGACGATCTGAGCATCCAGCGCATCCAGCCCCCAAAACGCCCCGCCGGCCAGCTCGCACCGCTGCCCAGAGCAGAGGGACGCACAGAGCCGCCGGTCTATACCGTCTCTCTCCGCCGGGGGGAGCAGCTCACCGACGCCCTCATTGACCTGACACCTCAGGTGATCTATCTGGCCCCGGAGGACATCCTGGCCCAGAAGAACCGGGTGGCCCGGGCCATGGACCGGGGGATTGAGGTCTGCGTGGCCATGCCCCGGATTCTGTGGGACAGCGAGCGGGCGGAGCTGGTTGGCCTGCTGGAGCAGGTCAAGGAGCTGGGGGTCTATACCGCCCTGGTGGGCGAGCTGGGGGCGCTGACCCTGGCGTTGAGCCAGGATTTCACCTGCCGGGGCGATTTCGGCCTGGGCGTATATAATTCCCTGACCCTGTCCCAGCTCCGGGAGATGGGATTACTTTCCGCCACGCTGTCCTTTGAGCAGCGGCTGGCCCGGGTGCGGGATTTGAACAAGCCGCTGGACACCGAGCTCATTGTCTACGGCCGTCTGCCGCTGATGATCACTCAGAACTGCATCATCCGGAACCGGGCAAACCGCTGCAACTGTCAGAGCACCAATCTGCTCACCGACCGCACCGGCGCCCAGTTCCCGGTGCTCAAGGCCCGGGGCTGCCGGAACGAAATCTTTAACTCCAAAAAGCTCTATCTGGGGGATAAGCTGGAGAGCTTCCAGTCCCTGGGCCTGTGGGGGGCCCGGCTCAGCTTTACCACCGAGAACCCCAGAGAGTGTGTCCAGATTCTGGAGCGCTACCAGGGCCGGGGGAGCTACGCCCCGGCGGACATCACCCGGGGGCTGTATTTCCGGGATGTGGAATAATGGTGAATGATACCGCAGCGACCGAATGCTTGGGAAAAAGCCTCCCTCTCTGAGGGAGGTGGCTGCCCGAAGGGCAGACGGAAGGAGTGCGCCCCTGCGCCAGCGTCCATAGAACGACAGAGTTGGCCGACAAGAGAACGTTTTTCAGTTGTCAACTGACATAATGCAGGGTATCAGTTTGCGCCGGGGGCGACTCCCTCAGTCGCCTTGCGGCGACAGCTGAAGGTGAATTGCCCCGCAGGGGCAAGAAAAGCCGGCCTGGGCCGCCCTCGGAGAGGGAGCCATATATGCCTAAAACTGGAAAATAAATTCAATTTGTGAGGAACGCCCTATGAAACTGCAATGGAAAGCCCTCTCCCCCAAGATCGGCCGGGAGATTCCCGCACCCTATTACGCCAGCGCCGGGGCTGCTGCCCTGGATCTCCACGCCTGCCTGGAAGGGCCTGTGACCATCCCGGCGGGAGGCCGGACGGTGATTCCCACCGGAATCGCCATCGCCCTGCCTTCTCCCGCCTATGTGGCCCTGGTCTTTGCCCGCTCCGGATTGGGCATCAAAAAGGGCATCGCCCTCTCCAACGGGGTGGGAGTCATCGACAGCGACTACCGGGGAGAGATCCGGGTGGGCCTGCACAACAGCGGATCGAAGGACTATACCGTCCAGCCCGGGGACCGGATCGCCCAGTTGGCGGTGGTGCCGGTGCTTCAGGTGGAGCTGGAGCAGGCGGACACCCTGGACGAGACCGAGCGGGGCGCCGGCGGACTGGGCTCCACCGGCCGGAACTGAGGCAGGCGATATGGGAAGGATTATTCTCGCCTCCCAGTCCCCCAGAAGACGGGAGCTGCTGACCCAGATGGGCATCACCGATTTCGTCATCTGCCCCGCCAAGGGGGAGGAGGATATGGGGGCACATCTGCCTCCGGACCGGCTCTCCGAGGCGCTGGCTCTGGCCAAGGCCAGAGAGGTAGCCGCCCAGGCAGGGCCGGAGGATATTGTCATTGCCGCTGACACCATTGTAACCCTGGACCATCAGGTGCTGGGCAAGCCCCGCAGCCGGGAGGAGGCGGTCTCCATGCTGGAGACCCTCTCCGGGCGGCACCATGTGGTCTATACCGGTCTGGCAGTGCTCCGGGGCGGGGAGGTTGTCTCCGGCCATGAGGCCACCGAGGTGCGTTTTCGGCCCCTCTCCCGGGAGGAGATTGCGGCCTATGTAGCCACCGGCGAGCCTATGGACAAGGCGGGGGCCTACGGTATCCAGGGCCGGGGCGCCCTGCTGGTGGAGGGCATTGTGGGGGACTACTTCAACGTGATGGGCCTCCCGGTCTGTAAGCTGGGGCAGATTTTAAAACGATTTGGGGTTAAAACCCTGTAACTTTTTGTTGAGGAATCAGCTGTGAAGGATTTCTTTCGGAAAAACGGATTGATGGTGGTGATCGCCGCCCTGCTGCTGACGGCGGCGGTGTCCATTGGCTCTGCGCTGACGCAGGTCAACCCGGTGACCAACCTGCTGGGCGTGCTGGCCACTCCCTTCCGGGCGGCCTCCACGGCGGTGACCTCCTGGGTGCAGGGGGTGTGGCGCTATGCCACGGAATACGAGGATCTACAGAACCGGGTACAGGAGCTGGAGCTGCAGGTGGCCCGGATGGAGGAGGAGAACCGGGAGGCGGTGAAGGCCATGGAGGAGAATGAGCGCCTCCGGGAACTGCTGGACCTGCGGGAAAAGCGGCGGGACTTTGTCTTTGAGTCCGCCACGGTCACCGGCCGGACGGCCACCAGCTGGTCCTCCACTCTGACCATCAGCAAGGGCACCGCCCACGGCGTGGAGGCCGGGGACTGCGTCATCACCGAGACCGGCAGCCTGGTAGGGGTGGTGTCAGAGGCGGGCCTCAACTGGTCCACCGTGACCACCCTGCTGGACCCCAACATCTCGGTGGGCGCGCTGATCTTCCGCACCGGGGACGATGGCATCCTGGAGGGGGATCTGACCCTGATGACCGAGGGCAGGTGCCGCCTGTCCTATCTCAGTGCCGAGGCCCAGCTGGTCTCCGGAGATGAGGTGCTCACCTCCGGCATGGGGGGAAGGTATCCCTCCGGTCTGGTCATCGGCGCGGTGGAGCAGGTGCACACCACCCCCTCCGGGGTGGAGCAGTACGCTGTGCTCCAGCCTGCCGCCGATCTGGAGCGGCTGTCGGAGGTCTTTGTCATCAAAGACTTTGAGATCGTAGAATGAGGTGAGGCCATGGGACGGGGAGACCGGACAGGGCTGAAGTGGTGGAGCTATATCGCCCTGTTTTTCCTGCTCTTCTTTTTGGAACGCTGTGTCCTCAACCGTTTTCCTCTGTGGGGAGCGGTGCCCCGGTTGGCCCCTCTGGCAGTGGCGGCGGTGGGCTTCTGGGAGGGTTCCTTCTCCGGGGCGGTCTTTGGCTTGGGAGCCGGGCTGCTCTGCGCTCTGACCGCAGGGACAGACGGGGCCGGGCTGATCTGGCAGTATACCGCCATCGGCATGGCTTGCGGCACCACAGTGGATAAGACGCTGGGCAGGAGCTTTCTGGGCTACCTGCTCTGCGCACTGTGCAGCCTGCTCTTTCTGGAGAGTGCGGAGGTGCTGGTGCGTCTGCTCTTCCTGAATCAGGCGGCGGAGCCAGTGTGCCGCATCGCCGGCGGGGAGGGGCTGTACTCGCTGCTCTTTGCCCCTCTGGTCTATCCCGCCTTCCGGGGGATCAGCCGCCGGTTCCGGGCGGATATGGAGTTTTGGGAAAAATGAAGTATAAGCTGTTCCGATTCCGCAGTCAGGTGCTGATGCTGGCCTGTCTGCTCATGACCGTATCCTTTCTGGGCCTGCTTTACGACGCCCAGATCCGCAATGGCATTGACATCGACGCCTCCACGGCGGCCAATACCATTGTCACCCGGGAGACGGTGGAGGCCGCCCGGGGAGAGATCACTGACCGCTACGGCCGGGTACTGGTGAGCAACCAGACGGTGTACCATGTGACCCTGGACGTGGGGGCCATGGGGGACTACAGCCAGCAGGTGGCCACCGTCCGCCGTCTGCTGGAGATCTGCCGCAGTCAGGGTATGGACTGGAACGACGGCGGCCTGCCCCTGGAATGGGACGGGGCGGGCTGGCGCTATACCACCGATTCGCCCTTTGCCAAGGTTCAGGAGGACGGCAGCAGCACCGACACCAGCTTTGCCAAACTCTGCCAGACCATGGAGTGGCCCACAGACGGGACAGATCCGGACCGGGTGGTCCAGGCCATGCTGGATACCTTCGGCCTGACCGGGGCGGAGGACGCCGGTGAGGTGCTGGATGTGCTCTATGCCTGCTACCTCCGGGAAAAAGAGGTGGTATGGACCACCTGGTATTTTGCCCAGAATGTGGATATCGACTTTATTACGGTGGTCAAGGAAGAAAATCTCTCCGGCGTCACCATCCGGGCGGCGGCGGAACGGGTTTACCACACCGATTATGCCGCCCATCTCCTGGGCCAGGTGGGGCTGATCGCCGCCGAGAACTGGGAGGAAGGGGAGAACTACAAGGAGCAGGGCTACGCCATGGACGCCGTTGTGGGTCAGTCCGGCGTGGAGTACGCCTTTGAGTCCTACCTCCGGGGCACCTCCGGGGTGGCTCAGCGGATCACCGATTTGGAGGGCAACCTGCTGGACGAGAGCTATACCGAGATGCCGGTGGCGGGAAACAATGTGGCCCTGACCCTGGACATCAAGCTCCAGGAGGCGGCGGAGCTGGCGCTGGAGCGGCACACCGGGGAGATCAACGGCGGCCAGGGGGGCAGCGCCGTGGTGGTGCTGGATGTGAAGGACGGGGGCGTGCTGGCCTCGGCCAGCTGGCCCACCTTTGACCTCTCCAGCTACCGGCAGGACTACAACCAGCTGGTCCAGGACGAGAAAAAGCCCCTGTTCAACCGGGCCTTTCTGGGCACCTACGCCCCCGGCTCCACCTATAAGATTGTCACCGCCACGGCGGCGCTGGATACCGGGCTGATCACCCCGGAGGACACCATCCGCTGTACCGGATGGATGGAGTATTTGGATACCACCTTCCGCTGCTGGATCTACCGGCAAAACGGAGGCACCCATGGTCCGGAGACGGTGAGCGACGCCATCCGGGACTCCTGCAACATCTTCTTCTATACCGTGGGCAGTCAGCTGGGCATTGACACCCTCACCGAGTACGCCCAGGCCTACGGGCTGGGACTGCCCACCGGGGTGGAGCTCAGCGAGTCCACCGGCGTCAACGCCGGGCCGGAGTACAGCGAGAAGATGGGCATGATCTGGTATCCGGGCAACACCCTCTCCTCCGCCATCGGCCAGAGTGACAACCAGTTTACCCCGCTCCAGATCTGCAACTATATCGCCACTGTGGTCAACGGCGGACACCGGTATGCGGTTCATCTGCTCAAAAGCGTCAAAAGCTGGGACAACACCCGGCTTGTGGAGCAGTACCAGCCTCAGGAGCTGAACGAGGTGCCCCTCTCCGACGAGAGCCGGGCTGCCATTTTACAGGGTATGGCAGAGGTGACCGAGAGCACTGCCACGGTCCGGGAGGCCTTTGCCAGCCTGACCGAGCGGGGCATTCAGGTGGGCTCCAAGACCGGCTCCGCCCAGGTCTCCGGCCAGGAGAACGCCAACGGCCTGTTCGTCTGCTTCGCCCCCTTTGACGACCCGGAGGTGGCTATCTGCGTGGCGGTGGAAAAGGGCGGCTCCGGCGCGGCTACTGCGGTGATTGCAGCCGATATTCTCGACTACTATTTCTCAGATGAGGCAGTGCTGGAACGGGTGGACGGAGAAAATCAGCTTCTTCGATAAAGTTTTCCTTTCCTGGGCGCGGACTCTGTGGTATACTAAACAAATGTGATGCTTTGTGGTATTTGAGGCATGAATGCGATGCTTTGTGGTATATCCTGCCGAATGCGGCACCAGCCCCCATCCGCCGGGGGAAACAGGCGGAACTGCGGACACGGCTTCGCGGTTTCCCGAAAGGTTTGATCATGTGATGTTTGACAAGCAGATCTTTGACTCCCGAAATCCCGCCTGCAAGCGGCCTTACGGCGCCGTGCCTATGGGGACAGTGGTGGAGCTGACCCTGCGCCCCCGACGGGAGGAGGGCTTCTCCCGGGGCGTTTTAATTGCCAAATATGAGTTCCAGAACAATCGTGTGGAGGAGCACCCCATGATCTGGACGGATACCGATCTGGGTGTGGACGTCTTTACCGGCACTCTGCCGGTGGCGGAGGACTATACCGGCCTGATCTGGTATTCCTTCCGGCTGGAGGGGCTCAACGGCCAGCGGAAGGAGCTGGGGCCCTATCAGCTCACCGTCTATGATCCCACCGATGAGGTGCCCGACTGGTTTGGACGGGGCGTGTGCTATCAGATCTTTCCCGACCGGTTCTGCCGCACCCGGATCCCCAGCCCGGTGGGCATGGTGGGGGGCCGCACCGTCCACGGCAGCTGGAACGATGAGCCGGAATGGCGGCCCAACGACCGGGGGGAGGTGCGTAACCGGGATTTCTTCGGCGGCGACCTGAAGGGGGTTATCGAAAAGCTGGACTACATCGCCTCTCTGGGGGTGGAGACCATCTACTTCTGTCCCATCTTTGAGGCGGCGGAGAACCACCGCTATGGCACCGCTGACTATGACCGGGTGGACCCCATGCTGGGTACCAACGAGGATTTTAGCCGCCTGTGCCGGGAAGCACACAAGCGGGGCATCCGCATCATTCTGGACGGCGTCTTTAACCACACCGGCTATGTCAGCCGCTACTTCAACGGCGACGGATTCTACCCCACGGTGGGCGCCAGCCAGAGCCAGGACTCTCCCTACTACGACTGGTTCTGTTTCCAGAACTGGCCGAAGGAGTACGAATCCTGGTGGGGCATCTACTCCCTGCCGGCGGTGAACGAGCACTGCCCCTCCTACCGGGAGTTTATCTTCGGCGGCGAGGACTCGGTCATCCGGAAATGGCTCCGGGCAGGGGCCGACGGCTGGCGGCTGGACGTGGCAGACGAGCTGCCGGATGACTTTGTCCAGGGCATCCACCAGGCGGCCCGGGAGGAGAAGTCAGATGCCGTCGTCATTGGCGAGGTCTGGGAGGACGGCTCCAACAAGGTGGCCTACGGTGTCCGCCGCAGGCACCTGCTGGGCTACCACCTGGACGGACTGATGAACTATCCCTTCCGCTCTGCCCTCATTGGCTTCCTGCTGGGAGATTCCGGAGAGCAGTTCCAGGAGCAGATGGAGACCATCCGGGAGAACTATCCTCCCTTTGCCTTTTACTCCGCCATGAATGCCCTGGGCACCCACGACACGCTGCGCATTCTCACTTATCTGGGCACCGGCGCCCAGCGGTATGAGTGGAGCAAGGAGACCCGCTCTGCCTATCAGCTCACAGAGCAGGAGGCGGAATGGGGCTGGCGGCGGCTGAAGCTGGGACTGTTGGTGCTGTTTGCATTTCCCGGCGCCCCTACCGTATATTACGGCGACGAGGCGGGCATGACCGGCTTTGAGGATCCATTCAACCGTCGGCCCTACCCCTGGGGCCGTGAGAATCAGGAGATTCTGGCCTATTACCGCTCTATGGGCAGGCTGCGCAGGGAGCACGAGTGCCTGCGCTCCGGCCGGTTCGCCTGGGGTCACTGTCAGGGCGGCCATATCTCCTTCACCCGCCAGTTGGAAGGGGAGGGCATGGCGGTGGCGGTCAATATCGACAGCGCTGAGGCTCAGGTGACCCTGCCTTGGCCCTATCCCTGCGCCACCGATCTGGAGACCGGCAAACGGCAGCTGGTGCGGGACGGCGTCCTGACGGTGAAGGTGCCGCCCATGGGCAGCCGCCTGCTGCGCTGGAAAAAGGGCGGATAAGGCCCCGCAACCCACAGTTGACAAGAGGAAACGCCCGGTTGGTGGTCAAACCGGGCGTTTTTTGTTATTTTGATGACAGAAAAGGAAAGGGGGAAGAGAGCATGACACTGGGTCAGCGCATTGCGGAGCAGCGGAAAAAGCTGGGCCTCTCCCAGGAGGCGCTGGGGGAGCGGCTGGGCCTCTCCCGCCAGGCGGTGAGCAAGTGGGAGGCGGACGCCGCCATCCCGGAGGTGGATAAGCTGATTGCCCTGAGCAAGCTGTTCTCGGTCCCGGTGGACTGGCTGCTGGGGGTGGAGGAGAGCGCCTCTGCCCGGAACCAGGAGGAGGGGCTTACCGACGCCCAGCTCAAGCTGGTGGAGGAAATCGTACAGCGCTATCTTGCGGTGAGAGCAGAGCCTGCCCGGCCCCGGGAGCGGTGGTGGAACAGCCCCAAGGCACTCATGCTGCTGGCCTTTGCCTTCCTGATCCTGCTCATCGCGGGGATACAGGTAGGAGGCTCCATCAGCGCCGAGCTGAGCGGGTATCGGTCCAATGTGTCCGGACTGGCCTCCAGCTATCAGCTTTTGCAGGAGCAGATCAGCGGCCTGCAGTACCGGATGGACGCCCTGACAGGGCAGATGGAAGAGCAGACAAAGCTGCTCTCCAGCTGGACGCTGACGCCCTCCGGAGGGGAGAAAGGGATCACTGTGACCCTCTCCGCCACGCCAAAAGAGTATCAGGAAGAGGATCAGGCTATTTTCTCGGTTCAGCTGGACGGGGAGGAGATTGCCCGGAGCGAGTGCCAATGGAACGGTATCTGCTATACGGCATCGGTGGAGCTGGCCCTTGCAGACGGGTACAGCTACTGCTTTATCTTAGCGCGGTCCAGCGGGCAGACCTTTGAGCTTCTGGCCGACCGCTCCGATCCCTCCGGAGCCTATGAGCTGGTTTATCTGAAGGAGAGCACCACGCCGGACTGGAACGCCCGGGTGTTCCAGTGGATGGTGGAAGGAGGGACGGGACTGCGGATTACAGAATGCAACGTGAGCTACACCGCCCCCAGCTATAGCTTCATGGAAAAGGAGCTGGAGCCGGTGTCCATGGACTGGGTACTCTATGTCAACGGCGAAGAAGTCCATCGGGCGGAGGAACAGGCGGTGAGGGATCTTGCGGAGAGCATGGGCGGGGATGAGCTGTTCAGCGGCTTTGATTCTGACGTGCCGATGGACTTCGCCTGTACGCTGACCGAGGGAGACCACGCCGAGCTGCGGGCGGAGCTGCACCTGCAGAGCGGCCTCAGCGTGGAGACCACCGCAGGCCGCTGGACGGTTCAGGACGGGACCATTCTGGAGGAATAAAAAAGCAAAGCCCGGGAGGCGGTCAGTCAACGCCTTCCGGGCTGTTTTGCTGTTTCAGGTAGCCGGCCAGCTTCTCCTCCAGCTCCCGCCGGGAGAGGGGATTGTCCAGGCCGATCACCCGCACCTGCCCCTGCCAGGGGGAGAGCTGGACGGTCAGTTCCCTGGGACAGAGCACCAGGTCAAACTCTCCCGCCCTCCGGACGCCCTCCCGGATGGAGCCGTGGTGCAGGCGCTGGATGGGAAGGCCCAGCTTTTGGGCGGCAGTGCGCACCATGGACTCCATCATCAGACTGATCCCCGCCCCGTTGGGACAACAGATCAGAATCCGCACACCGGACATCGGTCAGCGCCTCCGATTAAAAGCGGCGGAAGCAGTCCAGGTACTCCGTCTGAAGCTGGAGCAGGTCCGCCTCACAGCTGGCCTCGGCCAGCTTTTGCGCCATGCCGGGGATGCTCAACAGATCGCTCAGCGCTACCACATTTTGCAGGTGCTTCTCCGGGTCGCAGGCGGACAGGGCAAAGACCAGCTGTACCGGCTGAGGGCCGTCGGTGCCCTGGAAGAGGACAGGCTCGGCCAGATGGAGGAAGGAGATGCCGGTCTTATGGACGCCCTCGGCGTTCTCCTGGCTGTGGGCCAGACAGACGTTGGGCATAATAATAATGTAAGGGCCGTACCGCTCCACACAGTCGATGATGAGCTGGGCATAGGAGGAATCGACCGAACCGTCCTCCTCCAGAGGGCGGCAGCTCAGCCGGATGGCCTCCCGCCAGTCGGATACCCGGTCGGCGAATAGACAATGATGGTTTTCAATAAAGGCGCGCAGCATGGGGAGACCTCCTGTCTCAAGGTTTCATGGTTGCTATTATAATACCATTTTACAATTTAGACAAGAGCGAAGAAAAAACCGAAGAGAAAAATGTGAAAGATTTTCCAGCATAGGGCGGTTGTCAACGATTCACACTAAAGGCATCCTGAAAAACGGGGGATCGGAATGAAGAGACAGTTCCTTGCGGCGCTGCTGCTGGCCGCCGGAATCAGCAGCCTGATGCCCAGAGCCTTTGCGGTGGAGCCGGCTGCCGGCAGCGGCGTGACCATCTCAGCCAAGGCGGGGATTTTGATGGAGCGGGAGACAGGCGCTATCCTCTTTGAGCAAAATGCCCATGAGGCGCTGGAGCCCGCCTCAGTGACCAAGGTGATGACCATGCTGCTGGTGGCGGAGGCCATTGACCAGGGCAGCCTCTCTCTCGAGGACACGGTGACCACCAGTGCCTATGCCGCCGGGATGGGAGGCAGCCAGGTCTATCTGAAAGAGGGAGAACAGATGACCGTCCATGAGATGCTCAAAGCGGTGGCAGTTGCCTCGGGCAATGATGCCGCTGTAGCCCTGGCGGAGCATCTGAAGGGCAGCGAGGGGGCCTTTGTGGAGCGGATGAACCAGCGCGCCCAGGAGCTGGGCATGAATGACACCCACTTCTGCAACTGCACCGGTCTGCCGGCGGAGGGCCATGTGACCTCCGCCTATGACATTGCCATTATGTCCCGGGAGCTGCTCAGCCATGAGCTGATCCGGGATTACACCGGCATTTGGATGGACACCCTCCGGGGCGGTCAGTTCCAGCTGGCCAACACCAATAAGCTGATTTACTACTATGATGGGGCTACTGGTCTGAAAACTGGTTCCACCCAGGGCGCGGGCTTCTGCATCTCGGCCAGCGCCATGCGGGACGGGATGGAGCTGATCGCCGTGATCTTGGGGTCGGAGACCTCCTCTGACCGGTTTGAAAGCGCCAAAACCTTGCTCAATTATGGATTTGGGGGCTGGGCGATGGCGGAGGCCGCTCCGGCGGAGCCCATTGAGACGGTGCCTGTGACCCTGGGGACGGCGGACACGGTGCAGCCGGTGCTCCAGAGCAGTCCTCGGCTTCTGGTGACTCGGGATCAGCTGGGCCAGGTGACCAGTCAGGTGTCTCTGGCGGAGACGGTGGAGGCCCCGGTCCAGGCGGGAGATGTACTGGGAACCCTTACCGTCTCAGTGGGAGAGCAGGTGGTGCAGGAGATTCCGCTGGTAGCCTCAGAGGATGTGCCCCGGCTGACCTTTGGCCAGATTTTCCGGCAGATGCTGGGGGAAATGGCGTGATAATATGCCGTATTAGTCCCGGACAGCCAGGCTGTCCGGGATATTTTTGTGCAGTGTAGGGAGAGAGTTTTTGGGAAGTGCCTTGTACCGGACGGAACAGATATGCTATAATGCAACATGGTGAATCCTACCATTTGGAAGAAATTTCGTTTCCCGTTTTGATATGAGGTGCACTATGTCACAGCAAAACGCTCTTTGGCAGCCACTGGGCAGGGATATGCCGCTGGTTTCCACGGCGCTGCCGCTCAAAGTCGATCTTCTGCCTGCAACATATGGCCAACTCAGGCTGCAATGCGTCAACGGCGCCTTTCCAAAAGGAGGGCTGCTGCTGGTACTGTCCAATTGGCCGGAGACCGGCCACTGGTATGTTCCGGCCCGGTTGGAGGGTGGAATATTGACGGCAGAGCTCTCTGGAGCGGAAGCCGCCTATGATCCGGAGGAGAGCCGCCCCCTGCTGGCGTTTCTGGCCGAGCAGGTGGAGGGGGGGCTGAAGCAGTATCCTCTTTTGAGCAGCAGGCCCCTGTCAAGGTTCCAACCGGTCAACCATTGCGCCTATCTGTTTGATGACCGGGAGCTGTGGGGAGGACCGGCGGCCAGCTTTTACAGGGGAGAGATCCTCTATGAGGTTGTGCCCCACTTTGCCCAGACGGAGAAAAAGAAAGTCTCTCTGGTTTTGTCCATGCTGCCCCGGAGCCTCCGGTATTGGCAGCAGATGTCCTACGGCTTGCTGGGCATGACGGTAAAAGAGGAGACGCTTTTGCTGGCTGCCAAGAAGCCGGAGGGCGCTCCGGATTTGGAGGGCTTTTCCATCCACCGGCTCAATGGTGAGGCGGAAGGTCAGCAGTTTATTCCGGGCCAGCCCCGGGAAGAAGGGTGCTGGGGCGCCATCCGCATGGAAAAGCTGCCTATGGACGGACAGCGGTATGCCCTCTCCGGCGTCCTGCACACGGAGGACGGCGTGCTCTACCATGTGCCTCTGGCAGTCATCAGCCCGAAAATTCACCAAGCCATGGAGTACCTGGCCAACGGCACACCCCTGCGGCGGGAGGGCGAACAGGGCTGCTATCTGGAGCTGGACGATCTGTGCCGTCCTACCCTGATGTCGGGCAAGCGGCCGCCGGTGTGCCAGGACGGTGGGCCGGGATTGGGGCTGCGGCAGATGCTGGAGCAGGAGCTGCTGCCGGTGGTGGGCCACTGCGCCATCCGCAATCTGGGTGGACAGAACTGGCACTGGCGGTTTGAACTGCCTGGCTACGAGTTGACTGCCCAGGATGAGATTGTGCTCCGGGCGATCAACAAGGGCAGCTGGCTGGTATTTCCGGTGGAGGTGCTCTCCTACACTGCAGGGCGGAGCCTGCTGTCGGCGGATCTGTCCGCTTTGGCCGGGGCACTGCAAAACAGCCTGATCACCTATTGGCAGCTTTCTCTGGCAATTCGACAGAGAGATACCTATTATCATATGAAGTTGCGCATTCCGGAGCAGACAGTTCGCCGAGGCCTGGATACAGACGCGGTATATCTGAACTATACCTTTGCTTTTAATGAGCCGGTGGGTACGGTCCCTCTGGGAGAACAGACGGTGGAGGCTTTGATCTGCTGTCCCAGCAATGGATATTGCCAGATTCAGACAGCGGACCGGATACGCCGCTATGAGCGGCAGCTTACCTGCCGCAGTGAGAAGGTTCAGCTGCGGGGCACTCATCTGCGGCTGAAGGTGTGCTGCCCCAATACGGTGCCGGGCAAGTGGACCTCCATTGCCCTGGTTCACCGGTACAAGCTGGAGCCGGACCGGCAGATTTTCTTCTGCCCGGTAAAGCATATCCGCCGGCAGGAGGAGACATGGCTGGCAGCGGATATCGACCTGTCCCGTCTGCAGTTTTCTCCCCTCTATTGGGATATCCGTGCTGTGTTTGAGGGGCCGGATGGTGTGCCCCGTCTGGTGCGGATCCGTCCCAGACTCCAAAAGGAGGACAGTAAGACAAAGAAAAAGCTGCACCGCCACGGCAAGCGGTGGGAGCGGGCGTTTTTCTCCGGCAGCTACCGGCAGGGGGAAGACCTCTCCGTCTCTCTGTATCAGACGACAAATAACCAGTTTGCCCTGGTCTGCCAGGAGTACAGCCCCTACAGCGGCCTGCGCTTTCGGATCAAAGAGCGGTGCGCATTGATTTTGTCCCGGCTGTTTGGCAAGCAGTTGGCCCAAAAGCACATCTTCCTCTGCTATGAGAAGTACTGCTGCATGGCCCAGGACAACGGTTTCTATTTCTTCCGCCACTGTATGGAAAATGATATGGAACGGAGGATGAACCGGAGCATCTATTTTGTCATCGATAAGAAGCAGCCTGACTACCAGGAGCATCTGCTGCCTTACAAGGACCATGTCATTCAGTTCATGAGCCTGAAGCACATGGTCTATCTCCTGGCCGCCCGGCTGCTCATCTCCAGTGATTCCAAGGCCCATGCCTATGCCTGGCGGGCAAAGGAGAGTATTATCCTCCCGCGGGTGATGAATCAGAAGAAGCTGGTCTTCCTCCAGCACGGCGTCATTGCGCTCAAGCGGGTGGAGTTTTACAGCAAGGGAAGCAATGCGGTCAATCTCTTTGTCACCTCCAACCAGCGGGAGCATGACATTATTGTAAATGAAATGGCATATCCGACCGAGGATGTTATTATCACCGGTCTGGCCCGGTGGGATGTGCTGGAGGACAAGAGATTGAAGGAGCGGCATATTCTGGTCATGCCCACCTGGCGTAACTGGCTGGAAGAGGTATCCGATGTGGTCTTTATGGCAAGCGACTACTATCGGAACTATATGTCCCTGCTCAATGACGCACGCCTTTCCCGCCTGCTGGAGGAGCAGGACCTGTATCTGGATTTCTATATCCATCCCAAGTTCCGGGAGTATTTATCCGACTTCTCTGTTTCCAACGGGGACCGGGTTCGGATGATCCCCTTTGGTGCTGAGCCGCTGAACCAACTCATTATGGGCTGCAAGCTGCTCATTACCGACTACTCCAGCGTCTGCTGGGACGTGTATTACCAGGGCAAACCGGTGCTCTTCTACCAGTTTGACGTGGACAAGTACAATGAGACCACCGGTTCCTATATCGATATGGAGACCGAGCTGTTCGGCGACCGGGTGATGACCACTGAGGAGCTGCTGGCCCAGCTGGAGGCCTATGCCAAGGGCGGTTTCCGCCTGCCGGAAAAATACGCGGAGATGCGGCCCCACATGTATGCCTACCTGGATCACAATAACAGCCAGCGTACCTGCGAGGAGATTATGAAGCGCAACTGGTGATCTCTGCCCAATTGCAACCTTGACGGATCCTGCCCCGGTATCCCGGGGCAGGGTTTGTTTTGGGGCAAAAAAGAGCAAAAAATACCGCAAAAACCCCTTGACTTTCTGACTGTGGTACGGTATACTAGCCTCCGGTGCGCAGAGGCGCACTATGCGATGATGCAGGAGATTGCGGGAGATTCCCGGTAACTTCTGCGGAGTATGTCCGGGCTGGATCTGGGCGGCTGTGATTGACCACTATGCCATTATGGGTATATCGCCATGCATGGTGGGTACGGCCGGCGGTAAACGTCGGCTTTCCTTATGACGTGGAGTGATACACACGGCACAGCGTATGTTGATTTCAGCCAATTCCTGCATCCAAATACAACCGGTTCATGTACAACAGTACGAAAACGAGGAGGACAACACCATGGCAAAAGAAATGATCCGCATCCGTCTGAAGGCCTATGACCATCAGCTGATCGACCAGAGCGCAGAGACCATCGTCGAGACCGCCAAGCGCACCGGCGCCACCGTCTCCGGCCCCATTCCCCTGCCCACCAAGAAGGAGGTCGTCACCATCCTTCGCGCCGTCCACAAGTACAAGGACAGCCGGGAGCAGTTTGAGCGCCGCACCCACAAGCGCCTGATCGACATCCAGAATCCCTCCCCCAAGACGGTGGAGGCGCTGATGAGCCTGCAGCTGCCTGCTGGTGTGGACATCGAGATCAAGCTGTAAGCTGCTAATCTTTTTCCGCCATGCCGCCCAGCGCTTTTTCGCCGTATCGGCATACTGCCAAAAAAGCGCTGAACGCCCTGACGAAAAAATCCCGCGCAGCAGTCAAAGTACAGCAAGGGTATCTCATTTGTTTTGTTTGTACCCAATCTCCGCCTGCTTTTTGTGAGCGGAGGGGTCATGTTGACGCAGCAATGCCAGCCAATGGGCACCTGCTTCAACCAATAACCTTTACAAGGAGGAAATTCCGAAATGGAAAAAAAGGCAATCATCGGCAAAAAGGTCGGTATGACCCAGATCTTCGATGAAGCCGGTAAGGTGATCCCCGTCACTGTCATTGAGGCGGGCCCCTGCACCGTGGTTCAGAAGAAGACCGCCGAGAAGGACGGCTATGAGGCCGTTCAGCTGGGCTATCAGCCCACCACCGAGAAGCATCTGACCAAGGGTCAGCAGGGCCATCTGGCCAAGGCTGGCGTGGAGATGCTCCGCGTCCTCAAGGAAGTCAAGGTCGACAGCTACGGCAAGCTCAATGTGGGCGATGTGCTGAAGGCTGACGTCTTTGCTGTGGGCGACAAGGTGGACGCCACTGGCATCAGCAAAGGTAAGGGCTACGCCGGCGTCATCAAGCGCCACGGCGCCCAGCGCACTCCCATGACCCACGGCGGCGGCCCTGTTCACCGTCATGCCGGCTCCATGGGCTCTACTTCCACCCCCAGCCGGATCCGCAAGGGCAAGATCGGCGCTGGCCAGATGGGCGCTGAGCAGGTCACTGTTCAGAACCTGGAAGTGGTCAAGGTGGATCCCGAGGTCAACCTGATCGCAGTCCGGGGCGCTATCCCCGGCCCCAAGGGCGGCGTCGTGGTCATCAAGAGCACTGCCAAGGTCAACGTGGTCAAGCAGGCCGGCGCTGGCATCTCCGCCAACCCGCAGAAGGCTTCCGCCCGCGTGAACCCGCAGAAGGCTTCCGCAAGAAAGAAGTAAGGGAAAGGAGAGAGTACCAATCATGTCTAACGCAAAAGTTTATGATATGGCCGGCAAGCAGCTGGGCGAGGTCGAGCTGGCAGAAGCTATTTTCGGCATTGAGCCCAACATGGCTGCTGTCCACGCTGTGGTCAAGAACCACCTGGCCAACTGCCGTCAGGGCACTCAGTCCGCCCTGACCCGCGCCGAGGTCTCCGGCGGCGGCAAGAAGCCCTGGCGCCAGAAGGGCACCGGCCGTGCCCGTCAGGGCTCTACCCGGTCTCCCCAGTGGACCCACGGCGGCATCGTCTTTGCCCCGAAGCCCCGCAGCTACCGCTACACCCTGAACAAGAAGCTCAAGCGCCTGGCGCTCAAGAGTGTCCTGTCTGACAAGGCTCAGAACGGCAACATCGCCGTCATCGAGGGCCTGGAGATTGCGGAGCCCAAGACCAAGACCATGGTCAACCTGCTGAGCGCCATCGACGCCGGCAAGAGCGTCGTCATCACCGACGGCGTCAAGAATGGTGTGGTTCTGTCCGCCCGGAACATCCCCGGCGTGGTCACCACCCCCGCTAACATCCTGAGCGTCTATGATCTGGTCAACGCCAAGACCCTGGTCATCGACAAGGCCGCTCTGGCCACCATCGAGGAGGTGTACGCATAATGACCGCCTATGATATCATCATTAAGCCCGTTGTCACCGAGCGCTCCATGATGGGCAGCGTGGACAAGAAGTACACCTTCTTCGTCAACCCCAAGGCCAACAAGGCTGAGATCGGCAAGGCCGTGGAGGAGATCTTTGGCGTGAAGGTCTCCAAGGTCAACACCATGAACTATGATGGCAAGGTCAAGCGCATGGGCGCTGGCCGTCCCGGCCGCCGGGCTGCCTACAAGAAAGCCATCGTCACCCTGACCGAAGACTCCAAGACCATTGAGTTCTTCGAAGGCATGGTTTAAGGGAGGTAACGCACAATGGCGATTAGATCTTATAAGCCCACGACCCCGGCACGCCGCCATATGACGGTGTCCACCTTCGAGGGCATCGACAAGAAGGCCAAGCCTGAGCGCAGCCTGACCGAGTCTCTGCAGAAGAGCGCCGGCCGCAACAGCTACGGCCGCATCACCGTCCGCCATCGCGGCGGCGGCGTCCGCCGGAAGTACCGCATCATCGACTTCAAGCGTCAGAATGAAGAGCGGGCTACCGTCATCCGGCTGGAGTATGACCCCAACCGCAGCGCCAACATCGCCCTGATCGAGTATGAGGGCGGCGAGCGCGCCTATATCCTGGCTCCTGTGGGCCTGAAGCCCGGCCACATCATCGAGACCGGCGCCCAGGCCGACATCCTGCCCGGCAACTGCCTGCCCCTGTCCGCCATCCCTGTGGGTACCATTATCCACAACATCGAGCTCCACCCCGGCAAGGGCGCCCAGCTGGTGCGCGCCGCCGGTGAGCAGGCTCAGTTGATGGCCAAGGAGGGCGATTCCGCTCAGATCCGTCTGCCCTCCGGCGAGTACCGTCTGGTCAAGGCCAACTGCAAGGCCTGCATCGGTCAGGTGGGCAACGAGGACCATGCCAATATGCACATTGGTAAGGCCGGCCGTAAGCGCCACATGGGCTGGCGCCCCACCGTCCGCGGTTCTGTTATGAACCCCAACGACCATCCCCACGGCGGCGGCGAGGGCCGCGCTCCTGTTGGCCGTCCCGGCCCTGTTACCCCCTGGGGTAAGCCCGCTCTGGGTTACAAGACCCGTAAGAAGAAGAACCCGACTGACAAGTTCATTGTCCGTCGCCGCAATGCGAAGTAAGGAGGCTGGATAGAAATGAGCAGATCTGTGAAGAAAGGCCCCTTCTGTGCCCCCGAGCTGCTGAAGCGGGTCGATGAGATGAACAAGACCGGCGAGAAGAAAGTGCTGAAGACCTGGAGCCGCGCCTCCACCATCTTCCCCTCCTTCGTCGGCCACACCTTCGCCGTCCATGACGGCAAGAAGCACGTGCCTGTCTATGTGACTGAGGACATGGTCGGCCACAAGCTGGGCGAGTTCGCGCCCACCCGTTACTTCCGCGGCCACAGCGGCGGAAAGACGAAGTAAGGAGGCGGCGAAAAATGAGTGAAGCTAAAGCTACTTTGACCTACGCCCGCATCGCCCCCCGCAAGGTCAACATTGTCTGTGACCTGATCCGGGGCAAGGACATCGACCTGGCCGTGGGCATCCTGAACAACACCCCCAAGAAGGCCTCCCCCCTGCTGGCCAAGCTGGTGAAGAGCGCTGCCGCCAACGCGGAGAACAACAACGGCATGGATCCCTCCAAGCTGTATGTCTCTGCCGCCTATGCCAACGCCGGCCCCATCATCAAGCGGATGCGTCCCCGTGCCCATGGCCGCGGCTACCGCATCGACAAGAGAACCAGCCACATCACCGTCGTGGTGAGCGAGAAAGCCTAAGGAGGAAGAGCAATGGGACAGAAAGTGAATCCCCACGGCTTCCGTGTGGGCGTAATCAAGGACTGGGATTCTCGCTGGTATGCCCGTAACGAGCAGGTCGGAGACCTCCTCGTTGAGGACCAGAAGATCCGCAAGTTCCTCAAAAAGACCCTGTACAGCGCCGGCGTGCCCAAGATCGAGATCGAGCGTGACAACGCCAAGGTCCGCATCTATCTGCACTGCGCCCGGCCCGGCATGGTCATCGGCAAGGACGCCACCGAGGTGGAGCGTCTGCGCCAGCAGGTGGAGAAGATGATCGGCAAGCCCGTGCAGCTCTCCATCGTGGAGATCAAGCGCAACGAGATCGACATGAACGCTCAGCTGGTGGCCGAGAACATTGCCCAGCAGCTGGAGAAGCGCATCTCCTTCCGCCGCGCCATGAAGAAGGCCATTGGCAACGCCATGCGCGCCGGCGCCAAGGGCATCAAGGTCTGCGCCTCCGGCCGTCTGGGCGGCGCTGAGATCGCCCGTCAGGAGCACTATCACGAGGGCACCATTCCTCTGCAGACCCTGCGCGCCGACATCGAGTACGGCTTTGCTGAGGCTGCCACCACCTACGGCCGGATCGGCATCAAGGTGTGGGTGTACAAGGGCGAGATCCTGAGCCAGGCTCTGCGCACCTCTCCCCGTACCATCGACCTGTCCAAGCCCTACCGTGAGCGCTCCGACCGTCCCCGCCGCCGTGACGGCGCCCGTCGGCCCAACGGCAACGGTAACAGCAACGGCAATTTCAATCGCAGCAAGGACAGCCGTCAGGGCACCGGTTATAACCGTCCCGCCGGCGGCGCGCCCCGTGCCAAGGAAGGAGGCAATCGCTGATGCTTCTGCCGAAGAGAGTGAAGTACCGCAGAGTGCAGCGCGGCCGTATGACCGGCAAGGCCACTCGCGGCAACACCGTGACCTACGGTGAATATGGCCTCCAGGCTCTGGAGCCCGCATGGATTAAGTCCAACCAGATCGAGGCGGCCCGTGTCGCCATGACCCGTTACACCAAGCGTGGCGGTAAGGTCTGGATCCAGATCTTCCCCGATAAGCCCGTCACTCAGCAGGCCGCCGGCTCCCGTATGGGTAAAGGTAAGGGCTCCCCTGAGTACTGGGTGGCCGTGGTTAAGCCTGGCCGCGTGATGTTCGAAATTGCCGGCGTGCCCGAGGCGACTGCCCGCGAGGCCCTGCGTCTGGCCGCTCACAAGCTGCCGATTAAGACGAAGATCGTCAAGAAAGAAGTCTCTGAGGAGGGTGGTGAAGCGTAATGAAGGCCAAAGAGATCCGCGCCATGTCCGCCGCTGAGCTGGACAACAAGCTGATGGAGCTGAAGAAAGAGCTGTTTAACCTGCGCTTTCAGCACGCTACCAACCAGCTGGACAATCCCCAGAAGCTGGCCGATGTCAAGCGCGACATCGCCCGCGTCAAGACCATCATCCGCGAAAAGGCCGCTGACTAAGGAGGAGCATGAACATGGAAAGAACTTCTTCCCGCAAGACCAGAGTCGGCCTGGTGGTTTCCGATAAGATGGATAAGACGATCGTTGTGGCCATTGCCGACCGTGTGGCCCATCCCCTGTACAAGAAGATCGTCAAGAGAACCTATAAGCTGAAAGCCCATGACGAGAACAACGAATGCCGTGTCGGCGACCGCGTCCGCGTCATGGAGACCCGGCCCCTCTCCAAGGACAAGCGCTGGAGACTGGTCGAGATCGTTGAAAAAGCGAAGTAAGGAGGTGCCGATAGATGATTCAGGAAGAAACTCTGCTCAAGGTTGCTGACAATACCGGCGCCAAAGTGCTCAAGACCATCCGGGTTCTGGGCGGCTCCCGCCGCAAGTACGGCAACATCGGCGACATCGTGGTCGCCTCTGTCCGCAAGGCGACTCCCGGCGGCCAGGTGAAGAAGGGCGACGTGGTCAAGGCCGTCATCGTCCGTTCCGCCTTCGGCGTCCGCCGTGCCGACGGCACCTATGTCCGCTTCGATGAGAACGCCGCCGTCATCATCAAGGACGACAAGACCCCCCAGGGCACCCGTATCTTTGGCCCAGTTGCCCGCGAGCTGCGTGACAAGGACTACCTGCGTATCCTGTCTCTGGCTCCCGAAGTGATTTAAGGAGGGCACCCAGATGAAGAAAATCAACATCAAGAAGGGCGATAAGGTTATCGTCCTGTCCGGCAAGGACGTGGGCAAGACCGGCGAGGTTCTCTCCGTCCTGCCCAAGGAGAGCAAGGTCATTGTTGAGGGCGTCAACGTCTGCTTCCGGCACACTAAGGCCAAGAAGCAGGGCGACGAGTCCGGCATCATCAAGAAGCCCTGCCCCATCTATGCCTGCAAGGTTATGCGCGTCTGCCCCAAGTGCGGCAAGCCCACCAAGGCTGCCAACAAGTTTGTGGACGGCAAGAAGGTCCGCGTCTGCAAGAAGTGCGGCGCTGAAATCTGAGAAAGGAGCGTAAACTGAAATGCCTACTTTGAAGGATAAGTACAATCAGGAAGTCGCTCCTGCTCTGATGCAGAAGTTCGGCTACAAGTCCGTGATGGAGATTCCCCGTCTGGACAAGATCGTGGTCAACTGCGGCTGCAGCGAGGGCCGTGAGAACGCCAAGGTGCTGGATAACGTGGTGCGGGACCTCTCCACAATCACTGGCCAGAAGGCTGTGGTCTGCAAGGCCAAGAAGAGCGTGGCCAACTTTAAGCTCCGTGAGGGCATGCCCATCGGCGCCAAGGTGACCCTGCGTCAGGACAAGATGTGGGAGTTCCTGGACCGGCTGTTCAACATCGCTCTGCCCCGTGTCCGTGACTTCCGCGGCATCTCCGCCGACTCCTTCGACGGCCGCGGCAACTACGCCCTGGGCATCAAGGAGCAGCTGATCTTCCCCGAGATCGAGTACGATAAGATCGACAAGATCCGCGGCATGGATATTATCGTGGTCACCACTGCCAAGACCGACGAAGAGGCCCGTGAGCTGCTGAGCCTGCTGGGCGCTCCGTTTGCAAAGTAAGGGAGGAGAACAGACATGGCAAAGACTTCTATGAAGCTCAAGCAGCAGCGTCCTGCTAAGTTTTCCACCCGCCGCTACAACCGCTGCAAGCTCTGCGGCCGTCCCCACGCCTATCTGCGTGACTATGGCGTCTGCCGTATCTGCTTCCGCGAGCTGGCCTACAAGGGCCAGATCCCTGGTGTGAAGAAGGCCTCCTGGTAAGAGGCCCCTTCCCCAGCGTGGGAAACTGATTCTCATCAACCCGGCGCCAGAAGTCATGGGAAGACCCTGCCGGGGCGGAACAGTCCGCTTTCGGCAAGAGCTCCCATGATACCCTGATGCCTTGACAGGGAGCAAAAACGCTCACCTGTAACCTTTATTGAAGGAGGTCAAACCGTATGCACATCACTGATCCCATCGCCGATATGCTGACCCGTATCCGCAATGCGAACGCCGCCAAGCATACCACCGTGGACGTCCCCGCGTCTAACATGAAGAAGGCCATCGCGCAGATCCTGCTGGAGGAGGGCTATATCAAGAACTTCCAGCTCATCGATGACGGCACTCAGGGCATCATCCGCATCACCCTGAAGTACAACGGCAACGAGAAGGCTCTGTCCGGCCTCCGCCGCGTCTCCAAGCCCGGCCTGCGTGTCTATGCCGGCGCTGACGAGCTGCCCCGCGTCCTCCACGGCCTGGGCATTGCGATCGTATCCACCTCTAAGGGCGTTATGACCGATAAGGCTGCTCGCGCGGCTCATGTCGGCGGTGAAGTCCTGGCTTTCATCTGGTAAGGGAGGTAACACAGAATGTCTCGAATCGGCAGAATGCCTATCGACGTCCCCGCTGGTGTTACTGTTACCATCGGTGAAGGCAACGTCGTCACTGTCAAGGGCCCCCTGGGCACCCTGACCAAGCAGTTCCCCGCTGCGATCACCATCGCCCAGGAGGGCAACGTGATCCACTGCACCCGCCCCAACGACGCCAAGGAGAACCGCGCCAGCCACGGCATGGTTCGCTCCATCCTCAACAGCATGGTGGTGGGCGTCACCAAGGGCTTCCAGAAGGATCTGGACGTCAACGGCATCGGCTACCGTGTGGCCATGCAGGGCAAGCAGCTGGTGCTCAACGTGGGCTATTCTCATCCTGTGAATATCGATGAGGTCCCTGGCATCACCCTGGAGTGCCCCGCCCCCAACAAGATCATTGTCAAGGGCTGTGACAAGCAGCAGGTTGGCCAGTTTGCCGCCCGCATCCGTGAGGTCCGTCCGCCTGAGCCTTATAAGGGCAAGGGCATCAAGTACGCCGATGAAGTCATCCGCCGCAAGGAAGGCAAGACCGGCGCCAAGAAGAAGTAAGGAGGTGTGCCTAAATGATTAAAAGACCGAATACCAACGCGCAGCGTCTGAAGCGTCATAAGCGTGTGCGCTCTAAGATCTCCGGCACCCCCGAGAGACCCCGTCTGAACGTTTTCCGCAGCGAGACCAACATCTATGCCCAGATCATTGACGATACCAAGGGCGTGACTCTGGTCTCCGCCTCTTCCCTGGAGAAGAGCTTTGAGGGCGCCGGCAGCAATATGGAAGCTGCCAAGAAGGTTGGCCAGATCGTTGCCGAGCGTGCTAAGGCTGCCGGCATCGAGGCTGTGGTGTTTGACCGCGGCGGCTACCTGTACCACGGCCGTGTCAAGGCTCTGGCCGAGGGCGCCCGTGAGGGCGGCCTGCAGTTCTGATCGGAGGAGGATAGAAAATGGCTAGATTTGAAAAACCCCAGAGCGAGTATATCGAGAAGCTCGTCTATCTGAACCGCGTCAGCAAGACCGTCAAGGGCGGCCGCGTCATGAAGTTCTCCGCGCTGATGGTCATCGGCGACGGCAAGGGCAAGGTCGGCTATGGCCTGGGCAAGGCCGCCGAGGTGCCTGAGGCCATCCGCAAGGGCCTGGAGGATGCCAAGAAGAACATGATCACTGTGGCCACTTCCGGCACCACCATCCCTCACGAGGTGATCGGTGAGTTCTCCGCTGGCCGGGTGCTGCTCAAGCCCGCTCCCGACGGTACCGGCGTCATCGCCGGCGGCCCTGTCCGTGCCGTCATGGAGGCTGCTGGTATCAAGGACATCCGCACCAAGTGCCTGCGCTCCAACAACCCCCAGAACGTGGTTGCCGCTACCTTCGAAGGCCTGAAGAGTCTGCGCACTCCTGAGCAGGTGGCCGCCACCCGCGGCAAGGCCGTGGAAGAGCTGTAAGGAGGTCGGACGAAATGGCTAACAAGAAAATTACTCTGGTGAAAAGCCTGAACGGCCGGCTCCAGAAGCACAAGGACACCGCAGCCTCCCTGGGCCTGCGCAAGATCGGCGACACCACCGTTCAGCCTGATAACGCTCAGACCGCCGGTAAGCTCGCCCAAATCGGTTACCTCTGCCAGGTGACCGAAGCTGAATAAGGAGGTATGTCGACATGAATCTCCATGACCTGTCTCCCGCCGTGGGCTCCACCCACCCCGCCAAGCGGAAGGGCCGCGGTCACGGCACCGGCAACGGCAAGACTGCCGGCCGGGGCCATAAGGGCCAGAAGGCCCGCTCCGGCGGCGGCGTCCGGATCGGTTTCGAGGGCGGCCAGATGCCTCTGTCCCGCCGCCTGCCCAAGCGCGGCTTTAACAACATCTTTGCCAAGCCTCTGGACGCAATCAACGTCTCCGACCTGGAGCGTTTTGAAAACGGCGCCACTGTCACTGTGAAGGACATTGTGGATGCCGGCCTGGTGAGCAAGTGCAAGTACGGCGTCAAGGTTCTGGGTAACGGCGAGCTGACCAAGAAGCTCAACGTCCAGGTCAACGCCTTCTCCGCTTCCGCCAAGGAAAAAATTGAAGCCGCTGGAGGAAAGGCTGAGGTGATCTAAGTGATTGAGACGATTCGCAACGCTTGGAAAATCCAGGAACTCCGTCAGAAGCTCATTTTTGTCGCCTTTATTCTGCTCATTTTCCGCCTTGGCAACGCCATTCCCGTCCCCTTCATCAACACCAGTGCGCTGCAGAGCTACTTTAACGCAGCTTCCAGCAACATCCTGGGCCTGATGAACGTGATGAGCGGCGGCGCCTTCGGACAGGGCACCATGTTTGCCCTGTCCATCCAGCCCTATATCAACGCCTCCATTATTATTCAGTTGCTGACTGTGGCGATTCCGCCCCTGGAGCGGCTGGCAAAGGACGGCGGCGAAGAGGGCAAGCGTACCATTGAGAAGATCACCCGGTATACCACGCTGGCAATTGCGCTGCTCCAGGGCTTCGGTTACTACACCCTGCTCAAGGCCAACAGCCTGCTGGCGGATACCGGCATCTGGGCGGCGATCGTCATCATCGCTACCTTTACCGGCGGCGCTGTCTTTGTCATGTGGCTGGGTGAGCAGATCACCGAGTTCGGTATCGGCAACGGCATTTCTATGCTGCTGTTTGCCGGCATTGTGTCCCGCGTGCCCAACTCCATCTACTATATGTGGATTGGCGTGCAGAACTATCTGTCCGGCAACACCGGAGAGGGCACCGTCAGCATCGCCCCCTGGGCTGTGCCCCTGATTATTGTGGGTATGCTGCTGCTGGTCGTCTTCGTGGTGTTCATCAACAACTCTGAGCGCCGGATTCCCGTCCAGTACGCCAAGCGCGTGGTGGGTCGGAAGCAGTACGGCGGCCAGGCATCCAAGATCCCCATGAAGGTGAATATGTCCGGCGTTCTGCCCATCATCTTCGCCCAGACGATCGCCTCCATCCCTGCCACCATCGCAGCCTTTGTGCCTGCCTGGGCGGATTCCGCCTTTATGAAGGCCTTTGACACCAACAGCGTCCTGTACGCCGTAGTCTATGTGCTGCTGATTGTCGGCTTCAGCTACTTCTATTCCACCATCCAGTTCAACCCCATCGAGGTAGCGAACAACCTGAAGGCTCAGGGCGGCTTCATTCCCGGTTTCCGGGCCGGCCGTCCCACCGCAGAGTTCCTGTCCCGCGTGCTGAACCGGATCACCATGTTTGGTGCCATCTATCTGGGTATTATTGCCCTGCTGCCCATTATTACCGGCAACCTGATCGGCATGAGCGCTCTGTCCATCGGCGGTACTTCCGTACTGATCGTTGTGTCTGTCGCGCTGGAGACCGAGAAGGCGCTGGAGGCGCAGATGGTGATGCGCACCTACAAGGGTTTCCTGAACTGAGGAGGGTGTCCCAATGAAAATGATTCTTTTGGGCGCTCCCGGCGCAGGCAAGGGAACCCAGGCGGAGATCATCAGCAAAAAGCTGAGCATCCCCACCATCTCCACCGGCAATATCCTCCGGGCCGCCGTCAAGAACGGCACCCCCATTGGCCTCAAGGCCAAAGAGTATATGGACGCCGGCGCTCTTGTGCCCGATGAGGTGATCATCGGTGTCATCACCGAGCGCCTGGCCCAGCCGGATTGCGCGAACGGCTATATCCTGGACGGCGTGCCCCGCACGCTGGCCCAGGCCGACGCCCTGGAAGCCGCCGGCGTTGTCTTTGACGCTGTTGTCTCCATCGAGATCAGCGACGAGGAGATCGAAAAGCGGATGACCGGCCGCCGGACCTGCCTCAACTGCGGCGCCACTTACCATGTGGTGGCGGCACCTCCCAAGGTGGAGGGCGTCTGCGACGCCTGTGGCGAGGCCCTGACTCAGCGCAAGGACGACAAGCCGGAGACCGTCCGGGCCCGGCTCAAGACCTATCACGCCGAGACCGAGCCTCTGAAGGGCTACTATGAGCGCCGGGGCGTGCTCAAGATGGTGGCAAATCAGCCCACCATCGAGGCCACCAACCAGGCAATCATGGCAGTGCTGGGCAAGTGAAATGGCTGAGCGTATTACCATTAAATCTCCCCATCAGATTGAGCTGATGCGCAAGGCCGGGCGGCTCACTGCCATGGCCCGGGCTTACGGCGGCAGTCTGGTCCAGCCCGGGATCACCACCCGGGAGCTGGACCGGGAGATTGAAAAATTCATCAAAAGTCATGGAGGCTACCCCTCCTTCTATCACCTGTACGGCTTTAAGGGCGCCGCCTGCATCTCAGTCAATGACGAGATCATCCACGGTGTGCCCGGCAACCGCAAGCTGAAAGAGGGCGACATCGTGTCCATCGACGTGGGCGTCTGTGTGGGCGACTACCGGCTGGACAAGAATGGGGTGGCTGTGGGCGGCTATCACGGGGACTGCTGCGGCACCTTCGGGTGCGGCCAGATCTCCGAGGAGGCCCAGCGGCTGATCGACGTGACGGAGCAATCCTTCTGGGAGGGCTTCCAAATGGCGAAGGCCGGTAACCATGTCTTTGATATCTCCGGCGCAGTGCAGAAATGCGCTGAGGCGGCAGGCTACAGCCTGGTGCGGGAGTACACCGGTCACGGTATCGGACGCAGCGTCCATGAGGCCCCGGAGGTCCCCAACTATATCCCCGCCCGGCCTATGGGCGGCAATCCCAGGCTGTACAAAAATATGGTCATCTGTGTGGAGCCTATGGTCAACGCCGGCACGGCGAAGATCCGGGATCACCGGATGCCGGACGGCTGGACCGTTCCCATGACTGCGGACGGAAAGCTGGCCGCCCATTACGAAAATACCATTCTCATCACTGACGGCGAGCCGGAAGTGCTCACCCGGTGCGGAGACTGATATGGCAAGTATCCACCCGAGACCAATCGTTCTCTCCCTGGCCGGCCATGACCGGGGACGGCTCTTTCTCGTCCTCAAGGAGGAGAGAGATTTCGTCCTGCTGGCAGACGGTAAGGGGAGAAAGCTGGCTACGCCAAAACGGAAGCGCAAAAAGCATGTCCGGTGCGTAGGAACCAGCGCACATCCGGCAGTCCTCGGACTGCATAGAGGCGAAGCGGTCAGCGACAGACAACTGCGCGCTGTATTGGCCGCCTTCCGCGATTCAGAGTTCCCGGACGATCCAGACAAGGGCGTCCAGTGAAGGAGGAAATAACTTCATGTCCAAGGAAGATATGATCGAGCTGGAAGGGATTGTGAAAGAAGCTCTGCCCAACACTACCTTTATGGTGGACATTGGCAAAGGCCACACCATCCTGGCTCACATTTCCGGCAAGCTCCGGATGAACTATATCAGGATCCTCCCGGGAGATAAGGTGACAGTCCAGATGTCCCCTTATGATCTGACTCGCGGCCGGATCACCTGGAGAAGCAAATAATCCCGGCCAGTCACCGGGGCCATGGGAAAACGCCCTCTGGACAAGGGTACGGTCCCATGCAGCAAAACAGGAGGTAAGACGATGAAAGTAAGACCGTCCGTCAAGCCCATGTGCGAGAAATGCAAGGTCATTAAGCGCAAGGGCAGAGTTATGGTGATTTGCCCGAATCCCAAGCATAAGCAGAGACAAGGATAAGGAGGTGTATTGATTTATGGCACGTATTGCCGGCATTGACCTGCCCAAGGATAAGCGCATCGAGATCGGCCTGACCTATATCTATGGCATCGGCCGCACCAGCGCCAATAAGATTCTCGCCCAGACCGGTATCGACCCCGATACCCGCGTCCGTGACCTGACCGAAGCCCAGGAGGCAGCCCTGCGTGAGGTGATTGGCCACCAGTATATGGTGGAGGGTGACCTGCGCCGTAACGTGGCTATGGATATCAAGCGCCTCATTGAGATTGGCTCCTATCGCGGCCTGCGCCACAAGAAGAGCCTGCCCGTCCGCGGCCAGCGTTCCAAGACCAACGCCCGTACCCGGAAGGGCCCCAAGAAGACCATTGCCAACAAGAAGAAGTAAAGGAGGGATATGAACAATGGCCAAAGCTAAGAAAGTCGTTCGCCGCAAGCGCGAGCGCAAGAACGTTGAGAAGGGCGCTGTGCATATCCGTTCTTCCTTCAACAACACCATGGTTACCGTCACCGATCTGCAGGGCAACGCCCTGAGCTGGGCCTCCTCCGGCGGCCTGGGCTTCCGCGGATCCCGTAAGTCCACCCCCTATGCCGCTCAGACTGCCGCCGAGACTGCCGCCAAGGCTGCCATGGAGCACGGTCTGAAGACCGTCGAGGTCTATGTCAAGGGTCCCGGCGCCGGCCGTGAGGCTGCCATCCGTGCCCTGCAGGGTGTGGGCCTGGAAGTGACCATGATTAAGGATGTCACTCCTGTCCCCCACAACGGCTGCCGTCCTCCCAAGAGAAGACGTGTCTGATCAATTGAAGGAGGAAATAGACTATGGCTAAAAATTCTCAGCCCATTGTGAAGCGCTGCGAAGCTCTGGGCATCTCCCCCGCCGTTATGGGTTACAGCACCCCCCGTAAGCTCACCACCACCCAGCGCAAGGACAAGAGCGCCATGCGCAAGAAGAAGAGCGAGTATGCCCTCCAGCTTCAGGAGAAGCAGAAGGTCAAGTTCGTCTATGGTGTGCTGGAGAAGCAGTTCCGCGCCTACTATGAAAAGGCTGAGCGGACCCCCGGTATTACCGGTGAGATCCTGCTGACCACCCTGGAGCGCCGCCTGGATAACGTGGTGTTCCGTATGGGCTTTGCCATGACCCGCCGCGAGGCTCGTCAGCTGGTCAACCACGGCCACTTCCTGGTCAACGGCAAGCGGGTGAACATCCCCTCTTACCTGGTCAAGGCCGGCGACGTCGTCGAGGTCAAGGACAGCAGCCGTTCTTCCGTCAAGTTCAAGCGTTTCCTGGGCGAGGACGCCATTGCCGTCTCCGTCCCCGCTTGGATGGATCGGGAGAAGGAGGCCCTGAAGGGCACCATCACTCGTCTGCCTGAGCGCGCCGATGTGGACTTCCCTGTGGAGGAGCACCTGATCGTCGAGCTGTACTCCAAGTAACAGACCACCCTCAAGGAACCTCTGAGTCAATAGAAAGAAGGGGAAACGGTGGGTTGTCGGCCCCGGCAGCCCACCGCCCGTTGAATCAGTGCTTCCTCATATTGGTAAGCTGTACAACCATGGGGAATCCAATCTCCCCGCAGACGAGGAGGGTATTAAGTTAATGGTAGAAATTGAAAAGCCCCGCATCGAGTGTATCGAGAACCCCAATGATGGGACCTACGGCAAGTATGTAGTGGAACCCCTGGAGCGCGGCTACGGCACCACTCTGGGCAACGCACTGCGCCGCATTCTGCTGTCGTCTCTGCCTGGTACTGCTGTTACTACCATAAAGATCGCTGGTGTCCAGCACGAATTCTGCACCATTCCCGGTGTGAAGGAAGACGTGACCCAGATCGTTCTCAACGTTAAGAAGATCATTGCCAAGCTCTATGGCACCGGCACTAAGACGGTGTATATCCAGGCCTCCGGTGAGGGTGAGGTCACTGCCGGCGACATCAAGGCCGACGGTGAGGTTGAGATTCTCAACCCCGATCTGCACATCGCCACCCTGGGCCCTGACGCCTCTCTGAATATGGAGCTGACCATGAGCCACGGCCGGGGCTATGTTCCCGCCGACCGGAACAAGGTCAACCAGCAGGCGGTCATCGGTATTATCCCGGTGGACTCCATCTATTCTCCGGTCCTCAAGGTGAACTACACGGTGGAGAACACCCGTGTGGGCAATATGACCGACTACGACAAGCTGACCCTGGAGGTCTGGACCGACGGCACGATCACTGCACGGGACGCAGTCTCTCTGGGCGCCAAGATTCTGTGCGATCACTTTGTCCTGTTCACCGACCTGTCCGAGACGGTGGGCAGCCGCTCCACCGTGGTGGAGAAGCCTGAGACCCAGCGGGACAAGGTGCTGGAGATGACCATCGAAGAGTTGGATCTGTCCGTCCGCTCCTTTAACTGCCTGAAGCGCGCTAACATCAACACGGTCCAGGATCTGACCGAAAAGACCGAGGACGAGATGATGAAGGTGCGCAACCTGGGCCGCAAGAGCCTGGAAGAGGTCATGAACAAGCTGTCCATGATGGGTCTCTCTCTCAAGAGCGAGGAAAATAACTAACCGGGCAATTCGCCCGTAGAACTACGATGTTCTGCTCCGGCAGAACCGATTGAAGGAGTGAATTGTAATGGCTGGTTACCGCAAACTGGGCAAGCCCACTGACGCCCGTATGGCGATGCTGAGACAGCAGACCACTGATCTGCTGGAGCACGGCCAGATGAAGACCACCGTCACCCGCGCCAAGGAGATCGCTCCTCTGGCCGAGCAGATGATCACCCTGGCCAAGCAGAACGACCTGGCTGCCTACCGGCAGGCTCTGTCCTTCCTGACCAAGGAGGACGTGGCCAAGAAGCTGTTTGACCAGATCGGCCCCAAGTACGCTGACCGTAACGGCGGCTACACCCGGATTGTCCGGGCTGGCTTCCGCCGCGGCGACGCCGCTGAGGTCGCTATCCTGGAGCTGGTGTAATCCACTGCGTTCCAAGCGCCTTTGCAGGCCTCCCATGATTGCTGGGAGGCCTGCTTTTTTGTTGCAGTTCTGCCGGATTTTAAAGGAATGCTTCACGTTTTAGGCAAAGTGTATCTTGACGGCGGGACCAAAAACAAGTACAATACTTGCTAATAGCGGTAAAGGAGCGATTGCCATGCTGCGGGAGGAACCCGGATTTTATCTGACCAATCTCCATAGCTGGAGCAACGGAAACGCTTTTTACGGCAGCTTTCAGACGATGCGCTTTCTCGTCAAACCTACCGCAGTGCGGGACAAGGAGACCGGAGAGCTCAAGCCGGAGAGCAAGGTAGAGGCCTTTGTCTGGAAAGGAGAATACTGCATGGAGGAGAGCGAAATCCTCAATCAGGCAGAATTCCCGCTGACAGAAGAGGGCCGGGAACAAGTCATTGAATGGTTGGAGGAACAATACAAATGGATCACGACTTAAGCAGCAGTCCTATAGACCGACGATGGAACAGGGAAGGGCTGGTGATGGTGCTGTGACTTCAGAGACGCCAGTGATGATCGGGGCGTTGGTGCTGCTGATCGCCATGTCCGGCTTCTTCTCCGCGTCGGAGACGGCCTTTTCTTCCGTCAATGTCATCCGCCTGAAGAACTGGGCGGAGGACGGAAACCGGAAGGCCCAGCGGGTGCTGGAGCTCCACGAGGACTATGACCGGCTTTTGTCTGCTATTCTGATTGGAAATAATATTGTCAATATCGCCGCAGCTTCCCTGGCCACGGTGCTGTTCACCATCTATTTCCCCATCTATGGCGCCACAATCTCCACTGTGGTTATCACGGTGGTTGTGCTGATCTTCGGTGAGGTGACGCCCAAGAGCCTGGCCAAGAGCCGTCCGGAGCGGATGGCCATGGCAGTTGCGCCGGTGATCGGGGCGCTGATGAAGCTGCTTTATGTGTTCACCTTCCTGCTCAACGCCTGGACCAAATTTGTTCAGAACCTGGTTAAAAGTGAGGACGACACCGGCATTACCGGCGACGAGCTGATCACCATGGTCTCCGAGGCGGAACAGGAGGGCGGAATCGACGAGGACGAGAGCGAGCTGATCCGCTCCGCCATCGAGTTCGGCGACCGGGTGGCAGAGGAGATCCTCATACCCCGGGTGGATGTGGTCATGGTGGAGGACACCCTGGCCCTGGAGGAAGTGGAGAAGGTATTTTTCTCCAGCGATTACTCCCGCCTGCCGGTCTATCACGAAAACCAGGACAACGTGATCGGCTATATCCATATACACGACCTTTACCAGCTCCAGCGGGAGGGCAAGAGCGACTGGCTCCAGGCCCTGACCCCGGTGGTCTATGCTTCCCATACTGAACAGATCTACGATCTGCTCCAAAGCCTCCAGCGCCAGAAGGCACATATGGCCATCGTGGTGGACGCCTACGGCGGCACCATGGGTATTGTCACCATGGAGGACATTCTGGAGGAACTGGTGGGCGAGATCTGGGACGAACACGATGAAATCGTGGAGGAGTTCAAGCTTCAGCCAGACGGTTCCTACCTGATTGCCTGTTCTGCCGACCTCCACGATGTGTTCCGACTCTTTGACCTGCGGGACGACTGCGAGTCCTCCACTATCTCCAGTTGGGTGGTGGAAGAGCTGGGACACGTTCCCGCCAAAGGAGATACCTTCCAGTATGAAAACCTGAAGGTGACCGTCACCAACATCCACAAGATGAGGGTCTTGGAGATCCGGGTGGAGGTCCTGCCCGAAGAGGACGAGAAAAAGGACAGTAAAGACGATTGAATAAGGCCGCCGGTCTGGGGCTTCTCCCAGACCGGCGGCCTTTTGTTGTATGTGTTTGCAGGGGAGGCTTATCCCAGCCCGTTGGCCCGTTCAAACTTATTCAGAGCGTCCACGGCGGTGCTCAGCTTTCCGTAGTTGGTGACCTGTGCCTGCGCGGCGCTGCTCAGATGGCTGTAGGCCGCCTGAATCCACTTGATCTGCTTGGACATCTGGCTGTAGTTAGAAGAGGAGATGCTGTCGGCCTTGGCAGCGGCGTCGTCGATCGCGGCTACTACGGCGGAGGCGATATCCTCATAGCTCTGGCTGCTGGTACTGCCGCTCTCGGTACCGTCCAGCTTGTAGACGATGATGGCGGCGTCAGAGGGGATGTTTTCATAGATGGTCTGGGCGACCTTGACCGGCAGGTTGATGCAGCCATGGGAGCCGCCGGATTTGTACAGGGTGCCGCCGAAGTTGGTGCGCCAGGTGGCGTCATGGAGTCCCACATTGCCGCTGAAAGGCATCCAATAACTGACAGGAGAGGAGTAGTTCTCGCCGTTGAGCGTGGCGTAGCGTTCCTTATAGGTCAGGCTGTAGGTGCCGGTGGGAGTACCGTCATTCTTGCCGGAGACAAAATCCGACTCTATAATCAGTTTGCCATCCTTATAGAAATACAGGTGCTGGGCAGTCAGATTGACCTCCACATAGGTGCCGCCGAAGTCGCCGGCAGCGCCGGCCCCCAGGGTGTTGGCCTTCTGGAACCAGACTGGCTCCCGGGTCCCGCTTTCCTTGTTCAGAATCTGTTGCGTCAGCTCCTTAATCTCGGAGTCTTCATCCATCCACCAGCCGTAGTCGCCTCCCTCCACCGTAATGGTCTCACCGTAGGAGGTCGTAAACTCCCGGTTGGCAAAGCAGGTGTTGTAAGTATAGGCCAGATTGCGCACAAAGGATTTCACCTTGTCCTGACTGACGGAGGCGTTGCCCTCCTCGTCAAAGGTCAGCCAGTCCACCAGCTGCTGGCCTGTGAGCTCCACCGTGTCCTCGCCGAACTGATAAGTAATTTTGATACCCAGATACTGGTTGAGCTGCTCGACTTCTTTTTGCAGGGTGGGGTCGTCGGAGGTCACCTTGGGGGCCACATAGCAGCCCAGCTCCTCCAAATTCAGCTCAGTCTGCATGGAGGCAACTGCCTGCTGAATGGCAGGGAGCAGGATCTCCTGATCTACCAGATTGCCGGGCACCTCAGGGACAATTTCCACGCCACCAATCGCCGCGTTATAATTGGAGATGTACGCATCCTTGGGCGGGGTGGAGGCAGCGCTGTTCATGCACCTCAGACTGGAGATGGCCTCGGTGAGCTTGGCGGTATCGTAGGAGAACATAGTCTCCACCGCCATAGCGTTGGTTTTGCCGCCCCAGAGGGCCATGGGCCAGGACCAGGGGTTTTGCTCAGAAAGCAGCTTGTCCAGAGAGCCGTCAAAAGAGAGGGCAAAATCAATTTCATCACCGGTAATCGTCTCGGTGATGCCGTCCCGCTCCACCAGCGTGAGGGTGTACTCTCCCTGGTTGTCTGACAGAGTCTGCTCCACCTGGGCGACAGTCATGCCGGAGACGTCCAGATTGTTGATGGTGGAGCCGGGCAGGAACATCTCCTGATAGCGGGTGGAGATACCGGCATAAATGCCGAAAAGAATCAACAGCAGGCCAAGTATCAGGGAGAGGACCACAATCAGCCAGGAGCCCTTGCGGCCGCTGGAAGAGGAATTGGCTTTCATTGGCAAGATAACACATCCTTTCTGCAAGAATAGAGAAAAATGCTCACATTACCTGCTCATAGTACCACAGAACAGGCTGACAGTCAAATTGAGAAAGGGAATCTTCAAAAAGCTTTTAGAATTGACTGCCGGTCAAAACAACCTGAAAAATGTCTGAATTCTGGTGAAAAACGGCGGCGCTGGCCCCGCTTTCCGGTTGACAATCTGCCGGTAGACCGATAAGATAGCTATAGCGCGGCTGATACGGAGCCGCATCGTGCGAAGAAGAAAAGGAGGGAACAACATGAAATGGATTCTGGCCATCGCCAAGCTGGGCCTGCAGCTGATCTATCTGCTGTTCCGGCCCTTTCCGGTGCAGAACAAGGTGGTCATGCTCTCCCGAGAGTCTGACACGCCGCCCATCGACTTTGTCCTCCTACAGGAGGAGCTGGCCCGGATCTCCCCGGAAACCAAGGTGGTATCTTTTTGCCGCAAGATGACCAGGGACACCAATCCCTTCTCCTACTGCCTCTTTCTGCTGCGCAGCCTGTATCATATCGCCACGGCGTCAGTGGCGGTGACGGATACATACTCCATCCCTTTGTGTGTGCTTAAGCATAAGAAGGAACTGAAGATCGTCCAGATCTGGCACGCAGTGGGTGCGGTAAAGCAGTTTTCCTATCAGTGCCTGGACCGGCCGGGAGGCCGTACCAGTGCTATGGCCCGGCAAATGGCCATGCACCGCAACTATGATTACATCCTCTGTACCAGCCAAGCCACCCGAAAAATCTACGCGCAGGCCTTTGACACCCCGGAGGAGAAGATTCTTCCTCTGGGCATGCCACGGGTGGACTACATCCAGCGGCCTGATCCGGAGATCCGGGAGCGCTATCTGGCCCAGTATCCCCAGCTCCGGGGCAAAAAGCTGGCCCTCTATCTCCCTACCTTCCGGGCGGGACTGGACGCCGGTGTGGAGGCGCTGGTGAGATCCAGCCAGAGCCAGGACGACGTGGCCCTGCTGGTCAAGCCCCATCCCCTCTCCAAGTTTCAGCTGCCGGAGGAAAACCGCACTGGAGCCGGCTGGTCTACCTATGACCTGATGAAGGTGTGCGATGTGGTGATTACCGATTATTCCGCCTCCTCTCTGGAGGCCAGCCTGCTGCACAAGCCGGTATATTTCTACCTCTTTGATAAGGATGAGTATGTCCGGAGCCAAGGCCTGAACATCGATCCGGAGCAGGAGCTGCCTCTGGCCTGTTTCCGCCGGCCGGATCAACTGCTGCGGGCCATTGCCCTGGGTGGCTATGATCTGGCTGCCCTGGAGGAGTTTCGGAGCCGGTATATCGAGACCGCCCATGAAAACAATACCGCCGCCATTGGCCGCTTCCTATGCAGTCTGCTGCCGGGAGGGGTACGGACAGCCCCGGAGCGGGAGACGGCGGAGCTTTGAGGCAAAGTACAGGAGAACCGGAGTACGCCGGGTCCCTGTACTTTTTGCCGCCGGGCGGCGGCGGGAATGATGGATAGTGATTGCAATGCGAGGGGAAATATGATAAGATAGAATGAATTTTAATAGGAAAAAACCGCCAAATTGTGACTGGAGGTCTTACTTTTGAAAAAAGTCATCACTTATGGTACCTTTGACTTGCTCCATTACGGGCACATCAATCTGCTGCGCCGGGCCAAGGCGCTGGGGGATTATCTGATCGTCGCCCTGTCCACCGATGAGTTCAATTGGAATGAGAAGCAGAAAAAGTGCTATTTCAGTTATGAACAGCGCAAGCAGCTGCTGGAGGCCATCCGCTATGTGGATCTGGTCATCCCTGAGACCTGCTGGGAGCAGAAGGCCTCCGATGTGAAAGAGTTCCGGGTGGACACTTTTGTCATGGGAGATGACTGGAAAGGCCATTTTGACTTCCTCAAGGATCAGTGCGAGGTGGTTTATCTGCCCCGGACACCGGAGATCTCCTCCAGCCAGATCAAAAAGGACTTGAAACGGTAAGGGCAAAAGCCCTTTGAAAAGGAGCGCGTAAGTGGAACAAAAGCCAACCTTTGCCGCGAAGCGGCAGAATTGGGCCTACCTGATCTTTTTGTGCGCGGCAGGCTTTTTTGTGGTCGCCCGAAAGACCTCACTTTCCCTGTGCGCCATGGCCTACCCGCTGCTGGGTACGCTGGCTATGCCGGGATATGTGCTGCTGCTGGGCTGGAAGAGCCGGGAGTGGTACAGGGGCAGAAAGCAGACAATCTGTGCAGGCCTGGGTCTGATGGCCCTGGGCTATCTTCAGAAGGTGATGGTCTATTGGGCCCAATTGCTGCTGGACAAGCACCCTGACTTTTATCCCTTCTCCACCGGCGGTGTGGCCTGGGTGCTGCTGGTCAGCGGCATCTATCTGTTGCTTGCGGGTCTGTGGCAGAACCGGGGCTGGAGCAGCCGGAAGCTGCTGGCTGCGGCGGTAGCCGTGGGCCTGGTGGGCGGACTGATCAAGCCCTTTGACAGCTTTCTCTGTCTGGGCCAGCTTTGCGCCTATCTGCCCTTCTTTGCGCTGGGCCGAACGCTGGAAGAGGAACGGGTTCTGTGCTGGGCGGAGGAGAAAAAGCGCCGTCTACCGGCGCTGGTTGTTCTGGCGGCCGCCGTTCTGGGCTGCGCGCTGCTGTACCGCAAGCTGAAGGTGCTGTGGCCCATTGTGGACGGCGACAGCTGGTATGGCGCCTGCAAAACCTTCAGCGGCAAACTGCTGCCGCTGGGCATGGTATTCCGGCTGGGCTGGTATGTAGCGGCGCTGCTGCTGCTCTGGGCACTGTTCTGCCTGGTGCCAAACAAAAAGTTCCCGCTGGTGACTGATCAGGGAGAGCGGGCGCTTTCGGGCTATTTTTGGTTTATGCCGCTGGCTTATCTGACCTTTGGGCCGCTGCTGTCCGGCATTACCATGAAAAATTTGATCATCTCCGGCTGCCTGAGCCTGGGCCTACTGCTGCTGGCTCCCTGCCGGCGGGGAGAGCGGCTGGTGCGGCGGGTGGTGAACGCTCCCTGGATGGCGCTGTCTGACCGGGAGCAGCCAGAGTGCATCGCCGGTGGCTCCTTCTATCGGCGTCACAAGTGGGGGATTGACATGACCCTGCTGTTTACCCTGGCCTTTGTAGTGGCTGCGGTGGCCTATGTGTACCCCTTTGACAGTAACGGCAAGTCGCTGATTTGGAAGACGGACGGCATGGGCCAGCAGTACCCTATGATGTTCTACTGCAAGGAGTATCTGCTCAGCGGTCTGCGCAGTCTGCTGGAGACGGGGAAGCTGTCCTTCCCCCAGTGGGACTTCACCCTAGGCTTTGGCATGTCCCCTCTGGACGCCCTGCGGCGGGAGCCATTTATGCTTCTGTCTCTGCTGGGAAATGAGGAGACGATGGAGTACATTGCCGGATTCTCCACCGTGCTGCGGCTCTACGTCTGCGGGCTGGTGTTCCTCTGGTTCTGCGCCACGCTGGGCAAGCGGGACAAGCTGCCGGTTCTGATGGGCTCGCTGGTCTATGTGTTCTCCGGTTTTGCCATTTTTGCCTCTCCGCGCCAGCCCTATTTCACCACCGTGCTGATGACCTATCTGGTGCTGATGCTCATTGGTGCTGAACGGTTTTTGCAAAAGCGGAAGTACGGCGTTTTTGTGCTGGCGGTCTTTCTCCAACTCTTTAACGGCTACTATACCGCCTATATCAATGGCCTGATCCTGGCCATCTACCTGCTGGTCCGGCTGGGCTGCCGCTATGGAAAAGATATCTGCCGGATTGTGAGGGAGATCCTCCGGCTCATCGGCCTCTACGCCTGGGGCGCGGCTATGGCGATGATGACTCTGCTGCCCAGCATTGTCGGGCTGATGGGCTCTTCCCGGTCACCGGTGGGGCAGCAAATAGAGCTGTTTTACAGCAACGCTCATTACCGGAAGATGTTCACCGGCCTGTCGCTGGAGTTTGGAGGTAGCGGCTACTGGACCTTCCTGAGTCTGGCAGCGATCGGTTGGATTGCCTGCATTCTTCTGTTCCTGCGCCGGCAGGAGCGGCTGCGTCCCCTGAAGACAGGGCTGGCGGTGGTGACCGTTTTGGTCTGCGTGCCGGTGTTTGGACTGATCGCCAACGGGTTTGCCTATGTGTGCAACCGCTGGGCGTTCTGTATCCCCCTGCTGGTGGCCCTGATCCTGGTGGAGATGGCGCCGGAATTTCTCAATTTGTCCCTGCGGGACAAGGGCGTGATTCTGACCATTGTGCTGGTCTACTCCGCCGTGGTGGTGACCCGGCCGGAGGGCATCGACACGGTCAAGACCATTGGCCTGGTGCTGCTGGGCCTGACGGCGCTGGTGGTACTGCTCATGGACCAGTTTTTGCGCTCCAGAAGGCTGCGGATGGGCATTCTGGCAGTGATTGCCGTGCTGA
>JBJDXT010000093.1:0-6370 GCA_051866795.1 Candidatus Onthomonas sp. | reverse complement strand
TTCACAAAGAGGACTACCTGCGGCACATCCAGGAGAAGCTGGAGCTGTATCACTACGCCCGGCAGCTTGCCGCACTGGCGCAGACGCTCCCTGATACAGCGGATTGCGTGCTTTTGAAAGATGCCGCCGCCTCCGTCAATGCCCGCTGTGAGGCGTTGTTTGACGCTTGGGGCATTTTCTCCTGTGATTTGGAAACGCTGCTGGAAAACGAGCTGATTTCCCCGGAGGAGGGCGGCTATAAGGGGAGTGAGGTATGAGCAAACGTTCGCCCAGGCTGCAATTCTCTGATGAAGAAACGACAGCCCCGGAACTGAAACCGGCCATTCGGAAAGTGGACCAAAAGATGGACCGATTGGAGCAGGCAGAGGTTAAAATCCCCAAAAAGACAGTGAAACGAAAAGAGCGCGCCGTGGACCCGAAAACCGGCAGGGTCACGGCGCGTTTGTATTTTGAGGAGACGGACAAACCCCGGCCGCCCTCCAAGCTGTCCCACGTCATTCGGGATGCGCCTGCTCTGGCGGCAGCGTCCCAGGCCCACCGGCAAATTCGGGAAGAGGAGCAGGAGAACGTGGGTGTGGAGGCGGCCCACAAGACCGAGGAAGCCGCAGAAACCACGGTCCGCGTGGCAGAGACCGCCCATCACAGTCACCAGCTAAAGCCCTACCGCGCAGCCAGCCAGGCAGAGGCAGCGGCCGACAAGGCCAATCTCAATGCGCTCTACCAAAAGGCGGCCCGGGATGACCCGCAATTTTCCACCAATCCCTATTCCCGCTGGCAGCAGAAACGGGCCATCAAAAAGGAGTACGCCGCTGCCAAGGCCAGCCAGGGAACTGCCGGAACGGTGAAAGCCTCCGAGATTACGGAGAAGGCCGTCGAGAGTGCCGCCCAGACCGGCAAGAGGGTCAAGGCCTTTGTGGGAAAGCACAAGAAAGGCTTTTTTATCTTCGGCGCATTGTTGCTGATGGTGGCGTATCTGCTCAACGTTATGTCCTCCTGTTCCGTGCTGGCCCAGAGCGGCGTCAACGGGATTGGCATGTCCACCTATCCCAGCGCCGACGAGGATATGCTGGCCGCCGAGGCCCAATACTGCGCCATGGAAGCGGAACTCCAGCGGATGCTGGATACCTACGAGGATACTCACTCCTATGACGAGTATCACTTTGATCTGGACGAGATCGGCCACGACCCCTATGTGCTGATTTCCGCCATCACTGCCCTCATGGGCGGCGAGTGGACTATTGACCAGGTGGGAGACATTCTGGAGCTGCTCTTTGAGAATCAGTACATTCTGACGGAAGAAGTCACCACGGAGACCCGGCACCGCACAGAAACCCGGGTAGATAGTGATGGCAACGAATACGAGGTAGATGTTCCCTACACCTATTCCATCTGCACCGTCACCCTGGAAAATCTTAACCTGTCCCATGTGCCGGTCTATGTCATGTCAGAGGAACAGCTTTCCATGTACGCCGTGTATATGTCCACCCTGGGCAACCGCCCGGACCTGTTTACCGATTCCGAGTATATCAGCCTCTACATCAACGCCGAGTACGCGGACTACGACATCCCCCCGGAGGCCCTGGAGGACGAGCAGTTTGCCGCTATGATCGCGGAAGCGGAAAAATACCTGGGCTATCCGTATGTCTGGGGCGGCAGCAGTCCGGCCACGTCCTTTGACTGCTCCGGCTTCGTCAGCTGGGTCATCAACAACTGCGGCGTGGGCTGGAATGTGGGGCGGTTGGGCGCTTCGGGGCTTCTGAGCATCTGCACCCGAGTGTCGCCCGCCAATGCTAAGCCCGGCGATTTGATCTTCTTCCAGGGCACCTATGATACGCCGGGCGCATCCCATGTGGGCATTTATGTGGGCAATTCCATGATGATTCACGCCGGAGACCCCATCCAGTATACCAGCATCAGCTCCAGCTACTGGCAGGAACATTTTCTGGCGTTTGGTAGACTTCCAGCACCATAAAGGAGGATTTTATGAACCCGAAAATTCAGAAACTGCGGGAGGAACGGGAGAAAAACCGCGCCCGCATCACGACGTTGCAGAACCGAAACAAGCAGCTGGACGAGCAGATTACAGCTTTGGAGAACACCGACATCATCGGTCTGGTGCGGGCCACGGGCATGGATGTGAGCCAGCTGGCGGCCTGTCTGGAGGCGTTTCGCAGCGGCGGGACGGCTTTTATGAATCAGGAGAAGGAGGCAGAACCCAATGAAAAATAACACATTCAGATGGCTGAGACGCATGGTGGCCCTGCTTTTGTGCCTTTGCCTTGTCTGCGCCGGATTGACCAGCATGGCCTTGGCCGTGGAGACAGAGCCGGAGACACCGCCCGAAGAGACTATGGAGGAAGGCCCCTCCGAATCCACGGAGGAGCCGGTGGAGGAACCGGAAGAACTGGCTGCGGAGCTGGAATATCAGGTGCAGGTGGATGACATTCCAGGCTATTACAACGAGCCGGTTGACCTGACCATTCGCCTGGAAGATGTGGACGGCACCGGCTGGCAGAAGGTGGAGGCGTCCCTATCCCAGGATGACCCCGAGCAGCGCACCGATCTGACGGAAGCGCTGCTGCTGGATAGTACGGCAACGTATACCGTTTCCGATAACTGCACCGTGTATTTCTTCATCACCGACATGGAGGGCACGGAGCATACGGAAACCTACATCGTATCGTGCTTCGACTTTGATCCACCCAAAGTCCAGGCCGGGATTCGGGGCAGCCTGCTCCGGGTAGAGGCCAATGACATTCTCTCTGGTGTGAGCGGCATCTATGTCAATGACCGTCTGTACACCACCCTGGAGGACGGTGTTTTGGACCTGCGGATCGACAACTGCACCGATGAGCTGCTGTTTTTCATCCAGGCAGTAGACCGGCTTGGTAATGAGTCCGGCTATGTGGTACTGTCCAATCCCTTCTATGAGGAGCCTATGGAGGAAGTGCCGGAGGAAAAGCCTGCGGCAGAGGAGGATCCCGATCAGGACTGCCCGAAGGACTGCGATTGCCGGAACCAGACGGTTGAGACTACGCCTACACAGCCTGTAGCGTCTTCTGCGCCCTTAACTGGCACTTCTACGACAACGGGGACGGTTGAAAATCCCAGCGCCGCACAGAGCGGCACAACGGCATCTACCGAAGAGACCAAAGCGGATGAACCTATGACCATAGAACCGGGGGAGGGCTTCACCGAAAACGGCAGCGCCGTGACCAGGGACTTACTCTATGACAAGTACACCAATAAGCAGTTCATCACCGTGGAGACCAGAAACGGTGAGACCTTTTATTTGGTCATCGACTACGACAAGCCCACCGACGAAGAGGGGGAGCAGTATGAGACCTACTTCATGAACCTGGTGGACGAGGCCGACTTGGCCGCGCTCTTGGACGATGGCACAGAGCCGGTCTGCACCTGCACGGTAAAATGCCAGCCGGGCGCGGTGAACACCAGCTGCGAGATCTGCCGGAACGATCTGTACGATTGCGCCTGTTTGGAAACGGTCACAGAGGAGCCGGAGAAACCGGAACCAGAGCCGGAACCTGAATCGGAACCCGATCCTGAGCCCCAGGAGCCGGAGCAGGAGAAGAAAACCAACCTCATCCTGCCGGTGCTTCTGCTCCTGACTGCTGCCGGGGGCGGTGCGGTCTGGTTCTTCAAGTTCCGCAAGAACAAGCCGGACACCCGCGGCCCGGTTGATCTGGACGATTACGACTATGGTGAGGATGACGACACAGAGTACGAGACCGAAACCGAAGCCGAGGACGAATCCACGGAAAATGAATGATTGGAGAGATGCAATATGACAACGCAAACCCTGGTAATTGCAGAAAAGCCCTCTGTGGGCATGAGCATTGCAGCTGTCCTGGGAGCCGGAGACCGTAAACCCGGCTACATCCAGGGCAGCGGCTATCTGGTCTCCTGGTGCTTCGGCCATCTGGCAGAGCTGGCCAACGCCGACGCCTATGACGAGAAGTACGCCAAATGGCGTTATGAGGACCTGCCCATCCTGCCGGAGCCCTGGAAACACAAAATCAGCCGGGACAAATACAAGCAGTTTGAAGTCCTCCGGGAGTTGATGCACCGCAGCGATGTAACCCAGATCGTCAACGCCTGCGACGCTGGCCGTGAGGGGGAACTAATCTTCCGCAACGTCTACCAGCTGACCGGCTGCACCAAACCCGTCAAGCGGCTGTGGATTTCCTCCATGGAGGACGAGGCTATTCGCAAGGGCTTTGAGACCATGCAAGACGGCGCAGCTTATGACAATCTCTATGCTTCTGCCAGCTGTCGCGCCAAGGCGGACTGGCTGGTGGGCATCAATGCCACCCGGCTGTTCAGCGTGCTCTATCACCGCACTTTGAACGTGGGCCGGGTGGTGTCGCCCACGCTGGCTCTTTTGGTTCAGCGGGAGGCGGAGATCAGTGCCTTTCAGCCGGAGCCCTTCTACACCGTCCAGTTGGCTTTGAATGGTTGCGAGGCCGTCAGTGAGAAGCTCAATGACAGGAGAGAGGCTGACCGTCTGGCTGCCTCTTGTACCGGCCAGCGGGCCACGGTAAAGCACGTGGAGCGCCGGGAGAAAACGGAGAAGGCTCCGGCCCTCTACGATCTGACCACCCTCCAGCGGGACGCCAACCGCCTGTTGGGCTACACCGCCCAGCAAACCCTGGACTATCTCCAGTCCCTCTATGAAAAGAAGCTCTGCACGTACCCCAGAACCGACGCCCGGTATCTGACTGATGAGATGGAGCGCATGGTGCCGGAATTGGTTTCCGTCTCAGCCGGGATTTATGGAGCAAATGCTCCTGGAACGCTGCTGACCAAACAGGTCTGCAATAGCAGCAAAGTCACCGACCACCACGCCATCGTGCCGACCATCAGTGCCGGAAAAGCGGACCTTGAGGCCCTTCCCACTGGGGAGTGCGAGCTTCTGCGGCTTGTGGCCCGGCAGCTGCTCTGTGCCGTTAGCGAAGCTCACCGATACATCGAGACAACCGCCGTTCTGGACTGCGGCGGCCATCCATTTACTGTTAAGGGAAAGACCATTACAACGATTGGCTGGAAGGCCTATCTGGCACAGGAAGCCGAGAAATCCACCCTGCCTGAGCTGACGGAAGGGCAGACCTTGGCGCCGTCCGCCGTATCCGTCCGGGAGGGAAAGACCACGCCGCCCAAGCATTACACCGAGGACACGCTGCTCTCCGCTATTGAGGCAGCTGGGGCAAAGGACATGCCGGAGGATGCGGAGCGAAAGGGCTTGGGAACACCTGCCACCCGGGCTTCCATCATTGAAAAGCTCATTTCTGCCGGGTTTGCAGAGCGCAAAAAGGCAAAGAAAGCGGTCCACCTGATCCCCACCCGTACCGGCGTGTCCCTCATCACCGTCCTGCCGGAGCAGCTCCAATCGCCGCTGCTCACTGCTGAATGGGAACACCGGCTGAAACAGGTGGAGCGCGGGGAACTGCCTGAACAGGCCTTTCTGGAGGGCATCACCCAGATGGTCCGCGACCTGGTTCGCACCTACCAGGTCATCCCCGGGGCAGAGGTGTTGTTCCCCTCCGGGCGACAGGTAGTGGGGAAGTGCCCCCGCTGCGGCAGCGACGTCACCGAGAGCAAGAAGGGCTTCTTCTGTGAGCGGAACGAGTGCCGCTTCGGCCTGTGGCGGGACAATAAGTTCCTGACGGCCAAACATATCCAGCTGACCAGCCAGCTGGCCTCTACACTTTTGCAGGACGGGCGGTCACACCTGACCGGTATTTGGTCAGAAAAAACCGGCAAGACCTATGACGCCACGGTGGTGCTCACCGATGATGGCCAGAAGACCCTGTACCGCCTGGAATTTGAGCAGGGGACCGCAGAATGAAGCGGAGCAAATACGAGATGGAGACCATTCTTCTCTATAACGAGGAGGAGCCCACCGCCAGCGTCTACACCCACGACCCGAAGCTGATTGCCAAGCTGGAACGGCTTTCCGCCAAATATCCCGATCTGGTCTATCCGGATCGGAAGGAGCATGAGGGTGCGGTCAGCTACATCGTTCCCAAGCGCTGCGTCGGCGTCCGGGAGCCCTACAGCGCCGAGCGGCGAAAGGCTGACAGCCAGCGAGCCAAGGCGGCGGGGCGTGTGCCGCCGGGCCGAAAATAACGAGACAGGGGCGCTTCCATATGGGAGCGCCCCGGAAAGGAGAGCAGTATGCCGGAAAAACAGACCAACCGGGAGCGACTGAAGGAGATCACCGACAGCATTGAGCAGGGCATTCAGGAACTGTTCCAGTCGGAAAAATACCAGCAGTATCTGCGTACCATGAGCCGCTTCCACCGCTACAGCGTCAACAACACCATGCTCATCTACCTCCAGAAGCCGGACG
>JBJDXT010000092.1:0-6429 GCA_051866795.1 Candidatus Onthomonas sp. | reverse complement strand
TACGAGGTGTTTCTGGCCTATATCGGCATGGACATGTCCGAGATGTCACTGGGCCGCCTGATCTACGAGGCGGAGAGCGCCATGGTCACCCCCGGCTGGGGCTTTGAATTCTGGAGTCCGGTGGCGGTAGCCGCCATCATCACGGTTGTGCTCTATGTTGTGGGGCAGAATCTGGGCGACGCGTCCGATCCACGGACCCATATGTGAGGAGGCAGCGGCATGGAAGAGAAAAAAGTGTTGCTGTCCATTCAGGATTTGAGCGTCAAGTTCCGGGTCCGCGGCCGCACCCTGACCGCTATCCGGGGCATTTCCCTGGACATCTACGAGAATGAGTCCATTGCCATCGTGGGCGAGTCCGGCTCCGGAAAGTCTGTATTTACCAAGACCTTTGCCGGCATGCTGGATTCCAACGGCTATGTCAGCGACGGGCATATCATATTCAATGACGAGGAGCTGGTAGAGACCCACGCAGCGCGAAACAGCTCCGCGCTGCGGCAGATTGCCTCCATCCGGGAGGAGCTGAACAAATACGCCCGGCTGGAGTCCGGCTCTGCTACCTATCGGGAGCTTCTGTCCCTGCAAGCGGAAAAGCGGGACCGGGGTGCTGTCTCCCCGGAGGAGAGCGCCCGGCTGGAGCAGCAGCTCCATGACCTGCGTCTGCGCCGGGCAGAGACCTACAATCACAAAACCACGCTGAACCGATTCCGGAACAAAACGGAGCGCCGGGAAGCGTCCAAGGCCATCTCCGCCCTGGACGCAGAGATCCGGGAAATAGAGAAGCGAAGCGAGTCTCTGGCAAGGGAGAAGAGCCAGGCTCTGGCCCACGACACCGCCTATCTGAAGGCATACGAAGCCCGGGAAGCCGCCCTGAAAGCCAGATATGAGCGGGAGATCAAGGGAGAACCCGCTCCGGAAGCCCTGGCCCGGAACGAAGCTCTGGCCAAGGAGATCTACCTCTCCGTGGCCCGGTACGACATTCGCAAGCGGGGAAAGATCACCCGGCAGGTCCTCCACGCTTTTGAAGAGGCCATGCGGGTGGGCATCGACTGGAACGATGCGTCCCAGCGCAACGCGCTCTATGCCGGCATTACCCCCCGGGTGTGCTATGTGGACGAGACGGACAGCCAGCTCAACGGAAGCTGCGTCCTTGATCTGGCCTATGTCAAGTATTCCAAGGACTGGACTCAGATCCGGGGCGGCAAGATTGCTACGGTGTTCCAGGACCCTATGACCTCTCTGAACCCCATCATTACCATCGGCAAGCAGATCACCTCCATCATCATGAAGCACCAGGACTGCTCCGAGGCCCAGGCCCGGGCTCAGGCGCTGGAGCTGATGCGAAAGGTGGGTATTCCCAATGCGGAGGCCCGGTTTGACGACTATCCCTTCCAGTATTCTGGCGGCATGCGGCAGCGGATCGTCATCGCCATCGCTCTGTCCTGCCGGCCCAAGATCCTCATCTGCGACGAGCCCACCACCGCTCTGGACGTGACCATTCAGGCCCAGATCCTCAAGCTGATCAAAGACCTGCAGAAGGAGTTCAACTACACCATCGTGTTCATCACCCACGACCTGGGTGTGGTGGCCAATGTGGCAGACCGGGTGGCGGTGCTGTACGCCGGCCAGATTGTGGAGCTGGGCACCGTGGAGGAGATCTTCTATGATCCCCGCCATCCCTATACCTGGGCGCTGCTATCCTCCCTCCCCCAACTGGCGGAGCGGAACTCCACCCTCTACTCCATCACCGGCACGCCGCCCTCCCTGTACAATGAAATTGTGGGCGACGCCTTTGCCCCGCGGAATCCCTACTGTCTGACCATAGATACGCTGATGGAGCCGCCTATGTTCCGGGTCAGTGAGACCCATTGCGCCAAGACCTGGCTGCTGGACCCCAACGCGCCGAAGATTGAAAAGCCGGAAGGGATCCAGAATCTCCACGAGAAGCTGATCAAGGCTTTCCATATCTAAGGGGGTGCGACTGTGAACGCTACAGCACAAAAGACAAAGAGAACGACCTCTGTCACCAGTTTCCCGGAGCACGGCCCCATCGATGAAAACGGCAAGGAGATCCTGCTGTCCCTGAAAAACGTGGACATCACCTTCGGAAAGGGCGACAGCGCAGTGAAGGCAGTCCAGAACGCCTCCTTTGACATCTACAAGGGGGAGACCTTCTCCCTGGTGGGCGAATCCGGCTCCGGCAAGACCACTATTGGCCGGGCAGTCATCCGGGTCAACCCGCTGGCCGCAGGTGAGATTCAATATAAGGGGGTGCCCATCTCCGGCAAGATCCCCCGCTCTCTGGACCGTCAGGTGATTCGGAACATCCAGATGGTCTTTCAGGACCCGGCGGCCTCCCTGAATGAGCGGGCTACGGTAGACTATATTGTCTCCGAGGGCCTGAACAATTTTCACCTGTATCAGAGCGAGGAAGAGCGTCAGCGGAAGGTGGAAAATATCATCAACGAGGTGGGCCTGCTGCCGGAGCATCTGACCCGTTATCCCCACGAGTTTTCCGGCGGCCAGCGGCAGCGGATCGGGCTGGCCCGGGCAATGGTCATGGAGCCGGAGCTGGTGGTGGCGGATGAGCCTATCTCCGCGCTGGATGTATCCATCCGTGCCCAGGTGCTCAACCTGATGAAGCAGTTCCAGAAGGAAAAGGACGTCACCTACCTGTTTATCGCCCACGACCTGTCCATCGTCCGGTTTATCTCGGACCGGATCGGTGTTATCTACAAGGGCCGGATCGTGGAGGTGGCCGACGCGGAGGAACTGTTCAACTTCCCCCTCCATCCCTATACCCACTCCCTGATCTCCGCCATCCCCATTCCCGACCCCCAGCTGGAGAAGAACAAGGTGCTCTACACCTACGATCCATCCATCCACGATTACAGTCAGGAGGAGCCGGAGCTGGTGTGCATCGGACATAACCACTATGTCTACGGCAGCCAAAAGGAAATTGAGGAATACCGGGCAATCCGGGAAAAGGGAGTTCCCATCAAGTCCATCACCATTGCCGGGCCTGGCAGCGAGCCGGAGCCGCCCACACCCGATCAGGAGACATCCGGGCCGGCTTCCGAAGCGGACATTCGCATTGCGCCGGTTCACGACACGGGAAGCGTCTGGTACGTCATTCTCTCCTTCTTCCTTCCGCTTCTCGGACTCATCGCCTGCCTGATCTTCAAGCATTTCAAACATATGCGAAATTCCAGAGCCTGCAAAAAGGGCACCATCGCAGGATTTATTACGATCGGCGCAGTCGTTCTGCTCTTCCTGCTGCTGCTCCTGCTGGCTGTGGTATAACTCCTCTGTATCCGCTGCGCCAGCCTTTTGACCCCAGGGAGGAATCAGTTTGAGAGAGACAAGGGCGGGAAACCGGGATCTGCCCCATCCGAAGCCGGTGGAGAAAATAGAACTTTCCGAGAAGCACTTCGGACTGAGGCTGGTCCTCGCAGTGGTGCTGCTGGTTGTGGGCGCGGGATGCATCGCCTATGCCGTTTCCTCCCTGTTTTCCGCAGATGACGGGTGGTGCCAGATCGAATCCAACGCCGCGGAGTATCATTGCGGGGCGGATTTCACCTTTTTCTACTGCCTCGGAGAGGCCGACGTCTCCTCTACGGCGGAGAAAAAGACCATCACCGCCCTGTACTCCGACGCCACAGAGCTGGCCTTTCAGCAGTTTACCAATGACGTGGCATATGAAGGCGTCCACAATGTGTACGATATCAACCGGCACCCCAATGAAGTGCTGGAGGTGGACCCGCTGCTGTATGAGGCCTTTTCGCTGGTGCAGGCCTATGGAGACCGCTGCATCTACCTGGCCCCGGTATATGAGCAGTATGACGACCTGTTCTACTGCACCGACGACTCCCAGGCGGTGGATTTTGACCCCCGTCTGAACCCGGAGGTGGCGGAGGTGTACCGGGAAATCGCCGCCTATGCCAACGACCGGGACGCGGTGGATGTGGAGCTGCTGGGAGACAACCGGATCTGCCTGAAGGTATCTGAGGAGTACCTGGCCTATGCCCGGGAACACGCCATTGACAGCTTTGTCGACTTCTTCTGGCTGAAAAACGCCTTTATCGCCGACTATCTGGCGGAGGTCATGATCTCCAACGGCTATACCCAGGGATGCCTCTCCAGCTGTGACGGCTTTGTCCGGAACCTGGGCGGCAGCGGGGAGACCTACTCCTTCGAGATCACCGACCGGGTGGGCCAGGTGCTTTACCCTGCGGCGCAGATGACCTATTTCGGCCCCCTCAGCCTGGTTGCCCTGCGGGATTACGGGGTGGAACAGGAATCTTACTACACCTTCGCCAACGGGGAGATCCGCACCCCCTATCTGGACTCTGCGGATGGCCTCTGCAAGAGTGCGGTCAGCGAGCTGGTCTGTTACTCCCAGACACACAGCTGCGCTGAGATTCTGCTGCAGATGATTCCGGTGTACATCTCCGACGCCTTCCAGCCGGAACAGCTGACTGCGCTGGCAGAGAAAAAAATCTACTCTGTATACTGCCAGGACAGCAGGGTCCTATATGACGACCCCAACCTGACGCTGACAGAACTGTACAGCGGCGAGGACGCGCAGTATGCGGCGGAGCTGTTTTCGTAAGCATTCACTTAACACAAAGGCCCCCGGTTTCCAGGAAGGGAAACCGGGGGCCCAGCATATCAGAGTCGGCAGAAAACGGCGGCGCCTGTCCTTTCAGACAGGCGCCTTTTTTCGTTATAGAGGGACTCACAGAGCCTTCTGATACAGCATCAGCACGTCCTTTTTCGTTGTAATCCGGGGATTGACCGCGATATTTCCGCTCTTCATGGCGTCGTCCGCCATGGCGTCAAATTTGTCCGGCGTGACGCCCACCTGGCTGAGTGTTTTGGGAATCCCCAGGGAGGCATTCAGCGCCCGGATTTCGTCCCCCAGCTGTTCCGGGACAAACTCCTCCGCCGTCAGGGGCCGTCTGGCGATGTAGTTGTAGATTTTCAGATACTTTCCGTTATCCGCCAGCACATTATAGTCAATGATGGTTGGCAGCAGAATGGCGTTTGCCACGCCGTGAGGGACGTTAAAATAGGCGCTGACGGGATGGCTCATGGCGTGGACGTCTCCCAGCCGGGCCCAGGAAAAGGCGATACCAGCAAACAGAGAGCCCACCAGCATCCCCTCCGCCGCCTCCACGTCTCCCCGGTTGGCCACATAACGGCGGATATTTCTGCCGATCAGCTCCATGGCCTTTTCCGACATGGCCTCGGAGAAGGGAGATGCGTCCCGGGAGATATAGGCCTCCAGGGCGTGAATCAGCGCATCCATGCCGCAGGCGGCGGCGGTTCCGGCGGGAACGGTGGTGATCAGATCCACATCCAGAATGGCGTAGGCGGGCAGCAGCTTGTAGCTGAACACGGTCAGCTTGTAGTTCCGGCTGTGGTCGGTGATCACCGAGAAGGCGGTGACCTCAGAGCCGGTGCCGGCGGTGGTGGGGACGGCAATCAAGGGGACAATGTCCCCCGGCACCTTGCCGCCGCCCTCGTAGTCGGTGATGGAACCGCCGTATCTGGCCAGAACGCCCACCGCCTTTGCCACATCCATGGGAGAGCCGCCGCCCAGTGCCACGATGCAGTCCGCTCCGCTGGCTTTGAACCGGGCTGTGGCCCGGTCCACCGTCTCCACCGAGGGGTTCCCCTCGGTCTCGGTAAATGCGTCAGCGGGAAGTCCGGCGGCAGTCAGCCGGTCGATGCACTTTTGCACCGTGCCCATTTTCGCCAAATGGGGGCCGGAGATCAGAAAAGCGTGGGTACCGCCCACCGCCCGAACCGCCTCCGGCAGACGGGAAAGGCTGCCCTGTCCCACAATGATGTTCTGGGGAACGGAAAAGCTGAATTGCTTCATGGAAGATCATCTCCTGTTCTGCAGGATGAGCGGAGCCTGGGGCTCCGCTCATCCTGACTGCGTTTTCTGGGCTAATTACACATTGTGCCGGTACTCATAGGGGAGCACCTTGATCTGGTTATAGCTGGGGCAGTCTCGCACCCATTCCAGAGACTCCTTGACGATGGCGGTCTGCTGGGGGATGTTGTTGGGCTCGCCGGCATTGGAACCGATGGGCACATGGGGAGCGGTAATGCGGGGCGCGCCCTGCTGACGGGCGATAGGAGGCAGGGCGGCGATGACGACGCAGCTCATGCCCTCAGCCTCACAGCAGCGGGTCACGATGGTAGCGGAGCGGTGGCAGGTGCCGCAGCCGCCGGTGCAGAGGACGATGTCCACTCCCTGGGCTTTCAGCTTCCGAGCGATCTCCGGACCGGTCTCGTTCTTGAACTTCTCCACGTTGCCGCCGCCGCCCATAAAGGTGTAGGTCTCGTCGGCCAGGGAGCCGATAAAGCCCTCGGCCACCAGCTCATGGAGCCGGTCGATGGGGAACATGGCGTTGACGT
>JBJDXT010000091.1:237-6557 GCA_051866795.1 Candidatus Onthomonas sp. | reverse complement strand
AGTCGGTGCCGCTGGCCACCACGATGGTGTCAAACGTCTCCACACCCAGCGCTTCTTTCAGCTCGTCTGCGGTGGCATAGGCAGTCTCATACCGGGTCTCGCCGGAGATACGGTGGACATGGTATGCGCCGCACACGGTGCAGATGCCATCCTCATCGTAGGAGTGCGCCAGCTTCTTCAGGGCAACTTCCTTGGTCGCGGTGGCAGATCCAATCTCCTTGCCGTCCTCATCCTTTACAGTAGCGGTAGCGACATAGACTTCCTTGCCTCCGGCGGAGCAGGTAGCCGCGAAACTCTGATCCTCGTCCAGAGTGACGACTGCCTCCACATCCTCGTGGTGATCACCGCAGATGCCGCAGGTCAGATTGGCAGTGGCAGTGAGCTCGCCATCCTCGCCCTCGGTCCAGATGAACTCCGCCTCATAGGCATGCTGACCGGGATCCAGCTGCACCTTGTTGGTTGCAGTGTAAGCATAGCCCTCAGCCTCACCGGTGGCAACGTAGACAGCAATCGCACCCTCGGTGCAGTCGCCCTCGTAGCTGTCCAGAGCAGCCTCAGCCGTGACAGACTCCTTCAGTGTCACAGCGATGGTATCATCCTCCAGCAGCGCATCCAGATAGGGCTGACGGTCGGGGCAGACGCTGCTGCACTCCAGCTCCTTAAAGGTGACAGAAGTGCTGTCGTCGCTCCACTTTGCGTCAGTGGGAGCATAAGTATGGCCAGCGCTCTCAGCAGCAGCTTCGTACTCGGCCATCTCACGCTCATACTCGGCCTGATCCTCCTCATCAGCATAGCTGCCGGGATCAGTAGGCTTGTCGACAGCGTAGCTGCACACGGCACAGACGTAGCTGGTACCCTTGTTCCAGCTGCCGCCATCGTCCTTGGTGTAATAGGTCTCATCAAACTTGACGAAATGGTGCTCCTCGCAGGCAGTCCCCTCATCCGTCACTCGGGAATCAGGCTCGGAAGCGCCGCAGGTGGTGCAGCGGTTCTCGGTGAAGCCGTCCATGCCACAGAAGGGCTCAACCGTGACTTCCTCGTACTTGTGGCTGCTGCCCGTCAGGTGGGACATATCCAGCTTCTCCACGAAGTTGGCAGACCACATGAACTCGTCGTTGTCGTTGACCTCTTCCTCAACGCCATACTGAGCGGCATCGTCGCTGTTAAAGTAGGTGCTGTAATCGGGGTTAAAGTTGCTCTCCTCATACTCGTAGCCGTAGCCGTTGGGCTGGCCGTCCACCTCAATTGCGGGGTTGGTGCGCACCTTCTTGCCGGAGATCAGCGCGAAGTTGGTGGCGATGGAGACAGTCAGCTCGCCGTCCTTCAGGGAGATAGCGGCAATGGGATGGTTCTGCACGGTGAAGTCGGCCTTGTCCTCAGTGGTGACAGAGAAAGCCATGCCGCCGAAGTCGACATCGTTGTCCCGAACACCGGAAACAGTGTTGTACTCCTTGACCAGAGCAACCTCGTAGGTCTCCACATCAATGGAGAGCAGGCAGTTGGCCAGGTTGAAGTAAACCTTGCCGTCGTACAGCGCGCAGGTGATCTCCACAGAGGGATAGACACCGGCGTAATCAAAGTGCCGGTTGACCAGCTCGGTGAGCAGATCGTTCTTGACGGTTTCCTGTGCATCGGGATCATAGACCCGGGCCTCGATCTCGCCGTCGTCGTTTTCCACGTTGAAGGCAATCAGGGTTTCAAAGTCCTCGTCACCCTTGTCCGCCTGATCGGTATCCGTCATCTTGTGACGGACCAGCTTGTAGAGGGTTTCCTCATCAAACTCATAGCTGGTCTCAGACTCTTCCAGAATGGTCAGCAGGTCGGTGGAGTCATAGATGTAGTAGACATAGCCATCGGAGAAGGAGGGATTGCAGTTGATCCGGGAGATCCAGGAATCCTCGTAATCCTTGTTGGTAGCTACATCTGTGTACAGGCTGGTGATGCCGCTACTATCGCTGCCGAAGCTGGTGTTGGTGTAACCGTCATACATGCTGGCGGCAGAAGTATGGCTGAACAGGAAGTACAGGTGGTTCATGTTGCCGTCCGTCTCCACACGGTCACGGGACATGACTTCCACATAGACGTCGGTGTAGCAGGGGTCAGCGTAGTACCACTTGCCGTCAATTCTCACGGCGTTCCAGAAGTGGACCTCGCCGAAGTTGGAGGTGTTATCCGGGCCGAACATGGAAATCTCGGTATCGAAGGTAACACGGACGGTGTCCACAACATAACCACAGTCCAGATCCAGGTTATCATTGTCGTCATACACATACAGGTCATCGGTAGACTTCCAGTTTTCGGACTTGCTCAGATCCGCATTCTCACTGGTGCCGTAGACCTCGGGGTGCATGCACTGAACCAGATAGGTATAGGCCTTGGTGTAGCCCAGGCAAACGGCGGTACCGAAGCCCAGCGCACCGATGTGGCAGCCCTTCCAACCGTTAATAACGGCAGGAGTCATGCTCTCAGCAGCGGCCTGTGCGTAGATGGGAATCGCATCGTTGGCAGTCGTGTCGTTCTCACCGTCGCCATCCAGGTCAACGATTTTCTCGTTTTCCATGGTGTTCTGGGTGATCTCCTCGACGGTCATCTTGTAGCCGGGAGCATTCTCCGGATCGACTTCGACGCCATTTTCCTCTGCGTCTGCAATGAAGTCGTCACAGCCTGCTGCCAGCTGCGCAGCAACCTCTTCGCCGAAGGTAGCTTCCACGAAACCGGGAGCGTCCTCTGCGATGGCATCCGCATTCTCTTCCATGAATGCGTCAGCAACGCCATTGGCATACTCTTCAGCCTTGTCTTCCAGGGAGCTCTCCTCGTCCTCGTTCAGCGTCTGAGCTTCGTCGCCGCCAGAGACGTTTCCGGAATTGTCTTCTCCCTCGGTCTCGCCCTGGTCTCCGCCTTCGCCCTGGTCTCCGCCTTCTCCGCCGGAACCAGCATCATAATCGGGATCCTCCGCACCGCAGCGGGTGCAGACGCCCTCATTATAATCATGACCCAGCGCACCCACTTCTACTTCCTTCGTATCGGTGAAAGTGCCAATGGTCTCGTCATTTTCGTCCTTAACCACAGCAGTGGCCACATAGACGTTCTTGCCAGCCTCCGTGCAGGTAGCCTCTACGCTTTTTTCCTCATCCAGCACGACCGTCGCTTCGATGTTCTCATAAGCAGCTCCGCACTTGTCGCAGGTCACATCGGCGGTGGCGCTGTAACCGTCCTCAGTCTCTGTCCAAGTAAAGGCAGCTTCCCACTCATGGTCGCAGTTATCAGCCATATACTGGTCGTAAGCCTGCTGATAGACGATCTGCCGGATGGCATTCTCGTAGTACTGCTGACGCAGGTCTGCCACGACGGCATTGTAGATCTGGTCATGGAAGCTCTGCTCGATGGAGTCCAGATAGTCCTCATGAACGATCTCGTAGACATCATCATAATGCTCGTGCTTGGGAGAGCCGTTGGGGGCCTCCATGATCTTCTCGTCGTCCTCGATGGTGCCGTTTCCATCCGAATCGCTGTTCATGATGTAGGGCATATCAAAGGTGCAGTTCTGAGCCAGCCAGTTGTTCAGGGCCAGCAGCTTCTGGGCCTCTGTCTTGGCGCCGGAGTCCTCCACCGCCTGCAGGGCCTCCTTCCGGGCGCTCAGGATGGCGGAGCCATAGTAGTCGGCACCCAGATCATAGGTGTAGATGAAGTTCTGGATCATGCCGACCAGGTCGTCATAGCTGTAGTTGCCGCTTCTGACGTCGTCCACAGACGCGCCGGCCAGAACGAGCATCTCGCCCAGAATGCCCAGGCCGTCCTCAGCGTCATCGTTGAACTCCAGGAAGAAGGGGGTCTGGACGCCGTAGATATTGGCATTGTCAGACATGACCTGCTGGTACTGACTGTACAGATACAGAATGGTCTGAATCTGCTCCTCCGTCAGAGCGACAGACTCACCGTCTTCGTTCACAACGGTGATGTTCTGCAGTTCATCGCTGACGGCGATGATCTCACGGTTGTCCTCGTCAATCTCCGCGTCCTCAGGGACCACAACACTGGTGGCGCTCACATCGGAGACATCAATCGCATCCGCTCTGAGCGTATAGGTGAAGGAGCTGTCCTCCACCGTCACACCGGTTTTCGCAGCTTCACTCCCCTGAGAGACAGGTTCTGCTTCTTCAGTCGCCTGAACTGTCGGCGTAACGTCTGCCGCAGTCTCGGCAGGCGACGCAGGCTCTTCCGTTTCGGTTGCTGATGCAGGGAATACAAGCAATCCGAACACCATGGAGAGCGCCAGCAGCATGCTTAAGAAGCGCTTTGCGTTCTTCTTCATTTGCAGTACTTCCTTCCTTTCTTGTTGCGCAGAGTTCTTCTGGAGATGAACCGGGGCATACCAGGCAGGCTCCCCATTCCCTTCCGCTGCTGCACACTGCCAGACGGAACAGGAAAAACAGCTATGTCCCTTTCAACCGGGCCGCAGGCAAAGCATCGCACATACGACAAAAGCGAGAGAAACATATATCCTCGCAAATATTACCATATATACAGAGGCGCAGTCAAGACATCTTTCATAATTTTTCTGTATTTTTTACATCTTCTTCCTTCGTATCGGATATAATTTCACCCAAGGCTCCAAAAACTTTTTTCGCCAAAAACGTTTCGCTTCAGAATACATCCCCTTGCGGAATTCCTTTATTTCTCGTATAATATCAGGGAATTTTTCCGATTGCGCAGGAGGGAAATCAGATGAAAACGCCTCGAAAGCTGACCGCATTTTTCCTTGCTCTGGCAATGGCAGCCGGCCTGGGCCTCCCGTTTCCGGCCAGCGCGGCTGCAAGCACCGGGATCGCTGTCTCTGACAGCTATGTCAATCCGCTTTACAGCGAAATTCTGACATCGGCGGATCTCAACTCTTGGGAACAGCCCGTCTCACCTTGCTCAGAGCCGAACTATTTATCTTCTGTCGAGGAGGCAGGCCTAATAGTACGCGACGGCATGAAGGAACGCAGCGAAAATATTACAATTTATTTTCAGACGCCTGCATTCAGCGACACCTATACGCAAGACGATTTTAAAGCCCAGGTCAGGGAGATCGCAGACTACGCTCTGATCCATACAGGAGTTCCCACCGAAGGAGACTACCTGAGATGGCAGTATGGCGGATGGAAGTACGAAAATGCAACCGCTCAGTCTGCTGAGGTCGACGGGGAGACTGTCTATCAATGGACCATCCCCTTCACGTTTACCTACTATACCACCCTCGACCAGGAGCAGGAGGTGGACGGCACCGTTGAGGAGCTGCTGCAGTCCTGGGATCTCTCGGATGCGCCGGACTATCTGAAGCTGCGCACGATCTACGACTATATCTGCGAACATGTGACCTACGACCACGACCATGTCAACGATTCCAGCTATAAGCTCCAATACACCGCTTATGCCGCGTTGGAGAACGGCACCGCCGTCTGCCAGGGCTATGCGGTTCTGCTGTACCGCCTGTCCCTGGAGCTGGAGGTAGACTGCCGCCTCATCGCAGGCACCGGGAACACAGACCCACACGGCTGGAATATTGCTCAGTTAAGCGATCTGTACTATAATCTGGACTCCACCTGGGACGCCGGCAGCTCGGAATACAAGTATTTTCTAAAATGTGAGGAGAACTTTGGCAGTCACACCCGGGACGATGAATACAATACGGAGCGCTTCCATACCGACTACCCCATGTCTGATACCGACTATACACCCACTGCCGGCGATACCTGTAGATCTCACCACTATGAGAGTGAGGTGACCACTGAAGCCACCTGCACCACAGACGGAACGATCACCTACACCTGCCCCAACTGTGGAGACAGCTATCAGGAGACTATTCCTATGACCGGCCACAGCTGGGGAGATTGGGTTCAGACTGCCGCTCCCACCTGCACCGAAGCCGGCGTTGAGCGCCGTTCCTGCGCAAACTGTGATGCTGTTGAGACCAGAGAGGTGGAAGCGCTAGGGCACAGCTGGGACAACGGTGTGGTCACCAAGGAGCCGACCGAGGAAGAAACGGGTCTTCGCACCTATACCTGTGAAACTTGTGGGGAGACCAAAACGGAAGAAATCCCCGTTTTGGAGCACACACACAGCTACACCAAAACAGTGACTGCCCCCACATGCACCGAAAAAGGCTATACCACCTATACTTGTACCTGTGGTGACAGTTACATTGACGACGAAGTGGACGCTTTGGGCCACAGCTGGGACGACGGTGTGGTCACCAAGGAGCCGACCGAGGAAGAAACGGGCATTCGCACCTATACCTGTGAAACTTGTGGGGAGACCAAAACGGAAGAAATCCCCGT
>JBJDXT010000091.1:0-137 GCA_051866795.1 Candidatus Onthomonas sp. | reverse complement strand
TTTGGAGCACAGCCGAAGCGTCCACCGTATCTCTGGTGACACCCGGTATGAGACTGCCTATGCCACCGCAGACGAGCTGAAGGAAGCGCTGGGTGTGGAGACGTTTGACACCATCGTGGTGGCCAGCGGCACCGACT
>JBJDXT010000090.1:0-1538 GCA_051866795.1 Candidatus Onthomonas sp. | reverse complement strand
CACTCCTATTCGCTACCCTTTTTCCTTTTTGTCACGCATCATTGTAATACCTATAGCGCTTGCTCAGATGGCGACTGCCTGGTTGCCGTTTTTCCGGGCACTGACGCAGTAGGCGCTCTGGAGCACCAGCCAGATGACCCCCACCGCCAGGATGGCACCCCAGTTCAGCCAGCCGATCATGCCGGTCAGCACGGTGACCATCCAGACGGCCAGACAGGCGTAGTGCCCTGCCCGATAGGCCTGGAAGCCCGCCCGGTAGATCTGGCTCAGCTCCGCCTCGTCGCAGCTCTTCAGCCATGTCTTGTTAAAGTTCACCTGGAAGACGGAGCCTTTTTTCTCCGGATTCTGCTCCTTGATGGCGTTGACCACCCACCGCTGAATGGCCACACTGGACACTAGGGAGAACACCAGGCCCAGCAGATCCAGGGCTAGGGCGATGAGAAAGAGGATGGGATCCAGCAGATCTGCCTGCACCGCCTGCATGCCTCCGGCGGCGGTGATGCCGAAGCAGGTATAGACCACGACAACCTGGACGGTGGTGGCGGTGAGGGCGGCGCCCTGTTTCCGCTCCACCATCTCCCAGCCGCTGTCGGTGCAGTCGGCGGTCTGGGCCAGAGCTTTGGCCTGCCGGCAGTTGACCAGAGCGGTGCTGACGGCGACAATCAGCGTCAGCCACAGCACCCCCAGCGCCCCCAGGGGGGCGGCACAGCCGGAGAGCCATGCCAAAAGTGTCCCGTCAATGCCGTCCAGAATGCCCAGACTCAGTCCGGCAAGAATGCCCACAAAAACGCTGGCCACAATAATCAGGGCAAATTTCCAGCCCCACTTCCGATCCTCCTGACGGATCTCTTCCTTGCGCTCGTCTCTCATCTTTTATTCCTCCTCGTACTCGAAAATTTCTTCTACGGTACAGTTGCACACCTTGGCAATCTTCAGCGCCAGGGTGACAGAGGGGGAGTAATCTCCCCGTTCGATCAGGCTCACCGTCTGCCGGGAGGCACCGATCAATTTGCCCAACTCCTGCTGGTTGACACCCAGCCGGGCCCGGTATTCCTTCAAGTGATTTTTCAGCGGCAAGCTGCATCCCTCCTTTGACCAGGATTTACGTCAAATTGACAACGATCCTTGTCATCTATAGGATACCATTGACAACGAAAGTTGTCAATGGGGATTGAAAATAAAATTTCCGTCATCAGCAGGGGCAGTCCAACGTTTCGTACGCGCGAATGAAAATGTATAAATATCATTAAAAATTCATCTAAAATGAATATTCATCCATAAATCCGTGGAAATATACAGGACAGAGCGGGGAGAAAACGAAAAATTATGCAAAATGGGGATTGTCAACAAAAGGGAGGGGTGGTATGATTATCCACGACAAAGAAAGAGCGCTGCGGCGTGCCGGTTTACCGTGCATCCGGCCCCGAGCCGCAGTCCAATAGGAGGCAGTCAACATGAGCGAAATCAAGAAGGTAGTCCTGGCCTATTCCGGCGGACTGGATACATCCATCATCATCCCCTGGCTGAAGGAGAACTAC